>JAFGSV010000011.1 GCA_016934325.1 Candidatus Aenigmatarchaeota archaeon | reverse complement strand
ATCAGCAGGTCCAGGTTCCATGGGTCCATGTCCTGTATCGCGACCACGTCGTACAGGATCTGCTCCCAGGAATTCTCCTGCTTGATCAGCTTGAGTATGTCGGCCTCGGACTTCACAACGGGGGATGCCTTCTCTTCCGCCCCTCCACCGGAAACCCGGGCTTCCACTGGGCCGACGGGTTCGCCGGCTTCCGCTTCCTCATGCGCGCCCTCGGCCGCCGCTTCGTCAGAAACGTCTGGCTCTCCGTCCTCGATCATATAATATGTTATTGTCGAAGCAGAGATAAATTAGAATCGTCACTCTATGTATGTGGGGAAAATGTCCACAATTTTCACATTTTCAACCCCTTTGTCCTGCAACTCCTGAATCTGCATTGTGTTGCCTTCATGGTGTGCCCTGACGCATCCGTTGCAGAGTTGCTTGCTATATACGTCAGAGAAATTCTGATTGGAATACGACTTGAGCATATCGGTTCCGATCACCTGGCCACGGGTCAGTCCGATCCTTCCTGCAAATGTGAACACGAAAGGGGAAACGTCGATTTTTCCCGCATCGACATCCACGCTGTATTGCCATCCTAAACCAACATTCATGCTCATGCATAACCACCGTGCCTGTATTGTTTTCCCAACATATATCTTCATATTTGCTTCGCTGCAGTAGGAAATATCTTGTTAAGCTTTATAAATATTGGTGATTAAATAGGAGTATGGAATTCAAGAACCTCAGGGAAGAAAACCCGGTCGATGAGACCATAGCGCAGCTGAAGTCGGGGAACTTCAGGAAGGCCAGCATCAAGCTGGGGCAGCTCAGGGGCAGCCCCGAGGAGTTCATGCGTCTTTTCAATTACCTCACCAAGGACACCAGGCTCGAGGGCGCCAAGCTCAAGATAAAGGCCGTCCCCGCCAAGATTGCATGCTTGTCATGCGACTGGAGGGGCGACCCGGACATCAAGCCCAACGACGTGAGATGCCCGAGGTGCCTGAGCGAAGTGAAGATCCTCAAGGGCCATGAGTTCCAAATCACCGTGTGAACGTGAACGCCGATTCGGTGGAATCGCCATCATCTCATTTTGAGTTCCGCTATCCCGTCTATGGCCGCAAGCTTGTCGTCTGGGTCTTTGAAATAGTATTCATGCCCTGCCTCTGGTATGAAAAGCGTCCCATTCCAGACGATGGTGGCCGGGTTTTCATATTTAGTCAGGTCTTCCATGAACTTATTGGTGACCTTAGGGTCCTTGAAAAATTCCATATCAACATGGTCGTGCGCATAGATCATGGTGTACGCGAATATCCTTTTGTCATCCCTATAAGTCCCACTTTCCAGGACATTATCGAGCCTTTCGCCGTCTATCGCCGTGTACAGTTGGTGGGGTCTCATATAATCCGTTAGCAATCAGTCTACTCAGGATCTTCGCGTATTCCTGCGTCATGTCCGGAAGGAGCTTGGATAAATCGATAATTATTCTTTTCATTATTAAAAAGTAGCAAATAGCTTTATAAAATCATGTCTTTCTACGCCGATAACGGCATCAAGAGAGCAACTGGTCAGAGATTATTCTCATCCATTTTTCATTGACCATTCAGTTCCTTCAGACTGCTCCTCAATGTTTTTATTTCTTTGCTTCAAGTATGTAACATAGGTAACACACATAAACCGAAAACATATGATGTTACGTGATTCGCATGTCTCCGTTCGGAAGGGCAATCGGAAGGGGGTGGCAAGGGCGACATCAAGCTTCGCCCAGTAGATGGCGGGAAGGCCATAATATTGGAAGGGACTAGTGATGTTAATTTCAAGCGCGGCGCCAGGTATGAATTCGAATACTCGAAAATAACACGAGATGGTGCACCCTTCGATTTCGGCAAGATTCTTGGGGGCCCGGCCGCCGGAATCGGTGTTCCGACCATCAACAATCAGAGAATACATCTCGCCTTGCATGATTTTTATTTTCACGAATTGTTGGTGCTCGGGGAATGCCTGGACCCCGCCGGCATCGCTGCCCAGATCGGAGGCAGCAATCCCCGCAAGGGGAGTGACCTATGCAACAGGGAGTTTGTATATCTGATGCCCGTATAGGATGGAAAGGTTCAAAATTTGGAATTGGGGGATGGCAAGCTTATTGAAGATTATTTTCCCGATTCAGAACACGTTTTTGCCCCAGGCAGCATTCTGGGGTATGCTCGTGCAGTGTCAACCAATCCAGCTCGGTTCGAGCTTGAGGAATTCATAAGCGACATGCTTCGATGATTTCTCGAGATTCCAGAATCCTGCACTCACGCAAGGCCAGGCATGGCATCGAGTATGCGATTCTTTATAAACCCCTTCTCACCGGAGTAGAAGAGGTGGCTGCCGCAACCGCAGTCCGAGGAGCCGAATCCCGGAACCGGCTCCAACCTTTGCGATAATGATTTCGAGATTGAGCATTCCAGCCTTTCCCCGCTCTCTATCCGGAAGACCTCCGCCACTTCCGCCTCTTGCAGGAGATAGTCTATGTGCCAGAAGAGCCTCTTGCGCGATCCCAGGTGCCGGGCAATCCTTGCCTCAAGGCCGTTCAGGGCGGAGCCGACATACGCGTAGAATCCGGGCCTGAATGGAAGTGTGCCCAGGCGCCCGATCCTTATCCCCTTTGCTTTCCCCAGCTTGATGAGCAGGACATAGCTGCCTTTCATCCCTTCACCACGATTCCCTTCAAGTCTTTTCTCCAGTTCTTTTCGCTGATGTCGATGACGTGATGTTCGCCCTTAAGGGGTTCCCATTCTTGCTCTATCTTCTTGTAGACCCCGAAGTCGGCGTCGCTCTCGTCGGCCCCGACCCGCCTCTTCCTCAGGTGCTCCCGGACGGTCCGCTCGTCGCACCTGACCTCTATCATGACATGCCCCGATCCGGCTTTCCCGGCCATATCCTTCGCGGCCTCCCTCTCTTTCCTGAGATGGAAGGTCGCGTCCAGAATCACCAATGCCCCTGCCCTGAGCATGGATCCAGCCGTCCTGAGCATCGCATCGTAAACGAGCCTTTTCTCTTCGGGGGTGTACTGGGGATTGGACAGCAGCTGCTTCCGAATCTCGTCCGTCCTAAGGACGATCCCACCTGTCAGTGAAGACAACTCCTTTGCAACCGTCGTCTTCCCCGTCCCGGGAAGGCCGCAAACCAGATAAAGCATGTCAAGCACCGAAACCGACTTGCAACTTCACGATACCGCTCCTCGATACCGATACCATTACTTTTATTTTAATATAATAAATTGAATAGTGGTCTTGGGGATAGCATGGCATGCATACTGTGCAAGAGGAAATCGGTCATCGAGCTGCAGCAGGGAGGGCTGTGCAGGGATTGCTTCGTCAGGTACTTCGAGAGGAAGGTCTACAAGACCATCAGGCGGCACGGGCTCTTCGGCAAGCATGACAAGCTGTGCGTCGCGTGCAGCGGCGGCAAGGATTCGCTTGCCGTCCTCCACCTCGTCAGCAGGCTTGCCAAGAAGAGGGGCCAGAAAATATTCGCCCTTGGCATCGATGAGGGAGTGAAGGGATACAGGGACAAGCAGCTTGAGGATATGGTTGGCTTCTGCGAGGAGCACGGCATAGACTGCGTCATTGTATCCTTCGAGCAGGAGTTCGGGCACACGATCGAGCAGCTCATGGGAATCGCCAGTAAAAGGGGCCTGGAGATCAGCCAGTGCGCGCTGTGCGGCATCCTGAGGAGGAGGCTGCTGAACAAGTACGCCAAGGAGCTCGGGGCGACGAGGATCGTGGTCGGCCACAACCTTGACGACGAGGCCCAGACCATCATGATGAACCTGTTCAAGGGTGGGATGGAGCTTGCCGCTAGGATGGGCCCAAGCACGGGGGTCAGGCGGCACCCGGGATTGGTGCCGAGGGTGAAGCCCCTGTACTTCTGCACCGAGCTGGAGACCAGCACCTACACAAAACTGCTGGGCTTCAAGGTATTGTACAAGAGGTGCCCCTACCGGAAATTCTCATACAGGGCGTACGTGGCAAGGCACCTTGATGGGATTGACAAGGATTACAAGGGGACCAAGACCAGCTTGATCCAGAATTTCCTGCAGATCCTGCCGATGCTGAAGAAACGGTATTCGGGCGGGAAGATCCCTGTCTGCGGGCGGTGCGGGGAGCCGAGCAAGCGGGCGGTCTGCGTGGTCTGCGGCACGCTGGACAAACTGGGAATCAAATGAAAATGAGGCGATGCCGAGCCGAATCCGACAGGCATGCCGGCAATGATGACGTGATTAAAATATTAAACCAATACAACATCTTCTATTTATGAACTGCATAGTCGTGCATTACTCGGAGATCGGGCTCAAGGGCAAGAACAGGGGCTTCTTCGAGCACAAGCTCGTGTCCAACATCAGGCTGGCCCTCAAGGGCCTCGGCAGCCTCAAGGTCTCCAGGCTGCACGGCCGGATACTCATATCCCTGGGAAGGAATCGGGAAGCTAAGGGAATCGGAGAAAGGCTGCTCAAGGTCCCGGGGGTTTCGTACTTCGCCTTCGCCCTCAGCGCTGGCCGGGACCTGGCCGGCATCAAGAAGTCCTTGGCCGCCGCCGCGAAAAAGGAGAAGCTGAAGACGTTCGCGATCTCCACGATGAGGTCGGACAAGAGGTTCAGGCTCACGAGCAGGGAGATCAACGAGGCCCTGGGGGATTTCATCGGGAAGAAGCACGGCTGGCGGGTGAACCTGTCCAAGCCCGATATGACATTCTTCGTCGAGGTCACCGAGCAGGGGGCCTTCGTATACACTGAGAAGATCAGAGGGCTGGGAGGGTTGCCGGTAACGTCCAGCGGCAGGCTGCTCTCCCTCATCTCGGGGGGCATTGACAGCCCGGTCGCCGCCTTCGAGATGTTCAGGAGGGGATGCTCTGTCATTTTCGTGCATTTCCATAACCAGACGGGACAGCGTGATATCGTCAAGGACAAGGTCGACAAGATAGTCAAGGCCCTGTCTGAATACCAGCCGAGCACCAAGCTCTACATGGTGCCTTTCGGGGACCTGCAGAAGGGCATCATCATGCACATACCCGCGAGATACAGGATGATAGTGTACAGGAGGGTCATGTTCGCGATCGCGAACAGGATAGCGCAGCGGGAGGGCGCCCTCGGCTTCGTCACCGGCGATTCCGTCGGGCAGGTCGCGTCGCAGACCCTGGAGAACCTCAACGTGATATACGAGAAGGCGGGCTTCCCCGTGTTCTCCCCCCTCATCGGCAGGAACAAGGAGGAGATAGTCAGCATCGCCAAGGATATCGGGACTTACGAGCTTTCCATCCTCCCCTACAGCGACTGCTGCTCCTTCCTCGTGGCCCCGCATCCGGAGACCAAGGGAAGGATCGAGGATATCAGGAAGCTGGAGGCCGGGCTTGACCTGGACAGGCTTGTCGAGGACGCCCTGAAGGAATCTGAATTGAAAAAGTACTGACCCCATCGGGTTTCTGAATCTCATCCGAAGCCGATCGCATAATAGGTGACGACCGATCGGTAATCCCCCGTCTCATCCCCCGATGACGACTTGTTTATGAGTTGCGGTTTGAGGCCCAGCTCTCTCGCCGCAGCCATCGCGACCGAGATGGGCCCGAAGCCGCAGATGCTGGCGTCCTCCTCTTCCAGTATCCGCAGGAAGCCCCGCAGGTCCAGCTTCATTATCATGTCGATGGCCATGCCGTCCTTCCGGTCCGCCAGCTCGATCGGCAGGTAATGGGAGAAATCGCTGCTCGCGACGACACCGGTCCCCCCCGTCCCGACTATCCCCGCGACCGCCTTGCCGAGTTCCTCGCATTTGCGCCCGAAACTGGCAGAATATCCGAGGTTCATTATGCACACCGGGACGAAGGAGAAGTCCTTGAACCTGTGCTGCAGGAAGGGGAGCTGCACCTCTATGCTGTGCTCCTGGGAATGGGCCAGCGTGTCCTCCGTCAGGAAGCCGCAGGACTTAAGCTTTCCGGCGATTCCGGCGTCAATGCGGCAATCCCCCAATGGTGTCTTCCAAGTACCCGAACTCATAACTGAGAACTCCGGTCCGAGGCCGGAGTGGTTTGGCCCAAGGATGATGTAGCTGCCCTTCCGCTCAAGGGCGCTAACGGCATGTGCCGCCGTCTTGCCCGAATACACGTATCCGGCATGGGGTGAGACGACGATCTTGAATGCCTTCCCCGGCTTGAAGCCTGAGAAGAGCTCCCCGACCTGGGCCCTGAGGTGACCCGGGTCAAGATCGTAGAACATGCCCGCGACGACCGGATTCCTCTCTGGCTTTACGGCCATGACATTTATATCGGAACATGGCTTAAATCTTATTAGGTGGATGTCATCACGTATTTCCTGGGGGTTGACATAGGCGGAACCCATATAGATGGCGTGTGCATAGACAGGGACATGAGGATCGTCAAGAGGGTGACCGTGCCGCTTCCTCCTTCAGCGCTGAGCAAGAAGACAATCATCGATAATGTCTTCAAGTGCCTCGATATGCTTTGCAGGGGCCGCAAGCCCCCCAAGCCGGGCTGCATAGGGGCAGCCGTCCCGGGCGCCATCAAAGACGGCGTGGTCATGAAATCCCCCAACCTGCCTTTCCTGGATTCCGTGGACTTCAGGTCCATGCTGTCACGGAGATACGGGACCAAGGTTTTAGTCGACAACGACGTGAACTGCATGGCGTTCGGGGAGCATGTAAGAAGAAAGCAGAAGAACCTGGTTGCCATCACGCTGGGGACCGGGATCGGCAGCGGCATAGTGATCGATGGCAGGGTATATCGCGGCAGGTCGTTCGCGGGGGAGATCGGCCACATGACCATCGAGTTCGACGGCACCAAATGCAGCTGCGGCAATATAGGCTGCTTCGAGGAGTACGCCTCTGCCCGTTCGGTCAGGAGGCTAAGCTGGAAACACCTCGGCAATGGGATGGAGCCCCATGATGCCTTCCGGCTCGCGAAGGACGGGAACGCGAAAGCCATGCTCGTCTGGGAGGAGTACGGGAAGGTGCTCGGCGTCGCCATGACGAACATCGCCCTGATACTGGACCCAGACATCATCGTCCTGGGCGGGGGCATATCGAAGGCTTATGAGTTCTTCCGGGACTCCATGGAAGCGGAGATGAAGAAGAGGCTTTTCATACCCATGCCGAATATCGTCCTCGGGAAACCGAACGGGAATGCGTTCGGCGCCGCATGCATGGCCCTGAAAGCATGATCCGGCGGACATACCAAATAAAAGGTAATCGGAATTTTCCCTCGGCAGTAATACAAATAATGGAAACCTTTATAAGTCCTTGTTATCGGTTTGGGCCTCCCATATTTATTTCTTTATGCCATATAGGAATCAATGAAAATTCTTAAAATATAGGAGGGTTATGAAATGGCGAATACAGCTTTTGATGGCGAGATAGAAATAGGCCTTCTGACGGTACCTTTTGGCACCGGAGCTAAACTACCAGAGATTGCGCAGTGGTCAGCCAATCACGGATATAAGAGACTTTCCATCGCTGCATGGCCTCCACCAGAACTGGGCGGTTCTCAGAGGAAAGGCGAAGACGCTTTCGTAGCGGCTCATCTGGGAAGCCTGGATGATTTCAATGAGAGCAGGGCCAGCGAGGTGAAGGGTGCCTTGTCGAGTGCAGGCATAAAGCCGCATTCCCTGGCATACTTCGAGAACATGAGCACGGCGAATGCGGATGAAAGGCGAATACTCCATGACAACTTCGGCAAGATCTGCAGGATAGGGAAGATGATAGGCGCGGATTACATAGGGACGTTCCCGGGAAGGAACATCGACATGGACGAGGAAGCGGCGTTGAAATTCTTCATAGAGAAGATAGGCCCGGGTCTGCAGAAGACTGCGGTCGATAACGGCGTGAAAGTATACTTCGAGAACTGCATCATGGAAGGCCTGATGGGAAGGAAAGGCAAAGTCGTCGGCAACGTAGCGTATTGCCCGGCCAACTGGAGAAGGATTTTCAGTGCTCTTGATGAATGGTACATGAACCCGGATCCGTCACACATGGTATGGCAGGGAATAGATTACGTGAAAGCGATAAAGGAATTCCAAGACAGGGTAGTCGAAGTCCACGCAAAGGACGGCTATGTGCTTGAGAAATGGCGCAGGCCCGAAGCGACAAAGGATTTGGAACCACTGCCGTTCAAGGCAGAGAACTATGAAACAGGGCTAGTGAGGGACGACCACCCAGTATTCGATTGGGGAGCCGGACTCTACTACCACGCCGCACCAGGTCTGGGTAGCGTGGATTGGGGCAAAGTGACACAAGCGATGAGAGAGACGGGAATCGCTGAAAGGGGAGTTCCTCTGGTAGTCGAATTGGAGGACGAGGCTTTCGGCCCGAGGGCGACAGGGATGGACAACTACGGAAAAGCGGGATTCTCGGTATCGATAAGGACGCTACAGCCTTACTGCTCAGCAGGAACACATCTTTGAAGGATTGGTCACGGGGAATTCCGATTCCCCTGCTATTTCTTTTTTCCTTTATCGGTCAGCTCAGCCGACGTAGTCCGTGTCGTTCTTCTTCTCCTGCTTCGAGGCCCTGGCCCTCATCCTGTCCATCATCTTCTCGTAGTAGTCGATGACCCTCTCGTCTATGCTCGGCCTGACCTTCCGCAAAGCCTCGTCGAAGTGCTTCTTCTTGACGATCTTCGCGGAGAAGTCCTCCCTCAGGGCGTTGAGTCCGGCCTCCCTGACCACGGCCTCTATGTCGGCCCCGGAGTATCCCTCGGTGTCCTTGGCGAGGCTCTTCAGGTTTACGTCCTTGCCTAAGGGCATGCTCTTGGTGTGGACCTTGAATATCTCCCGCCTCGCGTCGTCCTCGGGGGAAGGCACCAGGACCTGCCTGTCGAACCTGCCCGGCCTCAGTATGGCGGAATCCAGCATATCTGGACGATTCGTGTTATGTAGAAGTATGGGGCTGTCCCCCCCAAAGAACGCTTCATTTTCGCAGCCGCACAGATCATAAACATATCCATTATATGGAATTTTCCTAATATTCTTAATCACAGCCCTTTTAGTATATGAAACAGCATTACTGGTTTTGTCTATGAATGGATTTGCGTGTTTGCCTATTCCAAGCCTGTATGCGATTGTTCGTTTTAAAGGTTTTCCATTGTTAATGACCCTGCCTTCCTTTGCTACGAATTTACTTATGTGTGATTTTATACCGTGCATTCTACATAACCAGTTTACTTCTAGAATCAATTGCTGACTGACGGATGTTATTTGTATTCTGCCGTTCTTATCCACATACCCGTCCCCAGCAACATAAGCTCTCAAAAACTCAAGGAAATACTCTCTGGGTGCTTCAAACAAAAATGATGGTATATGCTTGTTTTTCGCCCCCTTTCCGCAATATTTCATTAAAAGCGCCGCCAGAGGTTTCGAGTGGTAACACAAGTTTACTGCCCCTTCCGTTGTGTGCCTAATTCTGTCAGGTTCGATACCAAAGGCGTTATTGATTATCGCCTTCAAATCGTCCATGAGATTTTTCTCATTCTCTCCAAAACAGAAATCTACTTCTTTTCTCGCATATCCTTCAGCGGCATAATATCCAAAAAGTCGCATAAATTCGGGGGTAAGAGCGATATTCTCAGGAAAATTGTGCTTGAAGTAGTTTTTACTCATCTTCCTTGGAACGCATATTCCTCTCTTCCAATTTGAAGCAGTTGTCTGTGCAACACCTATCTCTGATGCTATGCTGGTTTGGGGCAGATTAGAACTCAGGGCAAAGTTATGCATGCTTTCCAAACCGATATCATTCTCAAAAACTGGGACTTCAAAAGAAGGCCTGTAGTCAAACATATGATTTCTTATCTCCACACCATTGTTACTTCTTACTTTGTAAGGCAGATCTACTAGGAAATCACCGGGATTCAGCATTGAAACAGGTTTTGCTTGTATACCGCTGTTTGTCCTGATAAACACAGAATGGTTTCCTGTTGTTCTGATTTTTCCTCCCAGATATTCTATTTCATATATCTCATCCACTTTATGCCTGAAAACACCACGAACATTTTTAAAAGCGCTTTTTCCAAATCTCAGCCCGTTATTTTTTTTGTTTTTTCTAGCTTCAAAACCAAGACACTGAACACCATCTATCTGTTTCTCGATACCCTCTTCACCAGTCTTGTAGTATGGATCTACGAAATTCGCTATTGGAAGAAGCTTAATATTTCCGGATTTATCTTTGATTAAAATGGGTGTGTCCTCTGTAACGCTTGCAGCGATGACGACCACGTTGTGCATCTCCTCCAGTCCCGACATCTCTGTCAGTATCTGTGATACTATATTCTCGGTGACCCTCGAGCCGAACTCCATGCCCCTCCTCGGGACCAGCGAATCGATCTCGTCGAAGAATATTATGCTGGGGGCGACCTGCTTGGCCCTCTTGAATATCTCCCTGATCTTCCTCTCCGACTCCCCCACCCACATTGTCAGGCATTCGGGCCCCTTCACCGACATGAAGTTGGCCCCCGCCTCGGTGGCCACGGCCTTGGCGATCATGGTCTTCCCGCATCCCGGCGGCCCGTACAGCAGGATCCCCGCGGGGGGCCTTATGCCCACCCTCTCGAAGGACTTGGGGTGCTTGAGCGGCCACTCTATCATCTCACGCAGCGACTCCTTGACCTCGTCCAGCCCGCCGACGTCCTCCCATTTCACGTTGGGAATCTCGATCATGACCTCCCTCATCGCGGAAGGCTCCACCATCTTCAGGGCGTTGTCGAAGTCCGCCTTGGTCACCTTGAGCTTCTCGAGCATCTTCGGGTCCAGCTCCTCGGTCTTCTTCCAGGATATGCTGGGCAGGTTGCTCCTGAGGGCTGACATCGCCGCTTCCTTGACCAGCGCCTCTATGTCGGCGCCGACGAAGCCATATGTCTTGTTGGCGAGGCTGTTTATGTTAACGTCGTCGGAGAAGGGCATGTTCCTCGTGTGTATCTGGAATATCTCCTTCCTGCCCCTCGTGTCGGGCACGCCTATCTCGATCTCCCTGTCGAACCTGCCGCCCCTCCTCAGGGCCTGGTCGATCGCGTTCGGCCTGTTTGTGGCGGCGATGACGATCACCTTGCCCCTGGACTTCAGCCCGTCCATCAGCGAAAGGAGTTGGGAGACCACCCTTCTCTCCACCTCTCCGGTCACCTGCTCCCTCTTGGGGGCGATGGCGTCGATCTCGTCTATGAATATGATGCTCGGGGCGCTCTTCTCCGCGTTCTCGAATATCTTCCTCAGGTTCTCCTCGGAGCCGCCATACCATTTCGAAATAATCTCCGGGCCGGCTATCGAGAAGAAGCTTGCCCCAGACTCATTCGCCACGGCCTTCGCCAGCAGGGTCTTGCCGGTTCCCGGCGGACCGTACAGCAGGACGCCCTTCGGGGGGTCGATCCCAAGCCTGGTGAAGAGCTCTGGGTGCCTGAGAGGCAACTCCACCATCTCCCTTATCTTCTCGATCGCCGGATGCAGGCCTCCGATATCCTCGTAGGTCATGGTTGGTATGGCGCTGTCCTCGACCTCCATGGCCTCCGGGTTTATCTCTATGTCCGTCTCGTCAGTGATCTTGACAACGCCGTCCGGGCTCGTGGAGCCTATGACCAGCTTGGTCTCGCTGGGTATCGGTGTGAAGGAGAAATCCTCGAAGCTGTCGATGTCTATCCCGAAGGAGCTGAATATGTCGTCGAAGGGGCTTTGCGACCTCCTTTCTCTTCTCTTCACGACAGGGGAAGGCGTGATGATGTCGCCCTTCATGACGGGCCTCATCAGCAGGTTCTTCCTCATGAGTTCCGGGCTGACGAGCAGCCTCATGCCCTTCTGGGCCGGGGCGATAACGACCCTCTTGGCGACCTTGATCTCGGCCTTCTCGATCTTTATCGTCTCGCCGACCCCTATGCCGGCGTTCCTCCTGGTAATCCCGTCCATCCTTATGAGGCTCAGGCCGGCATCCGCCGGATAAGCCCTGATGGCGATGGCTGCGGTCCTCTTCTGCCCCTCGAGCCTGACGATATCTCCCTCCCTGATCCCGAGCTCGCTCATGCTCTTGCTGTCCATCCTGACCAGCCCCCTTCCGGACTCGGTCCTGTCGGTCAGCTCCCCGACCTTCAAGCTTATCTCATGACCTTCCTTTCCCATGGAAATCACCTGGATTCTTAACTAATATTACTCCCTGATCCTTAAAATTATTGAGTGCCTGGTCTTGATCACCTCGACGATCGGCTCCCTCCTGACGGTCTCGATTATCCTTATGTACTTCCTGATCGTCACGTTGTGTATCCCCGTCTCCTGGGACAGCTCGTTGATGGAGAAGGGCCTGCCCTTTTCCAGGGCGCCGAATATCTCCTCTATGATCTCAAGGGGGTCCTTCCTCATGTCGACACCTCAGTTAAGGTACAGCTGCGACGCGAGCAGGCCGTGCCTGCCCTTCTTAGCCATACCCAGATAAGCCCCGGGGCCGCTCCTCTTTTCCCTCCTGTCGAGCTTCTCCTCGTAGTACCTCTCAATCCACTTGGTAATTATCCCGCTAGCTTCTGCTTCCTGCATCCAAAACACCCAATGCAATGTACATTCTTGTTCATTATCAATGATATCTTTATACATTGTAGTATATAAATCTATCGCTCATCCAGACTTCAGGGGCTTTGTTTAAAACAAGATAGACTTTTAAAACAAAGCCTGTCACTTGAGGTGTGCACAAAGACTATTGGTTTGAATAAAACGATTTCTTACTGAAAAGCTTATAAAGCAATTACTGCAAGAAGGAGCAATGGGCGTCTGGTGTTAATTATCTTTACGCCTCAATTGGAGGAGATATTATGGGAAATTTTGGCAATCGCGGATCCAGAGGCCCCAGAAGGGATTTTGGTCCGAGAGAAATGCACAAGGCAGTCTGCGCGGAATGTAAGAAAGAGTGCGAAGTTCCGTTCAAACCGACAGAAGGCAGAGCTGTATATTGCAAAGAATGCTTCGCGAAAAGAAGAGACTTCTAATCAGGTGCGTTCTTAATGCAACAGCAATTGATTTCAGATTTTATTTAGATTTCGGCAAGTAGTAATGAATGTTGAAAACAGAGATTATAATCTCAATTTGCCTTTCTGAAATTCCCTGATTACCATTCTTGCAGCTCTCTGAACGTCAGGTAGTCCGCCCTTTTTCAACAGATGCATCTTTAGGGCAATCTTTTCAATGGTCTCACTGCGGTCATCTTCGGGACCAACTCCAAAATATTCTTCAATGGCACCTGGATATTCTTTCATCACGCCTTCCAAGGCGTCGACCGGGTCTTCAACTCTATCGAAATCGGTTGAGCCTATGAGGAGATGTTTCAATCTATCCCTTTCACCATAGGGGATAACACCAGGAGTATCGACCAAAAGTATTCTTCTTTCAGTCCGAATATTTTGTTCCGATTTGGTGTGCCCTGAAATTATGCTTGTAGAAGCGGATTTTCTCCCCTTCAGCATGTTGATGATCGATGATTTGCCCACATTGGGGTATCCTAGTATACCAACTTTCAATGAGCGGTTTTTTCCATATTTCCTTTCCCCGATTATGAGTATCCTTTGCCTGAGGTTTGATTTTCCGGTGTGCTTCGTCGCTGAAACCAGAACATATGGCTTTGGGATGATGCTTTTGTCAATATTGTCCTCCAGGTCGGTCTTGGTGACAGCATAGAAATATGGCTTGTTTTGTTTTCTTATTTTTGCGATGATTTCGCTATTTACGGTTTCGCGAATGAATCTCGCATCTAAAACGATTACCAAGATGTCAGACTTCATGATAGTCGAATTTACTGATTTCCATGATTTTTTCATAATGAACAAACAACAAGAGGAAATATAAGTGCAACATCGGTCGGATTACAAAGACCGGTTTCGTGTGCTTCGCAGTATCAATCTTCATCGAAGATGAAGACATCGTCTATCTTGCTTTTAAGGGCCCTCGCAATATCATGGGCAAGCTTGAGGGAGGGATTGTACTTGCCCTTCTCCAGGAAGAGGATGGTCTCCCTCCTGACGCCGACCTTTCTCGCCAAATCCTCCTGTGTCATGTCGTGCCTTGCCCTGAGCTCCTTGATCCTAGTCCTCATCCGGAACCATCTCACAAGAATAACGCGAAGGCGTATATTCCCGCCAGAACCACCATGATCACTCCGGCGAAAATCGCGATCAGCTTGTTCCTGACAGCTTCAGGCTTAAGCGTCCTCTTCTTGCCCCACTTGTCCCTGTTCGCAAGGCCCATGATGAAGAATACGAGGCCCACGCCGAACACTCCGGAATAGGAGAAGCTGTCGGCCAGCCATAAGGCCGGGCCGCCGAATATCATCATCGCAAGCCCTATCCAGAAGAATGCCCTGTAGTCCGTGTCCCGGCGCATATGGCCGGAATGCCTGAACTTCCATATCACTAGAAAGGCGACTATCGCTATCGCCACCAACGATATCGCGATATAAGGAATGTATATGCTCATCTTATCCCCCTCCTGTTGATTAAATACCAGACCAAACCGAAAACCGCGATAATGAATATCAGTATGACCATCATCGCATGCCGCACGACAAGGCCCGGGAATCCGAAATCCTCCACCAGGAATCCATGATAGAACATGAGCCCGAGGACGAAATAGATCGTGATCAGGCACGTCAGGTATCCCGCCCTTTCCTTGACCCTCTGCGACAGCTCGTCATCGATGGGAAGGCCTGACTTGACGCCCCTGCTCAGCCTTTTCAGGTTCGCCAGCAGTATGAAGATTATGGCGGCCGCCGGAACGAGGGTGATCAGCAGAATGGTATCGAAGCCGCCCTCCCTTGACTCGACGATGAAGAGCGATGCGAGGAAAACGAATATTACCGCAATAAGGGTCACGCCGAAGAGCTTCATCCAGAAAAGCCTCGTCTTGTCCTTCATGTCAATCATTCATATCTTTCAAATTATGTTAATATTTTCTAACAATATGTTATATATTTCTAACAACAGATATTTAAAGCTTTCGGTCGTTGTCGGTCATATCATCGAGGAATTCTTCGATTGGCCCCGGCAAAGGATAAATACCCGCCAAGCGTTGAAATAAACATGGCCAATCTGGCAGTCATCGGGGTCACCCTCGCCGTGGTCGCAGGGCTGGCGCTCTCAGCGTATCATTTCTGGCGCAACAGGAACCCGGGAAAGGGCATCATGCTCTTCCTGCTGCCGTTCCTCGCCTATCTCATCTGGCATTTCTCGGTCGAGGCTTATAACTGGGGTGACGTGTGGTCAAATGCCCCCGACATCTCCCTGGAGCTGAGCATCGCGGTGGCCCTGATCGACATCAAGCTGCTTTTCACGGTCTTCATGCTTATCCTCTGGGTCTTTGTCTGGAACAGCCTGAACCGTGGCAGGAAAGCCTCCAAGTAGCAGAACGGCCGAAGAAAAAGCGTTGTTTTTATTAGCTTATGCCTCAATAAGATTAAGCATGAAGCAGGCATCTATCGCGATCACCGCCATGATATCATTGTATCTGGTTTTTGTAGCTCCGCTCATGGCGGCTGCCTATGAAGGGCCTCCCGATGAAACACCGGCCGCTGGCGATGACCCGGGCACGAGCGTTGCGATCGGGAAGGTCGTAGTCAACGTAGTCGAATGGAGCCCCGACCTCGAGGGCGTGGGCGCCGGCCTGTTCACGGAGAGCGAATTCGACCTGCCGGCCTTCTTCAGCGAGCTGTTCGATTCGCTGGCGAGCCTTTTCGGGTCTTGAACGCATTTCTGGGAATCATATATATTGTTCACGCGGGAAAATTAGCTTGGAACGGCGTGTTTCCTTCATCCGGGTCTAGGGGCTGATATTCGAATACCTGCGCATGAGCGCGAACCGCAGGCATACCATGACCATCGCCGCAGCGACCGGTATGAGAAGCAGCGAAACGGGCTCGACCTCCACGACCCCGCTGGGCCATCCCTGGAAGAACTGGATCATGAAGACGGCCGCGAAGAGTATCCCGAAGGTATAGGCGAAGGTCAGGGCGGAGCTGGCCAGCGCCTTGACCACGAACCTGTAAATGATGCCCCTTATCATTTTCAGTGAGGCCAAAGCCCTCTTCATGCGCCTTGCGTCCATGGTCATTTCTTTGGCGGGCAGCTATATTAATAATCCTTTTATCCATTAACTATCAGACGCCAGGCCCAGCGAGGCCTGTGCCGGAATGGGCGTGATTTGCATGATGCTGTGGACGGACAAGCACAAGCCGAAGAGGATAGAGGAACTGGTCGGCCAGAAGAAGGCGGTATTCGAGACGTACGACTTCCTCAACAGATGGCGCCCCGGCGAGGCCCTGCTTTTCCACGGGCCCGCGGGGGTGGGAAAGACCCTGCTCGCGGAGATCGCGGCTTCGGAGAGGGACTGGACCCTGGTCCAGGTTAATGCCAGCGATACCCGGTCCGGCAAAGACCTCGAGGGGCTGCTGGAGCAGAGCAGCAGGCAGCGCACGCTGTTCCACGAGGGCAAGCTCATACTCATAGACGAGGTCGACGGGATCAGCGGGCATGAGAGGGGCGCCGCCCCCAGCCTGCTGAAGATCATAAAGAGTTCGAAGTTCCCCATGATACTCATCGCGAACGATCCCTGGAAGCCCAAGCTGCGCCCCCTCAGGCAGCACTGCAGGCTCGTCAAGTTCAGCAGGGTCCCATACCCGAGCATAGCCAAGAGGCTCAAGGAAATGGCAAAGCTCGAGGGCAAGAGCGCCGACGACGAAGTGCTGAAGGACCTCGCCAGGTGGGCGAGCGGGGACATGCGGTCGGCCGTGCTTGACTTCCAGCTCCTGTCTACCGGCAAGCAAAAGGTGACCGGGAAGGACCTGGAATCCCTTGGGTTCAGGGAGAGGCAGAGGACCATAACGGATGTCCTGCCCACGCTGTTCTTCTCGGGCTCGCTCAAGGCGTCCAGGAAGGTGATCCGGGAGATTGACAAGGATCCCGACGAGGTGTTCTGGTGGCTCGAGAGCAACCTCGCAGTGGCCTACAAGGACAAGGGCTCGCTCGCCGACGGGTACGAGCTGCTCGCCAAGGCCGACATGTTCAGGTCGCTGGTGTCAAGGCAGCAGAACTGGAGGTTCAAGGCGTACATGGTGGACATGCTGTCCGGCATATCCCTCTTCAAGGACGACCACCACGGATTCGTCCCGTTCAAGCCGCCTTACCGGATTCTGATGATGGGTCAGACAAAGCACAAGAGGGCGATGCTCAAGTCGCTCTCGGCCAAGCTCGGGGAGCACCTGCACGTCTCGGGCAGGATTGTGATCAGGGATTATCTGCCTTTAATGCGGTTCTTGCTCAGGAAGGGAGAGGGGCTCCCGCCCGAGGTCGGGCTTTCTGAAGATGAGATCGATGCCATAAGGCAGCGCTGAGAAAAAAAAGCATGAGCCCGCCGGGAATCCCTCACGTCCGCCATCGCTGGCGAAAGCGATTCGAACCCGGGACCTCTGGATCCGCAATCCAACGCTCTATCCAAGCTGAGCCACGGGCCCATACTTTTATATACTTTATTTACATATACAGTTAAAATTAAATCGAGGCCGGATATGACTCTTAGGTGCGTTTCTTGCGGCAAGAGGGTGGAGAATGAGAGCTACTGGGTCAGGTTCCCCTGCCCCGACTGCGGCAAGGACGACATAATCAGGTGCGAGAGGTGCAGGAAGCTCGTCAACAAGTACAAGTGCAGCAAATGCGGCTTCGAGGGGCCTTGACCGGCGGCTGTGATTCTTATGGGTGACGTGATCCTCGTGCTGAAGATACTGCCGAGCGGGCCGGACAAGCTGCCTCATGTCAAGCTTGAGCTGCAGAAGCTTAAGCCCATGAGGCTCGAGGAGGAGCCCATCGGCTTCGGCCTCAGCGCGATAAGGCTCACCGCGATGATACCGGATGCCGGAGGAAAGCAGGACGAACTGGAAGAGAAAATCAGGTCGATAGACGGCGTCAGCGAACTGGAGGTCATTCAGGCCTCGAGAAGCCTTTAAGAAACGTCATCACTTGTGCTTGGGCTTCTTCGCTTTCTTCTTGGGCGCTTTCTCGGGCTTCTTCTTGGAGGCGTGCTTTTCGGGCTTCTTCTTGGGAGCCTTTTCCTTGTGCTCGGGCTTCTTCTTGGGAGCCTTTTCCTTGTGCTCGGGCTTCTTCTCATGCTTCTCTTTCTTCTCGGCCCTGTGCTCCGGCTTCTTCTCTTCGGGCGGTTGCTCGGCCGGCTTGGGCTTGGGCTTCTTCTTCTCCGAGGCCCTCTTCCTCTCCTTCTCCCTGGCCGCCTCGAGCTCCTTCTCGCTCGGTGGCTCGGAGCCCAGCTTCTTGAAGATGCCCTCATGCTTGTAGATGCCGATTATCTCGTCGTCGCTCGCCCCCTTCTTGATCTTGATGACCTCGGGCGTCGGCTCGAGGTGGTCTATGTTGCACCTTCTCCTCTTGACGTGGGTCACGGCAAGGGGTCCCGTCACCGTCACGAACCCCTCCTCAAGCACCTCGACGACAATGCAGAACTTGCCGGCTTCCCTGCCGGCCGTCTTGACGCATATCCTTCCTACATCAATCATTCTCCCACCTCGCTATGTTCTTCGATTTCACCGTCTCCCTGGAGCATGCGGAGCACATGTTGCCTCCATAAGGCCTGTCCGGCCTCTTGCTCGTCTTCTTGAGCTTCCTCATCTCGCTGGGCAGGCCGCTCGGGACCCCGTGCAGGGGCCTCTTGCACACGGCGCACCTGGCGATGCAGGGTCCCTTCTTCAGGTAGTGTATGGTCTGCCTGCCTCCGGGCGTGTTCACCGGCTTCTTCCTGAAGCTTCTCGACCTCTGCGCTGGCCTTGGCATCATGATCACCTGATAATATCAACAGTCTAATGGGCTTGTATTAATTTACTGGGGCTTTCATTTAAAAGTTTGCTATTCCACCCCCAGCAGCTTCCTGAACACCATCGTCCCCGGAATGCTTAGGAAGATGTACCACCAGAACCAAGTCAGGTAGGAGCCCAGGAAGGGCAGCTCGAACGGCAGCCGCGCCACCAGCATCTCGAAATGCACGGCTTCAGGCTTCTCCGTCGCGAACATGAGGAACCCCTCCGTGGCGGGGTTCACCCTCCAGAACGCCCCTTCGTAGGAGAACACCTCTCCCTTGTCGAACGTCTCGTCCTGGGAGAACTGGCCGTCGTCGTCGAAGTCCACGCCTATCGTGAAGCTCGCTCCATCCTCAACATGCGCCTGGTAGTTCAGGTCATGCTCCGTGCCGGCATATGCGAACTCGGCGTCCGGGTTCTCGCCGAAATCCGCGTTCACGCCCCCGTAATTCCCGTTGAGCCAGCCAAGAAGGAACAAGAAGAGCACCATGGTGGCCATCATAGGCTTCATGCTGTGCCTCATCTGTAACTGGCTCGCCTTCATCATCTCGCTCGCATACTCGTTGGCCTTCTGCTTGTCCCCGGCCTTCTGGGCCTCGCTCATCTTGTTCTTGTAGAACTTCATGTCGTCCTTGGCCTTGCGAACCTCGTCGGGCTTCGTCAGGACCCTGTATATCACCGCTATCAGCAGGGACAGGCCGAGCGATACGAGCGTTATTCCCATGAATGGCGTTATCCCCGTCATTTGCCCTCCAGCATTTCCTTGAGCAGCCCGGACAGCTCCTCGGCGCCCTTCCTCGAGCCTTCGGGGCCTGTCCTTATGATCCTGATCCCGGATCCCGACCAGGCGGAGCAGAACAGGGCGCACGACCTCTCGACGGCCTTGTGCTCCTGGAACCTGTCCCTGTCCCTGAGCTTGGAGCCGAGGGCCGTAGGATCGACCTCGATCAGGGCTATCATGTCAGGCCTGAATATAGCCAGGCTCTCCTTGGTGACTATGGGTATGTATCCCAGCCTGGTATCCACGGTGCAGTACCCGTTTATGATGTGGTGCTCCCCCGCCTTCGACTCCAGCATCTTTATCTGTATGTTCTTGGTGAGCTTCTGCTGGATGTCATGCAGGACGGGAATCTCGAGCGCCGGGTCCTCGTAATCCTCGACGAAATCGCTGAAGCTGAGCGCCTTGAGCTTGACCTTGCCGCTTATCTTCCCCATCGCCAGCTTGACGACGGTGTCCTTCACCATGTTCTGGACGCCTGTGATCAACACGTTCATGACCAATCACCTCCCGAGTATCCTCCTAACAGCCGGATGCAACTCATCCAGGTGCTGAGCCGTGATCTCCTGGTACAGCTGGTAGGATATCATGGTCGCGAGCAGGATCCCGGTCCCGCTGCCTATGGCCCCCGTGAAGTCGGCGAAAGACGCCAGGATGCCTATCGCGGCGCCCCCGAGCACCGCCAGTCCCGGTATGTACCTGTTCAGGACCCTCTCGATTATCCTTATGTCCCTCCTGTATCCCGGGATCTGCAGGCCGGTGGAGTGTATCTGGTCCGCGACGGAGCCCGCGTCCATGCCGCTGGTCGCGACCCAGAACACGCTGAATATGGTTGCGCCTCCTATCATGAAGACCATGTAGACGAGTATCCTTGCCAGGTCCGTCATGGTTATGACCATCCCCGTCAGCCCCATGGCCTGGACGAGCCCGAACCAGGCGATTGCCCCCACCGGTATCATGGCAATGGAAACCTGCCATCCCGGCCTCTTGATCTGCGGCGCTATCAACGCGCCTATGAGGGCGAATAACCCCATGAAGATCGAGACCCCCGCGACGGCCTGGGAGCTTGGGGGATTGAGGAAGAAGACGAGCCCGGATGTGGGATTGTTGTTCTCGAAGCAGCCGAGTATCCCGCACGTGAGAGAGGAATCCGGCTCCACCGGCTGGGCGCCGAGCCTTCCCATCAGCTGCACGTTCGCGAGCAGCGCCGCTATCAGTATGACGGGGATGACGCTCGTGTACAGGAACTGCAGCGGCCAGCGCCGGCCGAAGCCCCTTATGGACCCGAACGCGAGGGGTATCTCGACCTTGACGGACTGCATGAACACCACCAGGATGAAGACCAGGGCGGTCGCCAGGAATGGCATGAGACCGAGCAGGAACGCGTTCAGCGGGTCAGCCGTGGCCAGGTAATAAAGGAAAAGGGGAATGGCGCCAAGAGGCGGGTTCTGCAGCTCGACGCTGGGCAGGGCCAGCCCCGTGCCTCCCTGCGTGCCCAGGAGCGAGATGCACCCCACTCCCGTGCACAATGCGAAGGGGTTGAACATCCTCGTTATCATCCCGGAAGATACACCGGCGAGGATGAACAGGCTCACACCGGAGCCGAATCCCCACTTGGATATTATCTCGTCCATGCACAGTATCAGTATACCCCCGGCCGCTATCTGCAGGATGACGGCCGCCTCCATGCCGGCGGTGGCGGGAATCGCGCCGAACATGACGTATATCGCCCCCTCGACGAAGCACAGGATGATAGCCATGACCTTCTGCGTGCCCTGGAACATCATCTTTCCGTGATCCGTGGTCATGTCCCAGGGGAGTATCTGCGACCCGACGAGCAGCTGCAGTATGATGGCCGCCACGACTATGGGCCCTATGCCAAGCGTAGTCAGGGACCCGAACTTGGATGCGAGCAGCAGCTCGAAGACCTTCAGCTGCTGCAGTCCCTCCACCCTGATTCCCCAGACCATTATCTGGGACATCAGGAAGAATATCAGCAGCACCAGGCCGGTGTACTTCAGCTTCTCCCTGAACGTGAGCTTCTTGATCGGCTCCCGGATGCCGGGCAGCCTCTGCAAGATCTCCATGTAAGATTCTTGGAAACCCATCGCAATCCCTTCAAACACCTAAATCATTAGTTATATATTTTAACAGTTGACTTATCGGATTCTATTATTTTGGATTTTCTCTATTTATATGGAATCCGTTCTTAAGAAGTTTTCCGATTTCCGGATGGGGTGAATGATCAACATGGGGAGGTGATTAATGACGGGGAGAAATGTTCAGCGTTTCTTGGCATTGGCCTGAACGTAATCCACTACCTGTCCCACGGTTCGCCATGAGTTGATTACCTCATCCGGTATGCTTTTGGCTTCGAAGCCGCAATTCTCCTCTATCGCCAATCCCAGGCTGAGCAGGTCCATACTGTTGCCGCCCAGATTTTGGGAGAAATTCGTATTCCTGTAGACACATGAGGACAAGATATCGTACTGTTTGACGATGAGGTTTACGACCAGCTTCGATAATTCATCGGCCCCGAGGCCGTCGTTGTATCTCTTGGAATTAACTGGCATGCCAATCACCGAAATGTAAGCGGATGATGAATATTGCCCGCTAAAAATAAATAAACATGGGGTGGCAACCCGTACGGTTCAATCCATTTCCGAATATTCATGGGCCTCATTCCCCGACCAAGGATTTCACGTAATCAACAACTCCCCCCACCGTCTCCCACTCTCCACCGGCGCCGGAAGGCTGGTCATCAAGTGATATGTCAAACAAGGTTTCAATTTTAGTCTTGAGGTTTTCCAGGTCCTGGACGCTTCCATTCAAATCGATTGAAAGGTCCGTTTCCCTGTAGACATCGGTCCTGTCAACACCGTATTGTTCGCAGATGATATATACGACTTCCCTGGAAACCGCATCGTCCCCGAGGCCGTTCTGATAATCGTTATCATCTCCGAACATAAGACACCCGGCTTGAGATTGGATATACGCATATAAGGCTTATATTGAAGCATATTGAGAGAAAATTTTATAAACACCATGATGCGTCGTTTCTGTTCCTCTTTTCCTAAGGCATTATCAACTATCGGTTTGCTGCCAGAAAAACCTCGAATTCACTGTGCGCCTTCTTCTTCCTGGGACCCTTCAGCGGCCTCTTCCTTGGCCTCTTCCTCAGCCTCTCCGCTGACGAAGCCGATCGCCTTGCCGCCGGCTTCCTCGATCTTCCTCTTCGCAGAAGCCGAGAAGAAGCTCGCCTTGACTTCCAGCTTGGCCTTCACCTCTCCGGTGCCCAGGACCTTGTCGTAGCCCATGGCCGCCGCGTCTATCTTCTTGCTGGACCCCGCCATCTTCAGCAGGTCCCTGAGGTTGACAGCCCTGATCTTCCTGCCGGTCTTGGACTTGAAGCCCGACTCGCCGCCATGGTCGGGCTCGTACTTGAGCAGGTAGGTCTTCCTGTGCTTCCCGCTGCCTGCCATGCCCCTGCCGCCCCTGCTGCCCTTTCCCCTGTGCTTCTTGGGGCTGCCGTATCCGTGCGTCCTCCTGCCCCTCATCCTGCTTACCTTCCTGCTGGCCATCAGATCATCCTCAAGAGCAGTTCGTTCATCTTCTCTCCCCTGAACCCGAGGTCGCCCCTCGGGTACTGGAGCCGGACCGACCTCAGGCCGCCCGAAGGGGACGCCAGCCCGAACACCGGCCTCACGTCAGCTGAGCCCAGCATGCCCTCCTTGATAATCTTGCTGGCCAAAGCCTTCGCATGCTTCGCATCTATCCTGGCTCCCGACTTGCTCCTTCCCCTCTTCTCCAGCATCTTCACGAGGACAGGCTCCTCTATCGGTCCCCAGGTGATGTAATCCTCCGCGTGCAGCAGCATCCCCCTGATGGTCGGGCTCGACCTGGCGATGGTGCAGGCGTGGACCTTCTTGAGCATCAGCCTCCTCAGGGCGTGCCTTATCCCCTTGTTCATGTTGGCGGGTCCCCTGATCCTCACGATGGCGTAAATCTCAGGGCTGCCATCGACCCCCGGTCCGTTGCCGGGGCCGTCTCCCCTCTCCTTGCCTTCGGCGCCTTCCTGGGCCGGCATCAAAGCTCACCCTTGCCCTTGTTGAGGTTCTTGATCGCGTTGAAAACCGCCAAGACGAGGTTGTTCCTGGTCGACGTATTCCCCGCGGTCTTCACCCAGACGTCGTTAATGCCTGCGAGCTTCAGTATCTTCTTCGTCTCCTCGCTCGCTACCATGCCCACCCCCTTGGGGGCGGGTATAAGCGTGACCTGGACGGATCCCGACTTCCCGCTCGTCTTGAAGGGTATGCT
>JAFGSV010000010.1 GCA_016934325.1 Candidatus Aenigmatarchaeota archaeon | reverse complement strand
GTCCGAGCTTTCGCGCAGGATGAAGCCGCTGGGGGCCGTCAAGAGGATCGAGGCGCTGGGCCCTTACGTGAATTTCTTCGCCGACTGGGACAAGGTCGGCGGCGCGGTCATCGGCAACGCACTGAAGCAGAAAGATAGGTACGGCTCCTCGTCAAGGAAAAGGGGGAAGGTCCTGGTGGAGTTCGCTCATCCGAACACCCACAAGGCGTTCCACATAGGCCATGCAAGGAACATAACCCTGGGAGAATCGCTGTCCAGGGTGCTCGGGTTCGCCGGCCATGATGTCATCAGGGCGAACTACCAGGGCGACATAGGTCCCCACGTCGCGAGGTGCCTGTGGGGGGTCATGAATCTCGGGGTGAGGGAGCCGAGGAAGGACAAGGGAAGGTGGCTGGGGGACGTCTATGCGAAGGCGAGCCTGAGGGCCGGCAGCCGCGCCGTCGAGGGCGAGATCAAGCAGATAAACAAGGACCTGTACGCGGGCAAACCGGCGCTGGTGCAGCTGTGGAAGAGGACAAGGCGATGGAGCCTCGAGTACTTAGCGGGCATATACAGGGAATTCGGAGCGAAGTTCGACCGGCTGTACTTCGAGAGCGAGGTAGAGGGCCCGGGGATAAAGCTTGCGAAGAGGCTGCATGAGCTTGGCGTCGCAAAGCTCAGCGACGGGGCCATCGTCATGGACCTCGAGAAATACAAGCTCGGGATATACATACTGCTGACACGGGACGGGACTCCGCTGTATTCCATCAAGGACTTCATACTCGCGGAGATGCAGGCGAAGGAGCACAGGCCCGAGAAGATAGTGCACGTCGTCGGGTCCGAGCAGGACCTGCACTTCAGGCAGCTGATCAAGAGCCTCGAGCTGACGAATCCCGGGCTGGCTAAGCTCGAGCGCCATCTTTCATACGGTCTCGTGAACCTGCAGTCGGGGAAGATGAAGTCGAGGGAGGGGAAGGTGATCCTGTACGAGGAGCTCAGGGACAGGCTGCTGGAGAACGCCAGGAAGGTAACGAGGAAGAAGAACCCCAAGCTTGGGAAGAAGGGCCTGGAGGAAGTCGCCAGGGCCGTCGCCATGGGCGCCCTCAAGTACGACATGATAAAGGTCTCGCCCGAGAAGACCATAACGTTCGACTGGGAAAGGGCGCTCAGCTTCGAGGGGAACAACGCCCCCTACCTGCAGTACACGCACGCTAGGTGCTGCTCGATCCTGAGGAAGTCGAAGACCGGTGGAAGCGGCAAGTTCGACCCGGCCAGGCTCAGGGACCCCCTCGAGGTCGCGGTGATAAGGCTCGTGTCGGAATTCCCGTCCGTGGTCGGGAAGTCGGCCGAGGACATGAGGCCCCATTACATAGCCACGTACGCATACGGCCTGTGCGACGCCTTCAACCATTTCTACCAGTTCGTTCCCGTGCTGAAGGCGGATGAGGGGGCGAAGCGCGCGAGGCTCGCCCTGGTGGGGGCCGTCCGGATAACGCTTGGCAACGCCCTGCGCCTGCTGGGGATATGGTCTCCCGAGCGCATGTGAATGGCCAAGGCCTTTCAGATGAGGCGTCCCAGCCTCTTGATGATGGGCATCATTGCCATCGTGCCCAGCAATGTCACCGCCACTGATAAGAAGAAGTAGCCGCCCTGGATATGATGGAACCCGTACCCCGAAGGGTCGGCGTAATAGCCCGTTATCGACTGCAGGCCGGAAAGGAGCATGCCGACGCTGACGAATGCGATTGAAAGCCAGAAAATCTGCCTCTTCATTGGTAATATCATGGGCAGCAAGAATTAAATTATGAACTATTAAATTTTATATTGTAGCTAATGCCAAACATATATTAATGGGCGGAAAATCCACTTTGCTGCTGGGCATGCTTCTGTTGGTCGTTTTCGTGAGCGGATGCATACTGGAGGAGGAGACTGCCCCTCCCGACACGACCGTCAAATGCCAGTCGCCGAAGAAGATAATCGGGGATGTCTGCTGCTACGACGAGAACAGCAACAACGTGTGCGACATGGATGAGGCCGGCTGCCCCGAGTCGTGCGATGACCTGAACGCTTGCACGAACGAGTCGTGCTCCGGGGCCACCGATTTCAAATGCGTCTACACGACCATATATCCGTGCTGCGGCAACGGGGTGTGCGAGAAGAACGAGGACGTGAACAACATATGCCCCGAGGACTGCACGGTGCTGGACATAACCGATTTCCAGTTCGCAGGGACGCCCGACTACATGGACGACGACATATTCGTCTTCATACACACGGCGACAGCGGAATACGATTTCAGGCTCTTCAAGCTGAACATTACGGCCCCCGGGAACGAGAAGATGGAGAACATCAGGTACACCTTCGAGTGCAACTCCAGCAAGAACAGCGACCTGGACAGCATCGACTCGGAGCCCGATAACGTGTCCGACGAGATCGAGCTCAAGATAAACAAGCTCGATGACGCGAACTACCTGATCTACAGCAACTTCTTCCTGGGCCGGGACCCTGCCTATGGGATGGACATAAAGGAGCTGGAGGCAGGCGAGAAGGCGCAGTTCCACCTGAACATAGACAAGAAGGAGCCCCAGAAGAGGGACGAGCTGAGATGCCTCTTCAAGTTCTATTTCATGAAGCCGCACAAGCTTGTCTACAAGGTCCTCAAGATCGACTTCATCTAGG
This sequence comes from Candidatus Aenigmatarchaeota archaeon, assembly GCA_016934325.1. Lineage (GTDB taxonomy): Archaea > Aenigmatarchaeota > Aenigmatarchaeia > QMZP01 > JAFGSV01 > JAFGSV01. Next base: position 41,371 of record JAFGSV010000010.1, on the reverse strand, counting down.
CACATGGGCCGAGCCTGCCGCCGTCCGGTGTCAACTTATTTAAACACTGCCCTTCAATAAATGTAGATATCGACCCGGAGATGGGCATGCCCACCCCTGGAAGGGCAGCTATCTGGGGATAAGGTGATCGCATGGCATTCAAGATCGTGGTATCCGACCCCAAGACGAGGAAGTCCTACCAGAAGGAGGTAGGCGAGGAGGGCCTCATCGGCAAGAAGATCGGGGAGCATGTCTCAGGCTCGCTGTTCGGCCTCGAGGGCTACGAGCTGGAGCTAACGGGAGGAAGCGACAAGGACGGGTTCCCCATGCGGAAGGACGTCGACGGTACGGCGAGGAAGAAGATACTGATTTCCGACCCACCCGGCTTCCATCCCGGAGCCCCAGGCGTCAGGAAGAGGAAGTCCGTCAGGGGGAACACGATATCGGACGACATCGTGCAGATCAACTCCAAGGTCATCAAGCACGGCAATAAGGCGCTGGACCAGGTCTTCGGGAGCAAGAAGGTGGAGAAGCCGAAGGAAGAGAAGGCCGGAGAGAAGAAGTCAGAGCCGGCGCCCGCCGGGAAGCCGCATGAGCAGGCCGGCAAGGCTGAAGCGGAGGGGCCGCAGGCAGAGAAAGCCCAGGAAGGGGAAGGGGCCGGCGCGGGGCATGCGAAGCCGAAGCCCGAATGAGCCCCGGGATACGAAATGATTTTACAAGCCGACATTCAATATATATGATGGGAGTGAGAAGTTCCGTTCTCTTGTGGCTGCCGCTGGCGGCATGGATGGCCGTCATATTACATTTCTCCTCGGTCGCCCAGGTGCCGGTGCCGGCGGGAACGGACATATCGTATCTGCACGTGCCTGCCTATTTCGTTCTGGCGACGCTCTTCCTCAGGCTCTTCCTGAAAGAGGGCGTGAGGCGCAGATTCCCGCTGGCGATAATCGCCTCCGCCTCGTACGGCATGCTCATGGAGTCCGTGCAGCCCATGTTCCATGCCCGCACGTTCTCCTTTCTTGACATGATCCTGAACCTGGCTGGATCATGCCTCATCATCGCGTTCCTGTCCAAGCGGGGAGAAAGGGCGCTGGGCATGCTGACCGAATATTAATTAGCAAGCAGACCAAGAACATAATATGGCCAACAAGCTCGTCAAATACATCCATCGGACGGAGAAGAGGCCAGACATAGAGGCGATTCTGCTTTCCTGGGTGTTTAACCTTGTGACGGCCTTTCTGGTTTTCAACGCCACGTGGTCGCTCACGGGCAACGTCTTCGTGACCGTGGTGTACACTCTCGCCGGCTGGACCATAACCCTTAGCATGAGCGTCGCGTTCTGGCTTTCGTGGATATTCAACAGGTTGAAGACCCAGGACAGGACAAAGACTGCCATAGCCGGCATCGTCCTTTTCATGTACGTCATTGGCATGTACGTCCTGTGGACCGCCTTCATGTACGTCTTCGGCCTCTTCTTTTAGCGGATCAGAGCGAAGCTGGCGCTGGATATCGGAGCTGGCAGAAAACCGTATATAAGGGGTCGCACCAATTATATGTATGGGCAGATCATGGCTGAGTTTCCCATTTCTCATCCTTCTCTTGATGATTCCGCAGATAGCCAGCGGAGCGGAATCGATGGCGATGGCGCAGGTGGGCATCTCGGGGTCCATAACCACCCCGGGCATGCTTCTGTCCGACCTTACGGGAGGCGGTAAGGAGCACGTGCTCGTCGGCACGTCAACGGGGCTGTTCGTCTTGACGGGCGATGGGCAGCTGCACAGGTTCATCCAGACATCGAGCGCAGTCACGAACGTCGCGGTCATTGGGGACATCACCGGCGACGGGGTCAAGGAGGTCGCGATCAGCACATCGGACTTTTACTTCCCGAACGTCTATTGCTATGACATCGAGTCCAAGACGAGCCTGTGGTCATTCTCCCCGAAGACCGAGGTGTACGACCCATACATACTGTGGACCATGAAGCAGACCAGGGTCTTCGACATGACAGCGGTGGGAGACATCAATTCCAACGGCTACGACGACATCGTGCTCAGCAGCGGATACTTCATCTATGCGCTGGACGGGAAGACCGGCGAGAGCGTTTGGGTCTATGAGGACACCGACAACGTCTGGGACCTGCTGGCCGTCGACGACCAGGACGGCGACGGGCTGCGCGACATCCTTGCCGGGGACCAGAACGGCTACCTGTACCTGATCAACGGCCTGACAGGCAAGGAGATATGGAAGAAGGATCTGGCGCATTTGTACACGGTAATCGACCCGAGCACGAACTCCCCGTCCGGCTCGGTGAAGAGGTCGGTATGGGACATCGTGCCGCTGCAGGTGGACGGTAGGCTCCATGCTGCCGTTAGCGCCGAGGACGGGTTCGTGCATCTCATAAGGGTCGCGGATGGCGAAACCGCCTGGAAGCAGGAGGTGATAGAATATGTGGACACCCTGCTTTACAACTACTACGGCAATTCCCCAATCCCGACGGGGATCGCCGATTACAACTTCTTCAACCTGAGGATAGCCGCCATCGACGATGCGACGGGCGACGGGAACGGCGACATCATCGCGTCCGCTTTCCCCGGCTACAGGACGGGGAAGGAGTACAAGGGGGAAAGGGGCCTTTACATGCTGGACTCGGGAAGCGGTGAGAAGAAATGGGTGAACGAGAACATGGTGCTCAGCTACATGGACAGGCCCGGGATCATAGAGCTCGAAAAGCCCTACGTGGCCGTCCATATCGGCATCTCGGGCGGGAAGGGCAAGGTGAGGCTCATCGACCCGGCCACCGGCTCCACGCACGGGACCCTGACCTTGAACTCATCTGCCGCCTCGGGAAGGAGCAACATCTACCACTTCGCGAGCCAGTCCAAGGACAGGTTCTTCATGGTTTCGAGCTTCGGGGACCTGTCGCTGATAGAGTATCCTTCGAAAGTGGCCTGGAGCTATCTGAGGATAAACAGCATCTCGATAACAAACGACGAGCTCACCGGCGACTCCGCGAGCGACATGCTCGTCAGATCGAGGAGCGGGGACAACGAGAACCCCTTCACCATGGGGCAATCCAGGATCGTGTTCGTCATAGACGGCTCCACGCGGGAAGTGGCATGGTCGTACACGATGCCGCATGACGCCTTCTCGGAAACGGGAGGCCTCTACGCCGTCCAGGTCGCCCCCGACATAACAAGGGACGGCAAATCCGAGGTAATCGCATATGTACAGTATCCGGGGGACTGGGACAAGGGCGACATGTACGGGGAGAAGACCAGGGTGCTGATCTTCAGCGGGTCTGACGGCAGGGTGATAATGAACAAGTCCGTCACGGACAGCATGTACTACGGTATCTACGATGGGCTCTTGAGGGACAAGATTATGCTGAACCAGACGGTGAGGGAGATGCTCCTGAAGCAGATGGGGCTCGAGGAGAGCCATATCCAGAAGATGGACCTGGATGCGAGGGAGCAATTCTACCGGCAGTACGAGGAGAAGGTCCAGGAGATCCTCAGAAGGGAAAGAGAGGTGAGGATAAAGAAGAGGATCGAGTCGCTGGACGTCATCAACGATTACAGCGGCGACGGGGTCCCGGATTTCATCATAGGCTGCTGGAACGACGTCTTCATAATGGACAGCATAAGCGGCAAGATAATATGGAACAGGACGATGAACACGAACAACTACGAGAACCCGTTCACCCACGAACAGCCGGCGGAGCTCTTCCAGAACTGGACCGGCAACGACAGGAGCAGGTTCCTGTCGGTCGGGGACGCCAACGATGACGGCATGGATGACCTGATCGTGGTCGACTATGACCGCATCTCTTTCCTTCATTCGAACATGACGCGGGCCGGACTGGACTACTCCATGGCCGCCCAGTATGTTGCGGAGAGGGGGATAGACAAGGAGAAGGTGTCGGTGATAGACGACCTGAACGGCAACGGCGTCAAGGATATCGTCTTCGAGGCCTATGTCGAGGACGCCCCGTCCATGTACACGTTCGCCGACGGCAGGAACGGCTTCATCATCATGGAGGCCGAACGGGGAGGAACCAGCGCCGCGCTCGGGATAGATGATTTCGACGGCAACGGGTTCAAGGATACTATAATCTTCCAGTCATGGAGCGATTCGGGCGAACCCAAGCTCGAGATAGTCGACGGCAGGACCAGGGACACCGTGTGGAGCTATTCCGGCATCGATGAGACATGGATGCTGAGGGACATATACGGTTACACGAACATAATGCCAGCCGCGCCCGCGGGGGACTTCGACGGCGACGGCATAACGGACATTGCCGTTGGAAGGTCCCAAGCCTGGTCGCCGGGCGCGGAGGTGCTCATATACAGCTCAAGGGGGAACGAGCTGCTGGCCAAGGTCACCGTCGAGGACATCGACGAGACAAGAGGCGACACGCGATGGATACCGGCGATAAACGCCGAGCTAATCGCCGACATGAACGGGGACGGCAGGCGGGAACTGGGCGTGATCATGGCCGTCGGTGAGGAGTACGAGAAGCGGATAAAGATGTTCGTGGTCGACATCGCGAATCTTGAGGTGATAAGCGATTTCACCTCAATAGGCAGCGAGATAATAAATCTCGGGGGGACGACCGTGGGCATGGTCGGCAGCTCGGGTAACATATTCTTCCTCGACACCAGCAAGGACATGTCCATAACAAGCCCGGCTTCAGGCAGCGTGACCGGGTCTCCCATCTCGGTTGAATGGGAGACCGGAGCAGGAGCGATGTCGATGCTCATGGTCGACGACAAGAGGACCCTCATAACGGATGGGGACGAAGCCGAGTTCGAGATCCTCAGCGGCGAGCACAAGATAACGATATACGCGTTCGACAGGTTCGGGAAGGGCCTGTACGACAGCGTGACGGTCACGGTGGAGAAGGGCTCGGCGAGCTTCGCCTTGGTAGCAGGCATCGTGCTCGTTTTGCTGGCGTTCCTCTTCATGCCAAAGCTGCTGGGAATGATATCCAGGGTGAAAAGATGAGCGAATACATGATCGAGACGCAGGGGCTGACGAAGAAGTTCGGGGACCTCGTGGCAGTCAACGGCATAAGCATAAAGGTGAAGCAGGGCACGATACACGGGTTCATTGGCCCCAACGGTGCCGGGAAGACGACCACCATGAAGATGCTCATCGGCGCTTTGCGGCCTTCAGCGGGGGGCGGGGCCATCAAGGGCAGCAATATAGGGTCACTGACGGCCAGGAAGGTCTTCGGATTCTCCCCAGAGCATCCCCGGTTCTACGAAAACATGAACGCAAGGGACTATCTCGTCTATATGGGGAAGGTCAGCGGGCTATCCGGAAGCAGGGCCGGGGAAAGGGCCGTCGAGATGCTTCGCTGGCTGGAGCTCGATGAATTCGCCGGCAAGAAGGTGGGGGGGTTCAGCGCCGGCATGAGGCAGAAGCTGAGCCTTGCACAGGCGATGATCCACGAGCCGGAGCTGCTCATACTCGACGAGCCGACCGCGAACCTCGACCCGGCGGGCAGGCTAGGGATAATAAAGAAGCTCAGGGAGCTCGCCAAGGAGAAGAAGATAACGGTCTTCATTTCCAGCCACATACTGTCGGAGCTGGAGAAGATGGTGGACGAGGTGACGATCATCAGCCACGGCAAGATCGTGACGGAGAGCGGGGTTAAGGATCTTGAAGCCAGGGTGGCGGGGAACGAGTACCTGCTCAAGACATCGGACTCGGCGAAGATGCTGAAGAGCCTGCAGAAGAGGAGCTTCGTCCACAAGGCATGGATCGACGAGAGCGGGGCGATCCGCGTCGTAGCCGCTGGCGACGAGACGGTTTTCAGGAAGGACATAGCGAAGGCCATCGCATCTAACGACGTGGCCCTGGAGGCTTTCGGAATAGCGACGGGGGACCTCGAGCAGGTCTTCATGAAGCTCGTGGGCGAGAGCGACCAGAAGATGGAGAGGGTCAAGCGCAGGTTCAGCTTCAGGCTGCCTTTCCTGTCCAGGAAGAGGAGTGAGAAGAAATGAGATTCCAGGTCATCATGTTCAAGACGCTGAAGGACCTCTTCAGCATCAGGAGGAGCCTGCTTTTCATAATCGGCGTCATGATCGTCCCTCTGGTAGCTGGGGGCATGTTCTCCGGAGGCGATGGGGCCGCTCTCGGCGACATGACCCTCGCGATGCAGAACCAGATGGTCCTCGGCCTGTTCATCATCCTGACCTTCATGTGGATGGCGGGGATACCCCTCGTGCTACTCGCCTCCGTCACGTGCGGCGACTTCATATCCAAGGAGGACGGCGAGGGGACGCTTCTCCTGCTGGTCAGCAAGCCCGTCGCAAGGAGCGAGATAATCATAGGCAAGTTCCTTGCCTTCATGGTCAGCGCGATCCTGCTGCAGATGATTGTCCTGCTCATGTCCAGCCTCCTGATGGCCTCCACCATGCATCTCGATGTGTACGTCTTCAACAACATGCTTTCCCTCATCCCCTCCCTCATCATGTACTCGGTATTCGTGTCGTTCATATTCGGCACCATCGCCACCGCGCTGTCATCCCTTTTCAAGAGCAGGATTAAGACCATTATGACGCTGGTGGGCATAACGATACTGATATTCTTCGGGTTCATGATGATAAGGGGATGGCTCGGGTCGGCCTACGAGGGCTATTACATCAATTACATGGACGTCAACTACCACCTGGGCAATTCCTACCTGTTCTTCGTCGAGTCCGGCGGGCTCAAGCTCATACCCATCTATCAGGGGATCATGGGCCAGTTCACCGGAACTTACGATGCCGCCGATATCAACAAGCTCTTTGACAGGGACATAGGAGCACTGCCCCCGGCGCTCGAGCCGAAGAGCTACAACACCCCGGCCGCTTCCCTGGCGATATGGACTTTCCTGGCCCTCGCTTTGCTGGGACTCGGGATATACAGGTTCCAGAGGAAAGAGATAAGCTGAAGTGTGTAAGCGCCATTCTAAAAAATCAGAAGAGCTCTATGGTGGCCGGAGGCTTACAGCTTATCTCATATCCGACTCTGCCCGCCCCGTATCCTGCAATCCTTCCACCGACTTCGCTGATATATTCAATAGGCAATCCCATCGTCCTGGCAGTCATGGCGTCATCGCTTTCAACTACCTTCATCCCGACGGGAAATCCGCCACTTTTACCGCTGGCTATCTGGAATACCGCCCTTGGATAGCCGGATTTTTCAAGAGAACCCTGTACCGCGTTCATAGCTTCGAAATCGAGCAAATCGACTGATTCAATCCAGGCAATCTTCTTATAAAGCTCTCCCGTCTGCCTCTCAACTGCAGGATCGATTACCATCGCATCCGTGTCGGTTATATAGCATTTGACTTTCTTGCCAGCCACACCGCTGAGTCCCATGCTCAACTGTCTGTCGTCGAACATCCCCTGATCGATAGCATAAGCGAAGTGCTGAAAAGGCGTCCTTGTTCCCGTTTCTTCGTTGTACTTATAGGGCTTGCCCCACGTTTCTGAGAAATGATTATCAACAGCCTGTTCGACCTCGTCTGTCGCTAACTTCGCCAGCTCGAGCTTATTCTCAGTGAATACCCCACCGACCCTGAGCAGCATTGCGGGCCCGGGGCATGGTATCTTGTGCGCGAACTCGGCGGGAATCCCTACCTGCATCGAGGCCCTTCGAACCTGGGGCTTGAACAGGGAAGCCACCGGCTGGAGCTTGGTACACCTGTATGCTATATCAACATTGTGCTGCCTCTGCTGTTTGCTCGCGGTGGTCACGATATCGGGCCTTATGGTCCCGTCGGCAACGTACTTCGCACCTACGGAATCTATGAATTTGTTGGAAACCTTCAGATAGTGATCGATCATTATTTCTCTTTTCCTTCTACCGTCTGACACGCAACAGAGAGCTGGCAGCAGCTGGTCAGCAGTATAGAGCACCTCGAAATTGTTGAAATCAGTGAACATGTCCCGAACGACCGCATACTCTTGCCTTCCTTTGATCAATCTTCTCAGCCCATCGTTGACGAAGTACAGACAGAGCCTATCTCCAAGCACGGGATGAAGCAGGTGAGCCACCAAGGTACTGTCAACCCCGCCAGAGACCGAAAGGGCAACCCTGTCATTTTTCCCGACGATGGAATCGGCCCAATTCCTGACACCTGTGACGAATTCATCTGCGTCAAAATCCGAGAAAGCTTTTGGAATATTGGCATCGTAACTTAAAACCTTGGGAGAATCCTTCATGAAGATAATTGGAGAACAATTTTAAATATCGAATTAATCCTTTTCATTTCCCGAACCTTCTTTCCCTCTCCTTGAACTCCTTGAGTATGGAGTCCAGCTCCTCTGTGCTGAAGTCCGGCCACAGGGTATCGGTGAAGAACAGCTCCGCGTACTCGACCTGGTACAGCATGAATCCCGACAGCCTCTTCTCCCCGCCCGTCCTTATCAGGATGTCCAGCGGCCTAGGTATCATCAGGTGCCTCTCGAAGACGTTTTGATGCAGCTTCGCGATGAGCGGGTTCTTCCTCATCCATTTGCTCGACTCCATCACGGCGTTCAGTATCTCCGCCCTCCCGCCATAGCCAATGCATATGTTGAGCGTCCTTCCCCCATTATTGTTCCTGGTCTTATCGACGAGCTCGGCGGCAAGGTCCCTTACCGCTCTGGGGGCATCGCCCAGCCTGGAGCCTACAATATTGACCTTCAGTTTCTTTTCGTCTACCAGCGGGTTCACGAGGAGGTCCTTCATCTTGCCCTCGAGCAGGCTGTACACGAGGTTCCTGCTATAGTCGTCCCTGTCGACGTTCTCCGTCGACATGGCCCAGATGGAAAATTCCGCCACTTCCGGGTGCTTCGTGAATACGTGCGTGATGATATCGTCAACCGTCTGGCCGGATTTCCGCCAGTCCCCCAGAGCGATGTTGTTCTTCCTGGACCATCTCCTGCTCCCGTCCGGGATTATCCCGAGATGGATGCCCTTTCTCGCTTCTTTCGATACCATAGAAAATATTGGAGCAGGTTCGATATAAAAAAGTCGCATCCGGATCATGAAGGGAAACCAAACGATCCGTTCATATCCTTTTCAGCAGCTCCAGGGCTATGCCTGTGACCTGAACGGGGTTCTCTCCTAGCACCAGCGTCATGGCCTCCTTCCCGACCGCGCCCTTGTGATAGATGACGTCGGGGACGCAGCCGCATTCCTCGACGGCCTTTCTCAGGACCCAGGGGACGCTGGCCCCTTCCTCGCTCACGACTTCCGCAGGCTCGAGCATCCTGTCGATGAAGACAGTCTTCAGCCCGAGCGACCTGCAGGCGGCGATAATCTCATCGGAATATCTAAGGTTCATGGCGCATCTCTTGCTGGGGTCATGTTTAATCGATTCCAGTAAGATAGAGGCCACATGGCTCGAGGCCCCGAACATTGGCTTGAGGAAGACCGGCCTCCCCATGGCGTTCCTGATCCTGCCCGGGACGGCTGCGACATCGCCCGCGTCGCGGGGCTCACTGATGGCATAGGCGAGATTCGAACCGACCTCTGGTATGAGCCTGGCGAAATCCGTCCTTCTCAGCATCTCCAGCTGGCGCTCGATCCCAAGCAGGACCGAGACCCTTTCGTTGCCCATCAAATCATTCGGCGCCATGATATCACGTATTAATTTAACGCCTGCATTTATAATTCATGAATCTCTCCCAGGCCGGGGAAAGGAAGATCATCGAAAAGATACGGGGCATCGTCAGGCGGGACCCGGGGATGCTGGCGGACCTGGAGGACGATGCAGCGATCTTCGAGCTGGATGCGGGCAAGTATGCGGTGACCACAGACATGGGGCACGCAGAAACCCACTTCCTGACGGACGACCCGGCTAAGATCGGGAAGAAGATTGTCACAAGCAACGCGACCGACCTTCTCGCGAAGGGCGCCGTCCCGAAATACATGCTTATATCGATAGGGATGCCTGAGAGCTACCCGCTGGGGTTCGTTGAGAAGCTCTATGAAGCGATGGACAGTGAGCTGAAGAAATACGGGGCCCACATCATCGGCGGCGACACGAACAAGTCCGGGGGCTTCGTCTATTCGGTCACGATGATCGGCAAGGTCATGAGGCCGCTTCCGAGGAACGGGGCGAAGGCGGGGGACCTCGTCGTCCTGACGGGGCAGATAGGGAATTCCGCGGCCGGCTACATCGCGCTGAAGAGGAAGATTGAAGCCGAGCCGGATTTCATCGATGCCCAGCTTGAGCCCGAGATCGATATCGGCCTCTGCAGGAAGATCATCGAATCGGCGAATTGCGGAATCGATATATCCGACGGGCTTGCCTTCGAGCTCAACGAGATAGCGAGGCTGAGCGGCAAGCTAATCGAGGTTTCATGGGAGAAGCTGCCCGTCCATCCCAAGATGCGGGATTTCTGCATGAAGAACGACCTGGACATCAGGGACATCGTGCTCCATCACGGGGAGGATTATCAGATAGCGTACACGACGCCGAAGAAGTCGGATGGCATCGTCATCGGGGAGGTCAGGGAAGGAAGCGGCGTCTACCTGCTTAAGGAAGGCAAAAGGGAGAAGCTAGAGCAAAGGGGCTACGAGCATTTCAAGAGCAACTGATTCGTCCTTCCCCGGCATTAAAGACGGGGAAGGGGCAATATGATATTATAACCCTGTATGAAAACATTATATATAATATAATAATATTTCATAGTTGGTTCACGTGTTGCTGGAAGTATTCGTCCTGATGGCCCTCATCGCCCTGTCGGCATTCTTCTCGGGGGCGGAGATCGCGCTCTTCTCGCTCAGCAAGATCAAGGTGCGGAAGCTCGTCAAGGCCAGGAGGAGGGGGGCCAAGACCCTGCGTAAGCTCAAGGCGAACCCGCACAGGATGCTGGTCACCATCCTGATAGGGAACAACATAGTCAACATCGGGGCAGCCGCCCTGGCCACGATGGTGTTCACGGAGTCCTTCGGCTCGGTCGGCATCGGAATCGCCACCGGCATAATGACCTTTCTTATCCTGATATTCGGGGAGATCGTGCCGAAGTCGTTCTTCCACCAGAACGCGGAGAGGATGTCTCTCATCATAGCGCAGCCCGTATACATACTCTCCTACATCCTCTATCCGGTGATAGTGCTGGTAGAGTTCATCAGCAAGGGCGTGCTCAGGCTCGGCGGGGCAAGGACCGCGAAGGACGAGATAACCGAGGAGGAGATAATCGCGGCCCTGTCCCTCGGAACGGAGGCCGGGGTCATCGAGAGGGACGAGTCGGAGATGATGCAGAACGTGATCGACTTCGGGGACAGCAAGGTGGACGAGGCCATGACCCCGCTCAAGAGGATGGTATCTGTCAGGCCGAATGACAGGCTTATGGATGTGATAGGGACCATGCTGAAGACGAAATTCAGCAGGGTGCCGGTCTACGAGAAAGCCAGCAAGAACGTTGTCGGCGTCGTCAACCTCAGGGGCATCCTGCCGCACATCAAGAACAAGAACTTCGACGTCCTCGTCAAGGACATCATGGAACCGGTCATATCCCTGAAGGAGAACGACATGATGGATGACGCCTTCGACAAGCTGAGGGAGCACAGCGCGCACATGGCGGTGGTGCGCGACAGGAAGAGGAGGGTGACGGGGATAGTCACGATGGAGGACCTGCTCGAGGAGATCGTCGGGGAGATATACGACGAGTCCGACAGGAAGAGGGTCAGGGTGCATTTCATGGACAGGAAGACCGCCATAGTGAACGGGGACATGCTGGTCAAGGACCTGCAGGACAAGATAGGCATACCCCTGCAGGGGAAGTCCGCGACGATCTCGGAGCTGCTGTCCGCGCGCTTCGAGGGGAAGCCGAAGAAGGGGATGGGCATAGAGCTGCATAACTTCACGCTCACGGTGGTCGACGTGGACAGGAACGATCCCGAGAAGATAAAGAGGATCAAGATCGTCAAGAGAAGGGGCAAGATCAGGAAGTGAAAGGTTTCATTCTGCCGCTGGATCAGGGGATATCTCATCGACGGGCCATCAATGTGCCATCAGGCCGGTGATGATGAGAATGTCCATTATCAGCCACGCGGCGTAGGTCAAGATGATGGGCTTCTCCCTGTGCAGGATTCCGTACATCATCCAGAATATCGCTATTATCAGGAACGCGAACCACGTTATCCCGGAGACGCCGGAGACGTTTTTCTCGACCCATATCTTGAGCAATTGGGGTATCGCCATCACCGGCCCGGCTATGCCGACGACGTAAATCAACTTGTCCATCGCGTTCTTGAGCTTGTTCGGGTGAGGGTAAGGCTCGTGGTATTGGTAGATCCTCTTCCTCTTGTGGAAATGGTGAAGCCCCTTGAACATTGCATGATCCCCAGAGCGTCATTTGAGTATCTTGTACTTCGTGAGCTGGCGGGCCCCGTACATAATGCCCTTCGCCACAAGGTACCACACCAGCAGGTCAAGCAGGAAGAAGATGACGTTGAAGTACACCAGCTCCGTCCCTTCCCGGTACGAGTAATAGACCAGCGGGAACCCGAAGACGCTCCTGCCCTCGTAATTCGGGAAGGCGCCCCAGAGGTTGATCATCTGGGAGACGACAAGGCATGCCGCGAAGACCGCCCACAGCTTCCAGTCGGTCCCGAAGATGCGTATTACCCTGACCTTCTCCATGGCATTCCCGACACGATTGTCTACATTATGATTCTTGCCTTGGCTTCCTCTTAAATATTTCCCAACTTCCGGGAAACCCGGCAAATCTTTATATATCATTTTTTACCATATTAGTGCAGGGTTTCAATTTACCTGAAATCTGCGAATTTCGCGAATCCGGGTTCTTCAGCAAGCCATGATATCCGTGACGCTCTCCATGCCGCGCTGGTCCTCAGGGACGGTTCAGCCTGGAGGGGGAACGGCTTCGGGGCCCCCTCCAAGGTGACCGGAGAGGTCGTGTTCAACACCGGCATGGTCGGCTACACCCAATCCGTCACCGACTGCTCATACAAGGGGCAGATACTTTGCCAGACATATCCGCTCATCGGCAACTATGGCATAAGCAGGGAAGAGTTCGAATCGACGGGCCCCCAGATACAAGGCTATGCGGCTTACGAAGCCTGTCGGCAGCCGTCCCATCACACGCTCGAAATTGGGCTGGACGAGTGGCTCAGGCGCAGCGGGGTTCCGGGGATACAAGGCATAGACACCCGGGAACTGACCAAGAGGCTGCGGATGGAAGGGACGATGCTCGGGGTGCTGTCCGTGAGCGAGAGCGAGCCGGACGTCCCGGAGCTGGTCCATGAGGCCAAGAGCGCCGGGGACCCGAACGAGAGGGACCTCGTCGGCGAGGTGACCATAAAGAAGCCGGTCGTGTACCCCGGCAAAGGGAAGAGGGTCGTCGTCATCGACTGCGGGGCTAAGCTCGGCATAATCAGGTCCCTGACGGAGAGGGGCGCGCATGTCATCAGGGTCCCGGCAAGCTATGGCGCGGACAAGATAATGGGCCATGAACCCGACGGCGTCCTGCTCACGAACGGGCCCGGCGACCCGAAGAAGGCGCCGTACGTCGTGGAATCTGTCAGGGGGCTCATAGAGCACAAGGTCCCCCTGTTCGGGATATGCCTCGGCAACCAGATCCTCGGCCTGGCCCTCGGGTGCGACACCTACAAGATGAAGTTCGGCCACAGGGGGCAGAACCATCCGGTGATGGACAGGTCGTCCTCCAACCGCTGCTACATAACGAGCCAGAACCACGGCTACACGATAAACCCCGATTCGGTCAGGGGCAAGGGCATCAAGATAACCTTCGTAAACGTGAACGACGGGACGGTCGAGGGCATCCGGCACGAGAGGCTGCCGATATTCGGGGTCCAGTTCCATCCGGAGGCGAGGCCGGGCCCCGTCGAGACGAATTTCCTGTTCGACAAGTTCTTGAAGGCCATGGGGGATGGGCATGCCAAAGGATGATTCCATCAGGAAAGTGGTCATGATAGGGAGCGGCGGCATCAGGATCGGCCAGGCTGCGGAGTTCGACTACAGCGGCTCCCAGGCCCTGAAGGCTTTCAGGGAAGAGGGGATAGAGACCGTCCTCGTGAATCCAAACGTCGCGACCATACAGACGTCGCACGACCTGGCGGACAAGGTATACCTGGAGCCGGTCACCCCCGAGTTCATGGAGAAGGTCATCATCAAGGAGAAGCCCGACGGCATAATCCTGGGCTTCGGGGGGCAGACGGCGCTCAACACGGGCGTCAGGCTGTCGGAACTCGGAATCCTGAAGAAGCACGGGGTGAGGGTGCTCGGCACTTCCGTCAAGGCAATCGTCAGGACCGAGGACAGGGAGCAGTTCAAGAGGGCCGTCAGGGAAGCCGGGGCCTCGGTCGCTCCCAGCGTCTCCTGCTCCGACCTCGAGAGCTCAATGAAGGCTGCAAGGGAGATAGGGTATCCCATAATGGTGAGGCCGGCGTACATACTCGGAGGTCTCGGGTCGGGCGTGGCCTGGGACGAGGAGGGGCTGGCAAGGACCGTCAGGAGGGGGCTCAGGCATTCCATGATCGGCCAGGTCCTGATAGAGAAATACCTGCATAACTGGAAGGAGGTGGAATACGAGGTCATGAGGGACTGCAACGACAACTGCATCACCGTGTGCAACATGGAGAACTTCGACCCCATGGGGGTGCACACGGGTGACAGCATAGTCGTCGCACCGAGCCAGACCCTCAGCAACACCGAATACCACTGGCTCAGGGAGATATCCATAAACGTCGTGCGATCCCTGGGCATCGTCGGCGAATGCAACATCCAGTTCGCGCTCAACCCGCAGAAGATGGAGTGCGCAGTCATAGAGATAAACGCCAGGCTGTCGAGGTCTTCCGCCCTCGCTTCGAAGGCCACCGGCTACCCCCTGGCATACGTCGCCGCCAAGCTCGCGCTGGGCTACACCCTGCCCGAGCTGACGAACAAGATCACCCAGGTCACCTCGACGTGCTTCGAGCCCTCGCTGGACTACCTGGTCGTCAAGGTGCCCCGATGGGAGGCCAGGAAGTTCGAGAACATGGACGCGAAGCTCGGGTCGCAGATGAAGGCGATCGGGGAGGTCATGGCGATCGGCAGGACATTCGAGGAGATAATCCAGAAGGCCGTCAGGATGCTCGGCATAGGCCGGGAGCTGGTGGAGGACGTCCCAGTACACGGGGACCTGGAGAAGATGCGGGAAGAGCTGCGGGCGCCCACGGACCAGCGCCTGTTCGCGGTCGCCGATGCGCTGAAGGCCGGGCTGGGCGTGGATGAGGTATACGGGCTCAGCGGCATAGACAGGTGGTTCCTGCACAAGATCATGAACATCGTGGAAATGCACGCCAAGGTGAAGAAGGCCAGGTTCAGCGATCCCGGATTCCCCGGCATGCTGAGGTCGGCCAAGCGTATGGGATTCTCGGACAAGCAGATATCAGACCTCATGGGCGTCTCTCCCGAGAAGGTCAGGGCGCTCAGAAAGCATTACGGGATCGTGCCGGTGGTCAAGCAGATCGACACCCTCGCGGCCGAGTATCCGGCGAAGACGAACTACCTGTACATGACGTACAACGGGTCGGCGGATGACATCGACTTCAAGGAGAAGGGGGAGGTGGTCGTGCTCGGCGCGGGCCCCATCCGTATAGGCTCGTCGGTCGAGTTCGACTGGTGCACGATGAACTGCATATGGGAGCTGCATGACAAGGGCTACACGACCATAGCGGTGAACTGCAACCCAGAGACGGTGAGCACGGACTACGACATGTCAGACAAGCTGTACTTCGAGGAGCTCAGCCTGGAGAGGGTGCTCGACATAACCGACAAGGAGAATCCCCTGGGAGTCGTTGTCAGCGTGGGCGGCCAGACATCGAACAACCTGGCATACTCCCTGAGCAAGAGGGGCATACAGCTCTTCGGAACGTTCGGCAGGGACATTGACTCCGCCGAGGACAGGGAGAAGTTCTCTTCCATGCTCGACAGGCTGGGGATAGCCCAGCCAAGGTGGGACAGCTTTTCCACCATGCAGGGGGTCAGGAACTTCGCCAGGAAGATGGGCTACCCCGTCATCATCAGGCCGTCGTACGTGCTTTCGGGCTCGGCGATGAAGGTCGCGTGGAGCGACGATGACCTGCGCAACTACATGGGCGAGGCGGTGCGCCTCTCAAGGGACTATCCCGTCGTCGTTTCAAAGTTCATCAAGGGCGCCAGGGAGGTTGAGGTGGACGGTGTGGGGGACGGCAGGGACGCCTTCATCGGGGCCATCATCGAGCACATTGAGCCTGCTGGGGTCCACAGCGGGGACGCGAGCATGGTGATTCCCCCGTTCACGATCAGCGATGACATAAAGAGCCGGATCTCTGAATACACGAAGAGGATATCGAGGGAGCTCGGGATAAAGGGCCCCTTCAACATCCAGTACATCGTCAAGGGGGACAGGATATACGTAATAGAGTGCAACCTCAGGGCGTCTCGCTCCATGCCATACACGAGCAAGACCATAAACATGAACCTGATCAAGCTTGCCACCAGGTGCATGCTGGGCGAGCCCCTCCCCAAGGGACTGCTGAGCAACAACGTCAAGACGTGCTCCGTCAAGTTCCCGATGTTCAGCTGGTCGAGGCTCAAGGGGGTCGACCCGGTCCTGGGGGTCGAGATGGTGTCGACCGGGGAGATCGCCTGCATGGGATCCACACTCGACGAGGCCCTGCTCAAGGCCATGCTCGGGACAGAGTCGGGCATAACCTTCGGGGGGAAGATCATGGCAATCGGCCTGGACGGCGAACGGGAGGCGAAGATAATGCAGGCCGGCTTCGAGATAGTCAGGGGCATGGATGACGGGGTCCCCGACATGCTGTTTGACCTGGGCGAGGACGGGCGGACGAGGATGGAGCTCGCCTCGCTCGGAGTCCCGGTCTTCACACAGCTCTCCCTCGTGGACGCCTTCATAGGCGCGCTGCTCAGGAAGCCCGAGCTAGAGGCGAGGGAGATGCATGAATACTGGAGGTTGTCAGGAATGGACATGAAGGTCAAGATAGGGAAGATCGAGAGCGGGACGGTGATAGACCACCTTCCGTCGAACAAGGCCTACGAGGTGCTGGAGATTCTGCGGGTCAGGCAGGAGTATCCGAACTCCATCGTGAGCATGGTGACGAACGTGCCCAGCAGGAAGCACGGCGTGAAGGACATACTCAAGATCGAGGGCAAGATCCTTTCGCCGGAGGAGATCAAGAAGGTCGCCGCCATAGCCCCGCATGCCAGCATCAACGTGATAAAGGACTACGAAGTCGGCAGGAAGACGAAGCTGTCCGACGGCTGAGCATACGGCAAGGGAGGGGGCATTCGCCGGCCGAGATTGACCGGTAGGTCGCGTTTCCCCAGGTGCACGACTGGCCTAGTTGTCATGGAACCGGGCTCATGACTTAAATTTCTGATTGCACATTCCTTTCTTATCATGGTACCGCAAGAAAAATCGAACCGGAAACTGCAGAAGCTCTATTCCACCGTGCCCGGGTACGAGGCGATCCTCGATGGCGTTAGGGTGGGCAGGGGATACTTCGAGGACGAGGTCACTAAAAGGGGGATCGGCCCTGCGCATTCGAGCAGCGTGCACCCCTATGGAGACGTGGAAGTGCAGGCCTTCGCCCTGTCGATCCCGAATGATGGCAGTAACGAGATCATAATGAAATCCATGCTTACATACGGGGCGCATTTCATCGACGATTTCCTGGACAGCGCCGACAAGAACCGCAAGCTCGGTTCCATCTCGGCCAACAGGTCAAGCCCCCACATGATATTGGACCTCCTCGGCGACGTTGGGGGCTTCGGCCGCTTCCTCGCCTCCAAGACTACCCAACAGCATGGCTTCTACAAGGCAGTGCAAAGGATGGCTTATGGTGGGCTCATCCAGCTGTCAGAAGATCAGGAAACGCAGAGCGTTTACCTGGATGAGCACAAGGGGATAGCGCTTCGCGACGTTGCCAAGGCCCTCAGGGACGACGTCGCCGGGATAAGGCCCGTGGCATACTGGATGACCACCAAGGCGGTGCAGGAGCTTTTCTTCTCGGCCGAGCCGCAGTATGACCCGACCCTTGCGGAGGCCTGGACGCTCTTCTATTGCCCCGCCCTATACTGCCACAACGCCCCCGAGGAGGAAAGGGCGGGTGAGCTGCAGTTCCAAGGCCAGGAGAAACCCATGGAAGCGGAGATGGTCCAGGTCATCGAAATTGGCACGGAGCACATCAAGTGCTTCAAGGACGAGCGGCTGCCCAAGAGGATAACGCAGGCAGGATTCGTCAGCAAGGCTTTCGAAGGCAGGCTCCCGGATGGTGTATCCGATGCGTACAAGGCGGCGGAAGGGGTGCTCCGAAAAGCTGCTGGTTAGGCCGGGTAATGGAAATAAGTTATTATGGACCGGGAGGGATTTGAACCCTCAGCCTCCGCCGTTCTCGCAAATTAATTGTTGCGAGGGCGGCGATCTGCCATTGATCTACCGGCCCCTATTATAACCCGTTTACTGCTAATAAATAAAAATGGAGCTTAAATATATTGCCTTTGATTCCTTTGGCGTGAAATCCAGCTGCTTCATGATCGATGCCCCGGGGCACAAGATACTCGTGGATCCAGGCATCGCAGGGGAGGTCGACTCCTTCCCCCTGCCGGGCCCCGCCAGGGCGGCCCTGGTGCGAACGTATGAGAAAAGTATCAGAAAGGCGTGCGAAGAGGCCGACGTGATAGCGATAACCCATTACCATTACGACCATCACATACCCGACAAGAGACTGTACGCAGGCAAGACCCTGCTCGTCAAGGACCCGGAGCAGGCGACAAACAGGTCGCAGAGGGCGAGGGCAGAGGATCTACTGGCCGGGCTCGAAGCTGACGTCCGGATAGCCGACGGCAAATCTTTCAGGTTCGGAGAGACCAGGCTATCCTTCAGCGAGCCGGTCTGGCACGGCCCTGCAGGCACCAGCCTCGGGCACGTGATAATGCTTACCGCCAGGGAAAAGGCCGGCAATGGCAAGAGCATCACATATTCCAGCGACCTGAACGGAGTGTACGACGAGTCCCAGGCCGACATGATCATCAAGCAGAATCCGGACATCCTTATCCTCGACGGCCCGCCGACCTACCTGCTTGGCTACATCATGTCCTACTACAACCTCGCCAGGTGCGTCCTGAACATATGCAGGATTATCGAGAAGGCGAAGCCGGGCCTGTTCTTCCTCGACCACCACTCGCTCAGGGATTACAGGTATCCTGACCTGCTTTGCGAATGCTTCGCGGCGGCGGAGAAAGCCGGCGTCAGGCTGACCACGGTAGCGGAGCATCTCGGGAAGAGGCCGAAGGTTCTCGAAGGCTACGAGCTGAACGGCCCGACCAAGTGGAAGAGGTGGAAGAGGTTCGACAAGCGAAGCATGGTCGATGTCCTTCATAACGCCGTCAAGAACAAGCTGATCGGTCCCCGCTGGCTGAAGCAAGCCAAGCGGCTCTGACGTGATTGCCTTCATGCCTTTTTATCGGAATCGGGACATAATTAGATTATGCTCACTGATATCTTCAACATATACGTCCTCGTCGAGGCGGTTTGGCTCGTCCTCCCGATCTACGCCGCCAACGGGCTGGTCCCACTGATCAAGGGGAAGAGGCCTCTCGATCTAGGCAAGAGCATGGGGGATGGGAGAAGGATTCTCGGCCCCGGAAAGACCATCGAGGGCTTCCTGGCCGGGTGCTTCTTCGGGATGCTCATCGCGGTCGTCGAGCAGCTGGCCTTCCCATACCTTCCGTGGGCCCTGTCCGAGGTTCCCCTCACGATAATAGCGATGTCGCCGGCCCTTGGATTGCTGCTGGGTTTCGGCGCCATGGCCGGAGACTCCGTGGGCTCGTTCATGAAGCGCAGGCTCGGGCTGAAGAGGGGAAGGCCGGCTCCCCTGCTCGACCAGCTCGATTTCCTGATCGGCTCCCTTCTGATAGCATCGCTGGCGATCACTGTGAAGCTCGAATGGTTCGTCATCCTGATCGTCATGACGCCCATCATCCACTGGACGGCGAGCGCCATCGGATATGTTCTCAAGGTGAAGAAAGAGCCCTGGTGAATAGCGATTCAACGGGGGGATAATCCGGCGCCCTTGAGGACGTTCATGACCTCGCTGAAAACCTGTTGCTTCGGCTTCTCCCCGTCGACGATGAACCATCTTCCGAAGACGTTGTCGAGAGCCATACGCTTGTATTCGTGGCTCACCCTCTCGAGGAAGCGCATGTCCTCCTCGTTCCTGTCCAGCTTCCCGTTCTCCCCCATCTTTCGCTTGGCCGACTCCGCTGGGCCTATCTGCAGAAGCATAACGACGTCGGGTTTCGGGATGCCGAAATCCTCGGCGAAATGCAGCGCCTTCTTCATTCCGAATCCTCTTATCCCCTGATAGACTATGGTGGAGTTGAAGTACCTGTCCGCGACGACCGTCTTGCCCTCTTCGAGCCAGGCATTGATCTTCTCATTGTCCTTGACCATGTCCCCGGCGTACAGGACGAACTGCATCTCGGGGGACAGCTCCCTCTTCTTGTGCAGGAACTGCCGGATGAGCTTGCCCAGCTCGCCGTCATAATCCGGGTAGAATATCCTCTCGGCGGGAACGCCGTTCCTCTTGAGATGCGACAGAAGCAGCTTGCTCTGGGTCTCGGTGCCAGCGCCGTCTATTCCCTCGAAGACTATCAGCTTCCCCTTCATCTCTTGTACTTCCCAAGCAGCTCCAACAGCTGCGGTATGACCTTCTCCGGGCCCGTCCTCGCCTGGAATTCGTGCAGCAGGCCCTTCTTCCTGTAGTATTCGATCAGCGGCTTCGTCAGCTCGTTGTAGTTGTCGAGCCTCTCCTTTATGACCTCGGGCTTGTCGTCCGGCCGCTGGTAGAGCTCCCCTCCGCACTTGTCGCATTTCCCCTGAACCTTGGGGAGCATGGGCGGCATGTCTATGCCGTCGCGCTGGATGTCGGCCACGTTGTATATGTCGCCGCATTCCCTGCAGACCCTCCTGGCGGATATCTTCTCGATGAGTATGTCGTGGGGCATGTGGATGTTAAGGACCATGTCGATCCTGAACATCCTGTCAAGGGCCTTTGCCTGCTGGATCGTCCTGGGGAAGCCGTCGAGGATGAAACCGCGCCTGCAGTCGTCCTTCTTGACCCTCTCCCTGATCGCCTCGATGACGATGCCGTCGGGAACCAGGTCGCCCCTCTTCATTATCGCGCTGATCCTGTTGCCGAGCTCGGTGCCCTCGGCGGCCTCCTCCCTGAAGATGTCCCCGGTCGATATGTGGGCTATACCCAGCTTGGGGGCCAGCCTGCTGGCGTAAGTCCCCTTCCCAACTCCCGGCGGGCCCAAAAACACGAACTTCATGTGCATCAATGTCCATTAATTCATTTTAGGATTTTAATTGTTCGCAGATTTATAAAAACGTTTAGCATAACAATTACATATGCGGGCTATAATCGGGGGCCCCGGGATGCTCTTCAGGTTGATGATAGCGGGCATCACTGCCATCCTCGTCTCGTCCGTCATGTCCATGGCATTCAATTTCGTGCTCGCCGAGAGCGCCGGGACCGGTGCCCCGGCAAGCGGCATGACCGGCAGGATGATACAGGCCGGTGCGCAATCGCAGATTGCATTCATGACGGCCGAAATACTCGTGGGGATGATCACCTTCTTCGGCAGCCTGTACGTAATGTCGAAGAAATGAAGCTGCCCTGAGAAAGCGTTCCATGCAGGCTTATTGCCATCCCCGGTTGCTTAAGAAAGGGTGCGGGATTCCGAACTTGCATCAGTTGTTGGGCAGCTGTATGCCTATGACCTTCGATTCGCCGTCCTCCATGCTGACGCCATATACCTGGTCAGCTTCCTTTATGAGCTGGTCGTTGTGCGAGATTATGATGAACTGGGCGATCTTGCTGTGCTTCTTCACCAGCTCTGCCACCCTCTTCGTGTTCGCCTTGTCCAGGGCGGCATCCGCCTCGTCCAGTATGTAGAAGGGCGCCGGCTTGTGGTTCTGTATGGCGAACAGGAAAGCGAACGCCGTCAGGGTCTTCTCCCCGGTTGACATGGAGTCTATGTTCAGCAGATGCTTGCCCGGCGGGCTCGCGTATATCTGCAGGCCCGAATCCATGTCCCCGATGCTGTCCAGCCTGAGGTCCGCATCGCCTTGCGTAAGCTCGTTGTAGATGCTCTTGAAGTGCTTCGAAATCTTCTCCAGGCATATGTTGAAGACGTCCCTCTTCTTCTTCTCTATGCCGGTGATCGTGTTCTCGATGCTGGTCTTCTCCTCGATTATCTTGTCCACCTTGGTCTTGAAGGTCTCGAACTCGTCCTTGAACGAGTCGAACTCCTGTATCGCCTTCATGTTCACCGGGCCTATCTCGTCCATCATCCGCAGCAGCTGCTGCTTCCTCTCCTCCAGCACGGTGACCGGCTGCTCCATGAACTCGCTGGCCTTGATCTCCTTCTCCATGTCCTGGTACTTCTGCCAGTCGAGCTTGGCGGTGTCAAGGTTCGCCTCGTACTTGGCCTGCCTCACGCTGAGCCTGCCGGACTCCTCCTGCAGTGAGCCCCTGCTGTCGTACAGGGCGTCCCTCTCCTCCCTCAGCCGCTCGACCTCCTTGGATATCAGCACCCTCTTCTCCTCGAGCTTCGTCACGCTCTCCAGTTCCTCCCCCCTTCCTTTGATGGCCTCAAGCTCATTGTTGAGCTGCTGTATGTCGAGGTTCAGCGTCTCGTTCTCGTCCTCGAGGCCTTTCCTGCTGTCGAGGAACTGCTTGATGTTCGTGCCGCCGCTGCCGCCCTTGCGGTAGAATCCCCCCGTCATCGCGCCGCTCTTCTCGACCAGGTCCCCGTCGAGGGTGACCATCCTGTGCCTTGCCTCTCCCTTCATCAGGTCCCTGGCCTTCTCTATGTCGTTGACGCACATGGTCGAGCCCAGGACGTAGTTGACTATGCCCGAGTACTTCGGGTCGTGGTGCACGAGGTCGGAAAGCCATCCTATCGCGCCCCTCGGCAGGTCCTGCTTGGGCCTGGGGGCGATCTTGTCCAGTGGCAGGAACCTCACCCTGCCTATCTTGTTGGCCTTGAGGTAATTGATGCATTCCACCGCGTTCGTGTGCCTGTCCACCACGACATCGCCCAGGTGGCCCCCGGCGGCGACCTCCACGGCTGTCTTGTACTGGGGAGGGACCATCACCAGCTCCGAGAAGGTGCCGCTCACGCCGTTCCTGCCGAGCACCGCCTTCACGGCGGGGCCCTCCCTCTTGTCCAAGGTGGACAGCCTCTCGATCAGCTCGCTGATCCTCTCTATCTCCCTCTGGTTCATCTTTATCCTCTCGCGCTTCATGCCCAGCCTCGTTTGC
Source organism: Candidatus Aenigmatarchaeota archaeon (assembly GCA_016934325.1). GTDB lineage: Archaea > Aenigmatarchaeota > Aenigmatarchaeia > QMZP01 > JAFGSV01 > JAFGSV01. The sequence goes on along the minus strand of JAFGSV010000010.1, from coordinate 18,043 downwards.
AGCTCGTTCAGCCTGTTCGCCTCCTCCATCCTGCTCGACACCTTGAGGACCTTGCCCGTGATGGCCTCCATCTCCGCCTCCATTCCCGATATCTTCTTCTCGGTGTCCTTGATCTGCTTGCTGAGCGCCCCTATCTCGCCCTCCTTCTCTCCGGACCCCTTCTCGGCGGATTCGAGCTTCTTGACGAGGTTGTTGAGATTCTTGTAAGCGTTGGTCGCGACGATCAGCCTGAGCGAGTTCTGCATCCTCTTGTAGTCCAGGGCAGTGTCCCTCTCGGCCTTGATCTTCTTAAGCAGCTCGTCCTTCTGCTCTAGCAGTATCTCCGCTTCCCTGACCTTCTCCTCGACCTTCCCCAGCTCCTTCAGGGCCTTGTCCTTCTTCTCGTCGTACTCTGTGATGCCGGCGATCTCGTCGATTATCCTCCTCCGCTCGACGGGGCCCATCTCGACTATCCGGGTGACGTCCCCCTGCTGTATGAGGTTGTGGCCGTCCGCGGTTATGCCCGCCTGGGCCAGCAGGTCCATGACCTCCTGCTTCGTCGCGATCCGGCCTCCGAGCCTGTAGGTGCTCACCCCCGCCTTGTTCACCCTCCTGCTGACCGTGACCTTCTCGTCCTTTATTGGCAGGGTCTTGCTCGAGTTGTCCAGATGCATGATGACCTTCGCGTAGTCCGAGGCCTGCTTCTTGTCGTTCCCCTGGAAGATGAGCTCGTGGGACTTCTTGGCCCTGAGCGACCTCCGGGTGCCGCTGCCTATCACGAAGTATATCGCGTCCGCGATGTTCGTCTTCCCGGAACCGTTGGGGCCTGTGACGACGGAGAAGCCGTAGGTGAAGGGGACCGACACCTTCCTCTTGAACGATTTGAAACCCTCGCAGACTATCTTCTCGATTCTGACCATAGTATTATTTATCAGGGAAATCTTTTATTGTTTCATTTCATATTACTGAAAACATGTTACTGAAAAGGATGGGATGAAAAAATATAAACCAAGCAGCATATGGTATTGGTATGCCTTTCGAAATCAAGGGCCATCTCGAGGTCCATGACGGGAAGCTGCTCATCGGCGGCGAGCAGGCGGAGAAGCTCGCCGTCAGGTACGGCACCCCCCTCTACGTGTACAACGGCGACAGGGTCATCGACAACTACAAGAGGGTCAAGGCCCTGCTGGACAACCACAGCGACAGGGAGGTGAGGGTATATTACTCGGCCAAGGCCAACTCCAGCCTGGCTGTTATGAAGATACTGGCCATCAGCGGGGCTTACGCGGACGTGGTGTCGCCGAACGAGGCGAGGCTGGCCCTGGACGCGGGGTTCAAAAGGGAGAGGATAATGTTCACGGGGACATCCGTGAGCGAGCCGGACCTGCGCGAGGTCGCCGGCCTCGGCGTCATGATAAACATAGACTCCTTCTCGCAGATGAGGAAGCTGGCCAAGCTGGGAAGGTTCAGGGTGTCCATACGGTGGAACCCCGGCGAAGGGGCGGGGGGGCATGAGCACACCATAACCGCCGGCAGGTTCGTCAAGTTCGGCATACCCGAGGGGAAGATACTGGAAGCGTTCAGGGAGGCCAGGAAGCTCGGGCTCGATCCCGTCGGCCTGCACCAGCACATCGGGTCGGGATGGCTTGGCAAGGACGTGGACACCTTCTTGGCCACCGTCGGCAGGACCCTGAGCATCGCAAGGAAGGTCACGGACGTACTCGGCCGCGAGCTTGAGTTCGTCGATTTCGGGGGAGGCCCCGGCATACCGTACAGGCCGGATGAGGCAGAGTTCCCTCTGGACAGGTACGCTCACGGCATCTGCAGGCAGGTCAAGGATTCCGGATTGAGGTTCAAGGCCATAGCCGTAGAGCCCGGGAGGTACATAGTCGGGGATGCGGGGATCCTGCTGACCAGAATAAACACCGTGGAGGAGAAGGGCGTCCCCGTGATCGGGGTGGATTCGGGCTTCTGTTCGCTCCTGAGGCCAGCCTTGTACGGGGCCTACCACCACATGGTCGTGTGCAACAAGGCCGACAAGAGGCCCGACAAGGAATGGCTGGTGGCCGGCAACCTGTGCGAGTCGGGTGATGTCTTCAACGAGAGCAAGAGCAGCCTCAGGCCCTTGCCGACCCCTCAGGAGGGTGACATACTCGCAATCCTGGACGCTGGAGCGTATGGGTTCTCCATGTCATCTAGGTATAACTCGAGGGCCCTGCCCGCCGAGGCATTGGTGTTCAAAGGCCGGGACATGCTGATAAGGAAGAGGGAGTGCTACGGTGACCTGCTCAGAGGGCAGATAGTCTGATGCACGTTGAGGTGCTTTGCCTTGCCCTATTATTTATATCATGCCCTTTTTCAGCATCAGCTCAGCGTTCAGGATGCTCGCTCCCGCCGCTCCCCTTATGGTGTTGTGACTCAGGAGCACGAACTTGTAATCAAGGATGCGGCATTCCCTGACCCTGCCAACCGTCACGGCCATCCCGCGCGCAAGCTCCGAGATTCCTTCCCCGGCATCCCTGTCGTACTTGGGCTGGGGCCTGTCATCCTCTTCCTTCACGATTATCGGTGGGTTCGGGGCGCTCGGCAAACCGAAACCCTCCAATGGATTGAATCCCTTTAACGAGCTGATAACGTCGTCGAGGCCGGCCTTGCTCCCCAGCTCCACGTTCACTGTCTCGAGGTGGCCGTTTTGCACGTTCACCCTGTTGCACTGGGCGCTGATGCCCAATCCCGCATCCAAGAACCTGCCCTTCTCGAACCTGCCCAATATCTTCAAAGGCTCCATCTCCATCTTCTCCTCCTCGCCGCCGATGTAAGGCAGGACGTTGTCCTGGATGTCCAGGTCGAATCCCTTGAAGCCCGCTCCGCTGAGGGCCTGCATCGTGGTCACGAATACCCTCTTCAAGCCGAAGCTGTCAAGCAGCGGCTTGAGCGGTATGACGAGGCCTATTGTCGAGCAGTTGGGGTTCGTCACGATGAACCCGTCTCCTAACTTCTGTCCCTTTATGGCCTCGAGGTGGTCGTGGTTAATCTCCGGAACGAGCAGGGGGACGTCGGGGTCCATCCTGTGGTTCCTGCTGTTGGAGCATACCGGATAGCCTGCCATGGCCAGCTCCTCCTCGATGAGGCCCGCGACGCTGGAATCGAGCGCCGAGAACACGAGGTCGCAGTCCAGCCCTGGCTTGCATTCCTTTACGATCTTCCCCCTGGCGAAATCCGGTATCTCGCCTCCTATCTTCCACCTGTCGCCGACCGCCTCCTCATAGGGCTTCCCGGCGCTCCTCTCGGAAGCGGCAAGCTCCGTCACCTCGAACCAGGGGTGCCCGGCAAGCAGCTGCATGAACCTCTGCCCGACCATGCCGGTCGCGCCCAAGACGCCTACCTTTACCTTCCTCATCTCCTTCCCTCCGGTATGAAAGCGGAAACGATGAGTCCGGCGAAGGCCAATGCGGACATCGAGACGAAGAGCGCGGAGAAGCCGAGCACGCTAACTACTAGCGCCCCTATTATCGAAGCCGCGGCGACCGTTATGGAGTATGTCGCCTCCCAAGTGGCCCACTGGAAAGCTATCTTATCATTGTCAATGAAACGCGTGAACCATGACTCCCTCGAAGGGTAGCTTATTGCGGTTGCGATGCCCAGCAGAACCTGCACGGCGAAAAGGTGCACGGGGGAAGAGACCAGCAGGTACCCGAGAAATCCTAAGGCATGCAGCAGATGGGCAGCCATTATAACTGGCTTCTCGCTCCTCATCCTGTCCACTAATCTGCCGCTAATCAGCAGTCCGATGCCCGAAAGGAGCATGAAAAGGGACCAGGATGCCCCGACGGTGAGCACATCCCCTCCGATATCCTCGACGAAAACCGCATAAAGAGGGCCCAGCAACCCCCCTGCGAAGAAGACCATAGTCTCGGCCGTCATGAATATCCTCATTGCCCCGCTCATCCGCCATCCCCCGGGAAGAACTCGTCATGCAGTATCCTGACCGCATGGTCCGCTTCCCCCTCTTTCACCACCATGCATATGCTTATCTCGCTCGCTCCCTGCGATATGCATTCTACGTTCACCCTGTCCCTGCCAAGCCTGGAGAAGACCCTGCCCGCGGTGCCTGGGGCTTCTCTCATCCCCTCCCCGACGACGCAGACCATGGCCCTGTCCTTGCAGACCTTCACGCTGGCTATCCTCTCAAGGTCCTCGACGACCGGCTTCAACCTGCCGTTCACATTCTCGTCTATCGTCACGGAAACGGACACCTCCGTCGTCGAGATCAGGTCTATGCTCATTCCGTGCCTGCCGAATATGCCGAAGAGCTCGGCCAGGAATCCGTGGGCAGCCAGCATCCTGGTCGATACTATATCGATCAGCGTGATGCCTTTCTTGCTGGTGATCGCCTTGACCACCCCGTCATGCCTCTCGCCCCTGCCTTTAATCTCGGTCCCCATGCTGCCAGGGTTGAATGTGTTAAGTATCCTTATGGGGATTCCCTTCCTGACGGCCGGCAGCATGGTCTTTGGATGTACTACCTTCGCCCCGAAGTATGCCAGCTCTCCTGCCTCCCTGAAAGAGACCGTCCCTATGAGCCGGCTGCCCCCGACGATCCTAGGATCGGCCGTCAGCAGCCCGTCGACATCGGTCCATATCTGGACCTCCCTGGCACCGAGGCACGCCCCAAGTATGGAAGCTATGTGGTCAGAGCTCCCCCTGCCGAGGGTCGTCGTGTGTCCGTCGGGGGTGCAACCCATGAAGCCGGTTACGACCGGGATAATACCATGCCGGAGCTGGGGCGATATCCTCTTCCTGACTTGCGCGCAGGTCTTTTGCATGTCGGGCTCCGCATTGACGAAGTTCTCGTCCGTCAGGATGAGCCCGTCATCCCCGTGATGCCATTCCGATTTAGAGAATTCCGAGATGGCTCCGGACATGACGGCCGCAGACATCTTCTCGCCGAAAGCCGAAATCCTGTCCCTCCCCTGCTCTGTCAGACCGCTCGTGTGCACGCCAAGCAGGGCCTCCCTCAGCTCATCCGCCCTGGCATCTATAGCCCGCCGAACTTTCTTCCTTTCCTTCCTGATCGCGATGGCAATGGCTTCCTTGTGCCTCTTACTTATCGATTCCACGAATGATTCTATATCCCTCTCGCTAGACACGTATGCGGACCCGGCCGCGCCGAGCAGCGAATCCGTAATCCCGGCCATCGCCGAGACCACGACCACGACCCGGTCATCTTTCGCGGCGGCCTTGACGAGGGCCGAGGCTGCCTTGATCTTCCTCCCGTCCCCGAGGCTCGTGCCCCCGAACTTCATCACCAGCGTCATGTCCTCACCCTGCAGAGATGAACCGCAGCCGTGGCTGGGGAGGAAAACCAAAAGAACGAAAGAAGGAGGCGTTCATCCCCAGCGCACAGACCGATGGCTATCAATAGCCCATTGTCTTCTTGGTCTTGTGCATGCTGGAGGTTCTCATGAATAATAATATGACGTTCACCTTTTTAAAGGTTGTTCAAAGCGCAGGCCGGAGCCAAGGGAGCCGCAAATGCGGCCATTCAGAATAGATGAGCGGCTCGATACCGCTATCACATACCCGGGTGAAAACCAAACAACGGGTTATCTTAATGTCGGGGACGTGTTCGGTGTTAAAAACGCTTAGCCGGCTAATAGGGGTAGCAGGCCTGCTGGAAACGGCCGGGTTTATCGGTGCCGGACAGTCCGGCGCCCAGCTGAATGGCGTACGGGTTTGTCACGTATTCCACCTCCAGCCCGAATTCTTTGCCGTTCGGGACCAGGCCAAAACTCTGGCATTTTTCTTCCTTTGTCAGGATCTTTGGAGGCGCAACGTTCGTCACGTACTTGGCGCATCGGGGTTCGCTATCCTCGACGACCACCACCGATGGCCTGAATTTCTTAGAAAGCGTCTCCCTCAGCTGAATGCCTTGTATATCGCCTGAGGATGAATATTCCTTTATTTTAGGATCGCCATAGAATGCGGACATGGCATCCATGGCCATCTCGAAGTCTCTTTGCCTGACGTGCAGCAGCTCGTCGTACAGCTGCAAGTCGCTATCCCACGTCCACATCTCCCTTTCCAACGGATAGCCAAAGTCAGGCACCCCTTTGTCACCCTCCGGCGTCAGAACGACCTTGCCCCCGCCGCCCGTCATGTTGACGGCGTAATTCGGTATGCTCAGCCCTTCCTGTCCTCGCAAGTGATTGACGAGGTACTGGCCAACGTTGATGGGGACTATCATCGAAGCCAGTCCGTCGACCTTATGGCACTGGAATATATAGTATGGCTGAGCTCCCATGTGATACAGGTTCGTGCAAAGCTCGCTCAGCGTCGGAAGGTCGTCGTTTACCCCTTTCAGCAGGACCGACTGGTTCCTGACAGTCAGCCCGTGGCGCCTTGCCCCGCTGACGGCTTCCTGCATGTCGAGGGTGTGCTCGTCCGGGGAGTTCGAATGCGTCACCATCGTTATCTCAGGGAGATCATATCTGCCCCCGGTATGCTTGGAGTATCTCTCGATGATACCCAGCTTCTCATCGGTGACCGCAAAAGGGTTCGTGACCGGGAGCCTGGTCGCTATCCTGATGGCCTCGATGTGGCCTATCTCGCTCAGCGATTTCAGGACATACTCAAGCTTCTCGGAGCATCCAACAAGCGCGTCTCCACCCGTCGCCAGCACCTCCCTGATGTTCTCATTAGCCCTGATGTAATCCAGGCCAATATTCATTTCCTTTGGGCCTTGTCCGCTTGATACTATGTCCTTATCCCTCTGGCAGTGCATGCAATAGAAATGGCAATCCCCGCTCTTGCTGACAAACAGGGCGACCCTGTCGGGATATCTCTGATAGACGGCTCCATAGGATCTGGATCCCTCCGCCATGGGATCGCGCTGTCCCGCCTTGAAAAGGTGGTGCGCGGGGGTGGGAACTCCCTGGAGGAATACGCCGTTGATCCTGTTCGAGATGGAGTTGCCCCGCTTGTCGACTCCGGTCGGGTTTGGCCCCATCAGCGCGGCATCATAGGGCGGTATCCTCATCCTCTTCCCGCGGTCGACGGAATCGCTAACCATTTTCGCCTGCAGGTCGGTCAGGCCCAGGAATTCCGACAGCTGATCGGGGTCCGTGAACGAGTTCCTCGCCTGCCATCGCCAGTTATGCCAATCCTCCTCGGTTGCCCCGAACCTCTTCCACGGCTCCTTGATTCCAGTGCGATATTCCATATAAGATAACCCGCAGCATCAATTTTGTGGTTTTTACTGATATATAAGAAATATTGGTTATCGCTATTAAGGGTGCTATTTGTAAAATTTGTATAATTATAATTTTTATATATATATGATACAATATAACAAAATATGGAGCTGACAAAGCTTAGAAATGTGGAGAACAGGGTCCTGAGCGGCCTCGAGCTTGATGCGAGGGTCCCCTTCTCGAAGCTTGGGAGGAGGATACGGAAGAGCCAGCAGCAGGTGAGCTATACTGCGAATGCGCTGATCGGGAAGGGGGTGATAAACGGGTTCTATGCCATCGTCGACTATTCCAAGCTCAACGTCCTGGACTTCAGGGTATATTTCAAGCTGAGCTATATCAGCAAGGATAAATACGAGGAGCTGATGAATTACCTCGTGTCGGACCCCTTCACCAGCTGGGTGGCGGCGTGCGGGGGTTCCTACGACCTTATCTGCACGTTCTTCGCCAGGAACCCCTCCCAGTTCAACAAGAACCTCCGCAGGGTTATGGCGAGCTTCCCCAGGCAGCTGGAGAACTACACGGTGCTGACAACGATAGTAAACAGGAAATTCGGCATGAAATACCTCATGTCAAGACCGAAGCCGGAGATGATCTTCGGCGGTGACAGGGAGCCGGAAGAGGTCGATATTACAGACCTGTCCATACTGGACGAGCTGTCCATGGACGGGAGGAAGAGCTCGGTCGAGATAGGCGAGAAGCTGTCACTGACCCCCAAGACCGTCATAGACAGGATGAAGAAGCTGACAGAGAGGAAGATACTGCTGGGGTTCGACCAGCTGGTGGATCCGCGGAGGATGGGCTATATCCCGGCGTTGCTGATAATCAAGTACCACAACATAACGCCGGAGCTGGATCCCGAAATGACCCTTTACCTGAGGAACCACCCGAACATCACTTGGATAGCCAAGACCATTGGCGAATGGGACATAGAGGTATCCATCCATGCGAGGGACGAGATGGAACTGAGGAACATAGAGATGGACATACGCCAGCGCTTCGCGAATCTCATACAGAAGACGGAAAGCATACCGATTTACCGAAACTACAAGAAGAACTACTTCCCCCGGTTCCTGCTAGAAAAAGAAAATAGCGGCGATTGATATCGGCCAGTGAGTGTCACTTAATCGTCTCGGTCTTTATGGCCGGGCATATCTTCGTCACCCCATCCACGCCCTTCAGCTTCTTCAGGAACATGGTCAGCTCCGCTGAGCCATGGAACCAGCACTCGAGCAGGATCATGTGATCGCCGCTGCTGGAGCACATGCACTTGACGTCCTTCATCTTCCTCATCTTCTCGAGCGCATCCATATAGTCCTCCGGCCTGGTGTCGACCCCGATCAAGGCGTCGATGTCGTATCCTATCTTCCTTGTGTCAACTTCTATCGTATATTTCTTGATCACGCCGTCCTGCTCCAGCTTCCTGACCCTCTTCCTGATGGCGGTCTCGCTGACGCCGAACCTCTTCGCCAGCCCGACAAAGGGGGTCCGCGAGTTCTCCCTCAGGGCGAGCAGCAATTCTAAGTTTGATATTCGAACCATAACATTTATATATTCGAACATAGTTATAAAAGTAACTGATTCAAAAATATGATGAATCATTCATGTTCATGAGATAATGGGAGGATCATGATGAAGGGGACTATACAGAACCTGACAAAGGCGTTCATAGGGGAGAGCCAGGCGAGGAACAGGTACAGCTTCTACGCCAGGATCGCCCAGAACGAGGGATTCGAGCAGGTATCGGAGATATTCCTGGTCACGGCGGACAACGAGAGGGAGCACGCGAAGTGGCTCTTCAGGCTGATCAACGACCTCAAGAAGAGGAGCGGCGAGAGCCTGGACGAGATCAAGGTAGAGGCGTCGGCCCCGACCACGTTAGGCACCACCGCAGAGAACATCAAGGCGGCGATCGCGGGGGAGAACTACGAGAACGCGATCATGTATCCGGGATTCGCCGGCGTCGCGGAGAGGGAGGGCTTCCCTGAGATCGCCAAGAGGCTGAGGGCCATCGCCAAGGCCGAGGAGCACCACGAGGAGAGGTACAAGAAGCTGCTCGCCAACCTCGAGGGCAAGCGTGCCTTCAGGAAGGATGAGCCGGTCGCCTGGGTTTGCAGGAAATGCGGCTATGTCCACGAAGGCAGGGAGCCTCCCGAGCAATGCCCGTCCTGCAGCCATCCCAAGGGTTACTTCATGCTGAAGTGCGAAGAGTTCTGATTCAGGAGGTGATTAGGATGACGAAGAAAGGAGATACGTTCGAGTGCGAGAGCTGCGGAATAGAGGTGGTATGCTCCAGCGATTGCGGATGCGGTGTTTGCGATCTGTTCTGCTGCGGGAAGCCCATGAAGCATGCGAAGAAGAGCTCCCCGAAGAAGAAATAGGTGAAAGAGCATCACGCCTTTATCTGCATGGTTTGCAGTAAATCAGAGGTGAATTGTGAGCAAATGCATAGTATGCGGGAAGGATGCGAGACCGGTGTTCGAATGCGTCAAGAGGGACATGGCGATTTCGCTTTGCGAGGATCACTCCGACACCTGCGACGATTGCGAGATCCACTCGTGCGGCCGCAATCCCGCTTCAAATGATCAAAGAAAGGCAAACAGAAATAAATAATACTGTCATAAAATACTCAGGAGGTGTTTTGGATGACGACCCACTCGCTGTGCAGCAGGAACAGCTGCTGTCCCGTCGTGGACATCGGAGAGAGCGGGGTCAGGATTGGCGAAGAGGGGAACTCGGTTGCTCTCGACAGGACCGAATGGGACATGCTCGTCAAGAAGATCAGGAGTGGGGAAATCAAGTGATTCGAACAGGAGCGTAGGGTATCGATTCGATCAAAGGAGGTTTATTATGGTCAAGCTATGGAGATGCGAGATTTGCGGGGACCCTTACATAGGGGAGAGCCCGCCCGACAACTGCCCCTTTTGCGGGGCCCACAGGAGATACATCAAGGAAGCCAGAGAAGCGCAGGTGAACTTCGACGTCGAGCTCAATGAGCAAGACAGGGCCAATGCCGAGAGGGCGCTGCAGGTGGAGGTCAGCAACGCCGCCTTCTACTTCTGCGCCGCCGGGAAGACGGACGATGCGGAAGGCAAGCTGCTCTTCAAGGCGCTGGGCAAGGTCGAGGCGGAGCATGCCAGCGTATGGAGGAAGATACTAAAGCTGGACAAGGCGCCGGCCGCAAACGACACGTGCCACGTGCCGAACAGGGAGAACCTGCAGGATTCGCACGCCAGGGAGACGAGGGCCATCGGGTTCTACAAGCAGGCGGCAGCCGAGGCGGAGAACGAGAGAGTGAAGGAGATTTTCGAGGCTTTCGTAGAGGTCGAGACGGACCACTTAGAGCTATCAGGAGTGAGATTGGGTGAGCAAGGTTAAAGTATATTCGACCCCCACGTGCCCGTACTGCCACCTGGTAAAGGAGTTCCTGCACCAGAAGCATGTCGAGTTCGACGACATAGACGTCGCGGCGGACCATGACGCGGCAAGGGAGATGATAGGCAAGTCGGGGCAGATGGGAGTGCCGCAGATCGAGATAAACGGCAAGATAATCGTCGGCTTCGACAAGCCAGCGATAGAGAAAGAGCTGGAAAACCTCTGACTGCCAAGACAAGGTTCCCGGCAGCAAACATCGGGGAACCCAAGGTGATATATGCCTGGAAAGAAGTTCTTCAGGTGCAACGTGTGCAACGACATACACTACGGGGCATCCGGGCCAGAGATATGCCCCACGTGCAACGCAAAGAACGCATACGTCGAGATAGACGGGGGCGAGGCTAAGAAAGTGATGGGTCTATGAACAAAGATGAGCTCAGGCATGCCTGGGAGAGTTTCGCAGAGAAGAACGACTTCATGCTGAACCCGGACAGCGGACACGTAGGCATGATCATGGACGGCCTGCTTGCGAATGAGCGGGATTTCGGCCTCAAGCTCTGCCCGTGCAGGCTCCGGGACGGCAGCCGGAAGAGGGACCTGGAGCTGCTGTGCCCGTGCAACTTCAAGACGCATGATACCTGGAAGAAAGAGGGAAGGTGCTGGTGCGGACTGTTCGTTAGACGAGGATGAGCCCATGCAATGGTGTTGGTCATGAAGGAATACGATACGATAATAATCGGGGCCGGGATCGCGGGCCTAACCGCGGCGATGTATGCCGCCAGGAAGAGGATGCGTTTCGAGATAGTCTCGACGGACTTCGGGGGGCAGTTCATGGTGAGCGGCGAGGTCCTCAATTACCCGGGCCTGGTCAAGGCCAGCGGGATCGAGTTCCGGTCCATCATGCAGAAGCAGATGGAATTCAACAAGGTGAACGTCCTTATCGAGACCGTCAGGGAAGTCAGGAGGCGGGGCGCGGACTTCAAGGTGATGACGGACAAGAGCGAATACGACACGAAATCCGTAATCATCGCTACGGGGTCCTTGCCCAGGAAGCTAAACGTGCCCGGGGAAGAAAGGCTGGACAAGAAGGGCGTCACCTATTGCTCCATCTGCGACGGCCCGCTTTTCGCAGGAATGGATGTCGCGGTGGTCGGGAGCGGCAATGCCGCCCTGGAGGCGGTCGACTTCCTCAAGGACATCGCGTCGAAGATCTACCTGGTTATCAGGGGCGACAGGCTGAAAGGCCATGAATACCTGCAGGAAAGGCTGAAGGAGAATCCCAAGGTCGAAATCTTGTTCAATGCGCAGACAACGGAGATACTCGGAGACGGCCTCGTGTCAGGACACAAATACAAGCAGAACGGCGAGGAAAAGAAGCTCGATGTCGGGGGAGTGATCATCGAGATTGGTAGGATCCCCAACACCGAACCTTTCAAGGGTCTGGTGGAGCTGGATGAGGACGGCCACATAAAGATCGACTGCCAGTGCCACACCAGCGTCCCGGGGATATTCGCAGCCGGAGACTGCGCTTCAGGTCACGAGTATCAATACGTAATCTCTGCTGGCCAGGGATGCATGGCGCTGATCAAGGCCGCGAAGTATCTTGCCAACCTGAAATCATAGGTGCATTACAAAATAGGAGGTGAAAATATGCTATCGCAACTGCCAGTGAATCTTGAAAAAGTGAAGAAGGCCGATTTGGACAAGGAAATACTGAGAGCGGGAATAATCGCCGAGCTGGACGCGGTTAATTTCTATGAACAGATGGCTGCGATGACCGGCAACGGGAACATCAGGAAGATGCTCCTGGACATAGCGAAGGAAGAGAAGACCCACATGGGCGAATTCCAGGCTCTGCTGCTTAAAGAAGACGCCGAGCAGGTGAAGGAACTGGAAGAAGGGAAGAAGGAAGTTGATGAGTTGACGGAATGAACGGGAGGTGAAATCATGACGAAGATTTTAGAGATTTACAGATGCAACATATGCGGCAACATAGTCGAAGTGCTCCATACGGGAGTGGGAGAGCTTGTGTGCTGCGGCCAGCCCATGGAATTGCTGCCCGGGAAGACTCAAGATGCTGGCCAGGAGAAGCACGTTCCCGTGATGGAGAAGACGGACAAAGGGATAAAGGTCAAGGTCGGTTCGGTTCCACATCCCATGGTAAAGGAACACTTCATAGAGTGGATCGAGATAATCGCGGACGGCCAGGCATACAGACACTTCCTAAAACCCGGCGAGGCTCCGGAAACGGAATTCTGCATCCATGCCGATAACGTGACCGCCAGGGAGCATTGCAACGTGCATGGATTGTGGAAGTCCTGATCGGTTGATAGAAAAGGCATGTACCTCCGTATTTCAGAGTGGGACACATGCAATTAAATGGGTGCGGGCGACCCGCACCCTATCTTATTGCTTTAATCGGGCTGCCGCATCATCCAGAATAAGGGGAATCCCATCATACCATATCCGTCCCCGCAGTGCATTCCATCGGCGTGGAATTCCTGGAACGTCAACTCTCCGTCCATGTACTGCCTGTGCAATTCTGACATATTCATGTAATGCTCGTCATACCGCCCCATCATGCTGGCATAAGAATAAGCTTGGTGCGCTGATGCGATACCCGCAAAGAATATTGCAAGCAGCAACAAAGCCGCCGCCACTGCTATTTTACTCATTTCGTCACCTCCCAATTCATCGAGCGATTCCCTCGACCACCTTGAACAACAATTATTTAAGGATCTGGCATAATTATTACTCCAAGGCCGGGGAGAGTCAAGCCCCGCATGCGAATTGCTCGCCGGAAGCTCCGTGGGAATGCCACGGAGGCAAGAGCACTTCAGGATTACGTTCCTATGACTTGGGACGCTCTTCTCCCAGCCTTGGAATTGAAATGCACGCGCCCATCTTTCTAGGGTCATCTTGGCAGAATCATCCCCATTTAAGCCCAGCGAACCTCGAACATTTTTCACCCCAAATAGGGCTTGAAAACCCTATTTAAAACGATATTCCGAGATTACTTCCAATAAATTACGGATTTGTCCCAATTCATTTCCAAGTGATATAGAGAAGCGGAATCAAGCCCAGCAATTGAATGACGTTTACAACCAAAATATGAAGCATGATATCCTCGGTTATGCCGGATGGCCACATGAAGATTCCCAGATGGAGCATGAGCAGGTTCTGCGCGAGAAAGAGGGAAGAGAACAGCAAAAGGCCAAAATTATAATTGGATTTGATGTTCCTGTAGTTTTTTACGAATATGTACAGCAGTGCGACTAGGATGATCGCGTTGATCGCGTTGATTCCGGGCGTCATAATGTAAAATAGATGCATCTGACCACCTTTATTTTCTGCCCTCCACGTTTATCTTCTTTTTCCCAATTTTATCCAAGATTTCATCAAAAATGCCTATATTCTCTTCCAATCTCGGGGCAAGAAAATACATCGATCCGTATTTCTTCTCATCCTCGGTGACTATGATATTGCCATTTGTAAGCACCCTGATATGGTGCTGTATGGTCTTGTAATCCAGCTTGAGCTTCTCATGAAGCTGGTTCGTGTTGTACGGCCTCTCCCTCAGCAACTGCAATATCTCTATCCTGGTAATACCTCCCCTCGTCCCGGCTATGGCATTCCACAGGGAATGCTTCAGCGATTGGAGGTATGTATTTTCTTCCATAATTATAAAAATGCCGATTCAAAATAAATGTTTACGGGCGCTTTCTGTACCTCTTCATCAGCAGCGAATTCGATACGACGGAGACGGAGCTGAATGCCATCGCAGCGCCAGCTACCATCGGATTGAGCAGGAATCCCGTGAACGGGTACAGCACCCCGGCTGCGACTGGTATCCCGATGGAATTGTAAAAGAAGGCCCAGAACAGGTTCTGCCTTATCTTCTTTATGGTGAAGTTGCTCAGGTCGATGGCAGTGGCCACGTCCATGGGGTCGTCCTTGACGAGGACTATCTGGCCCGTCTCGAGCGCAACGTCCGAACCCGCCCCCAACGCTATGCCTATGTCCGACCTCGCCAGAGCGGGAGCGTCGTTAATGCCGTCTCCAACCATCGCGACCACCTTGCCTTCTCTCTGCAGCCTTGCTATTTCCTTCTCCTTGTCCTCGGGAAGGACCTGTGCCAGCACTTCGTCGATTCCGAGTTGCCCGGCTATTGCCTTGGCGGTCCTCTCGTTGTCGCCGGTCATCATTATGACTTGCTTTCCCATCTCCCGCAGCGTCCTGACGGCTTCCTTCGATGTGGCCTTGAGTGTATCGGCCACGGCGACCAGGCCAGCTGCCTTCCCGTTTATCGATAATATCATGACGGTCTTTCCCTCTTTCTCGATCTCCATTATCCTGCCATCCAGGTCTCCGATCGCCACTCTGTTCCTCTCCATGAGTTTCCTGTTCCCGAAGAGCATGGACTTCCTGCCGTGCCTGGCCTTGATCCCATGGCCAAGAACCGCCTCGAAAGAGCCCGGGTCCGGCACCCTGATCCTTTTTTCCCTGGCCCTCTTAATTATGGCATCGGCGAGTGGGTGCTCCGATTTCTTCTCTGCGATAGCGGCGTATTTAAGCACGTCTTTCCTGCCCGCTTTGTCGGTCCCGATCACGTCGGTGACGCTTGGTTCACCCTTGGTGAGGGTCCCTGTCTTGTCAAAGACGACAGTCGTGATCTTATGGGCGTTCTCCAGCGCCTCCGCTCCTTTTATCAGTATACCGTTCTCCGCCCCCTTTCCGGTGCCCACCATTATGGCCGTCGGGGTCGCAAGCCCGAGGGCGCATGGGCATGCGATGATTAGTACGGCCACGAATATCACCAGCGAGAAGACGAAAGTCTGCCCCAGGAAAAGGTACCATAAGGAAAAGGATGCGATGGCGATCAATATGACGGCCGGCACGAAATATCCGCTCACCTTGTCCGCAAGCCTCTGTATGGGGGCCTTGCTCGTCTGCGCATCCTCGACCAGCTTTATTATCTGGTGCAGGGCCATTTCCTTCCCGACTTTGGTTGCCCTGAACCTGAAGGAACCGTGCTTATTGATCGTCGCTCCTATCACCGTATCCCCCGGCTTCTTCTCCATGGGTATGCTCTCGCCAGTTATCATGGATTCGTCGACGCTCGAGAACCCGTCGACTATGATGCCGTCGACGGGTATCTTCTGCCCGGGCTTCACCAAAACTATGTCGCCTACCAAAACCTCATCGATCGGTATCTCGAGCTCCTTCCCTTTCCTGACCACGATCGCTGTCTTCGGCTGCAGCCCCATGAGCCTCTTTATGGCTTCCGAGGTCTTCCCCTTCGCGATCGATTCCAGCCACCTGCCGAATATGATGAAGGTTATGAGTACTGCGCTGGTCTCGAAATAGACGGCATCGCCGAGAAAGGCGGGGAATGCCAGCACCAGCACGCTGTAGAGATAGGAGGCGGAAGTCCCGATGGCGACGAGCGTGTCCATCGATGCCGTCCTCGCCCTGAGCGCGGAGTAGGCCCCCTTATAGAACCTGAATCCGACGATGAACTGGACGGGGGTGGCCAGCAGCAGCTGAATGTAAGTCCCGTAAGGCACCGTGAGCCCCATCCACATCTCAAGGACCATGGAGATGATGAAGACCGGTACCGATAAGGCTAGTGATATAAGGAAGAGCGACTTCAGAGACCTCGTCTCCTTCTCCCTTTCGAGCCTTTCCCTGTCCTGGCTTCTACCAACATCAACTATGGGCCTGTAGCCGAGCTTCTCAATCACTCCGAGAACGTCTTCCTCGCCCAGGACCGAATCGTCGTACTCGACGGTCGCCCTTTCAGTCGCGAAATTGACGTTGGCCTTCTTGACGCCCTTGGTATCCTTAAGCGCTCCCTCGATCCTCTGGGCACAGGATGCGCAATGCATACCTGTTATCGGAATTGTCTTCCTTTGCATGGGTCATGACCTCCCCTCACGCTTCCCACATTTCGCATCCGCTGAGAGCAGTAAGTTCCTCGAGGGTTTGCTTCCCTGGGTACATCTTCCCGCCAATCCCCCATGTGGGATAACCACTGACACCGATTTCCCTGCACGCATCTTTGTTATAATCGCAGTTGAAATAATCTACGTAATCGAAGGATGTCCCGAACAACGCCTTCTGCTCTTTGCAATTCGAGCACCAGTCCGTCCCGTACATCACGGCTCCCTGCTCCGTCAGGCATTGAGCGAAGCCATCATATTTCCCCGGAGGGACATCCGGTGGGCTTGTGTTGGAAACGTAGACTGAGGACATGAGGACGATACCAAGCACTACGATGATTGCGATAACGCTGTTCCTTTCCATGTCATCCACCCTTCACCAGGACCGGGATTATCTTGACGTCAACGCCGATCTTCCTGCCCGAATCCCTGACGGCCTCCTCAACCAGGTGCCTGAGCCCGAAGCAGCAAGGGACTTCCATATGAAGCACAGTGGCGCTTCTGATATTGTTCGATCTGAAGATCTCGGCAAGCTTCTCCCGATATAAATCGATATCATCCAATTTAGGGCAACCCACGAGGAGCCTCCTCCCCCGCAGGTAGTCCTGATGGAAATTCGGCAAAGCGAAAGGCACGCAGTCAGCAGATATCAGAAGATGGGAATCCTCCAGATAAGGCGAATGCGGCGGTACCAGCATGAGCTGGACGGGCCATTGCCTGAGCTCGGACTTCTGCCCGTGTTTCGGTGAATCATCTGGTTTGCCTTCAGCAACGTCCCTGTTCCCGAAATCCATCACCATTGACCCCGGGCATCCGCAAGGCATGGAGGGCTTTCGCGTCTTCTTCGTCCACCCGATTGGATTGTCGATGCCCTTCTCATGCAGGAAACCGACAGCCTCCATCAGATATTCATGCTGCCCGTGCTCTTTCAGATGCCGCAGATGTGCCTTGATGACGTTCTTTCCCTGCTTGACGATCTTCTCCATAACCTTCCTCTCATCATAAGGCTCGGCTTGCCTTTCGATGACCTTGATGGCGCCACTAGGGCAGGTGCCTATGCATGCCCCCAGCCCGTCGCAGAAGAGGTCGCTGACGAGCCTCGCCTTCCCTTCGATTATCTGCAGCGCTCCCTCCGGGCAGCCCGGGATGCACTGTCCGCATCCGTTGCATTTCTTCTCATCTATCTCGATTATCTTCCTTTTGACCATGTCAAACCTCCTTCACGTATTGGCATGATTTCTTTCCCTTCAGTATCCCGCATCTCTCAAGTCTCTCGCTGTACCTGCTGATGTGCTTGTCGATTTCGTCAAGAATCGGCAATATGTGTTCAGCATCCAGCGCATAGACCTTGTTCTTTCCTCGCCACTCCGAATGCACGAACCCGCAGGCGACCAGGCTCTTCAGATTGTGCGAAACCCTGCTCTGTTCAAATCCCAATTCAAGACATATCTGCCTGACATTCTTCGGCCCCTTCCTTTTCAAAAGGCTTATTATGCT
>JAFGSV010000009.1 GCA_016934325.1 Candidatus Aenigmatarchaeota archaeon | reverse complement strand
GAAGGTTTGATCGGAGTCAAGCCATTAAATCATCCGCGACTTCTAGGAAGCCCCGTCATAATATCCTGTCTCAAGTCTGGCGCGTTGGCCAGGTTCCGCCACCCCGGCAGATTACGTAATTTATTTTCGCATATGCTTTTAAAAGGTTGACTTCATCCCCCTCATTGGAAATATGTGAAAAGTATGGTAAAATATTTTGAACGCGGCAAAGGAGTCAGGGCAGGAACACCCTGACTGGCATGGCTACGGGCCCTTCCCCGCCGAGGAATCTGGCCAGGCATATGATCTTCCCATCCTCTCCGTATACCCCAGCATATCCGCCTTCTTTCCCATCCGGAGGCGAGACTTTCAAGAATTCTCGCCTTACGGGGGATCCGTTCCTAATTGCCCGTTCGAAACCGTTCTTGACCGTTATTTTCGGTAGGCCTATCACGTCCAGGCCTCTCTCCAGGGGTATCAATATCTTCCTCACCTTTCCCGCAGTCATGCCCTTCAGATCGTCAAGCGCGACGGCTTCTCCTACCCTGAAAGGGCCGACCATCGTCCTTCTAAGCTCAGCAAGGTGTGCGCCGCAGCCCAGCGTCTCCCCGAGGTCGTGGGCGATCTTCCTGATGTAAGTCCCTGCCTGGCAAATGACCCGGAATCTGACATTCCTCCCGTCCATCGCGAGCAGCTTGAACCAGTTGACCTTTCTCTTCCTCGGCTTCCTCGCGACCGCCGACCTAACCGGTGGCGTCTGCGTTATCTCCCCCTCGAATCCGGCCATGGCTTCCTTCAGCCTCTCCCTGTCAACATCGCGGTGCAGCAAGATCAGGCCGACGTACTCCTTGTCCAGGCCGGTCAGTACAGGCATCGCCTTGCGCGCCTCCCCGAGCGCGATGACGAGCAGCCCCGTGGCGTTGGGATCGAGAGTGCCGCTGTGGCCGGCCTTGCGGACGCCGAGAGCAATCGAGACGGCTTCCACGATGCCGAAGGAGGTTGGCCCTGCGTGCTTGTCTATGAGTATGAGCGACCTGGATAGCAGATTTTCATCCGGCATATTTAATTTTCGGCGCCCAAGTTTATTATATGCTGGTGGAAAGCTTCGAGAAGCACATGCGAAAGACGTGCAAGCGGTGCTATACCATATTCGACCGCAAGAGGGATTACTGCTGCGCCAAGGGCAAGGACGAGTGCTTCGCCGACCTTGGCCTTGTAAACAGGGGGATATGGCAGGACGACCGGATGGCAAACCGGCTGTACGATAGGCGGATGATCGATGATAATGGGAATCTGCTCAAGCGCTCATTCTTCAGGGGCCTGTTCGTCAACGAATGCCTGGTGTATGATTACAGGCCTCCTGGATGCAGGGCCCATTTCTGCGACAAATGGGACAAATACATGCGGGAAAACCCCCTCGACTTCGTCCAGGCCAATCTGAGGGTAGTCTCAACCGCGACCATGCTCAGGGAGATCGGCCTGAATTTCCAGTTCGGCATAAAGCTGGCCTATCCCGGCGGCTTCATCATCTTCACTGAAAAACCCGGGAAGATAAGGAAGGCCCTCATGGACATGTTCCTTGAGATGAAGGTGCACAATTTCACGACAGAAGCCGGCAGGATGGACCCGGAAGACAACAAGAAGCCGGGCGTAGAGATAATCATGGACAAGAAGGGGATAATCGCCAAGCCGGGGCTATTCGGGACCATAATAGAGAACAACATCTTCATGCTGGTCAGGATGAAGATGAACCTCGGCTCCACGGGGATTGAGCACTCGAACATACTTATAACGACGGCCGATTCCGACAAGATAGCCGGGGAGACCCCGGCTTCGCTGAAGTCCTTCCACGCCCTGATCGCCTACCAGCTTTAGCATCACATTTAAAAGCTAGATACCAAAGAAATTAAGACGTGGTCAAAATGGCGAAGCAGAGATTCCCCGAGGCGGAGAACAGGCTGTTCCACAGGATTTTCGTTTGCATGAAGTGCGGCGCGAAGCTGCGTTCGGATCTGATCAAGGTGAGGTCGAAGAAGGTCAAATGCAGGCACTGCAGGTCCAAGCAGCTTCGACCCATCCATAAAGAGCATAAGGCTTGAGGAATTGAAATGTGGCCGATTCTGGAGCTGATAAGGCCCTTCAACTGCGCTCTGGCTTCCCTGGGTGTCCTCGCGGGAGGCTTCCTCGTCGCCAAGACCATCACTTTGCCTCTCCTGATTGCCGCGGCCGCCGCTTTCGTCATAACGGGGGCCGGGAATTCCATCAACGACTTCTTCGATGTCGAGCCGGACAAGATAAACAGGCCCAAAAGGCCCATCCCGTCCGGAAGGATATCCAGGGGTCTGGCGATGGCCATAACGCTGGCCATGTTCGGGTTCGGGATGCTGCTTTCTTCGATGGTCAACTGGCTGACCTTCTTCATCGCCATGTTCAACTCCTTCATGCTCGTCCTGTACTCGTTCAATTTCCAGAGCAAGATGCTCGTGGGCAACATCGCCGTGTCGTACCTGGCCGCGTCCACGTTCATCTTCGGCGGGGCGGCGGTGAACAACCTGATGCTCCCCATCATCCTTTCGGTTCTTGCCGGCCTTGCGACGCTGTCGAGGGAGATCGTGAAGGACCTTGAGGACCTGGAGGGTGACAGGCGCTCGTTCATCAAGAAGATGACCATGAAGATGAGGGAATCCTTCGGGGACAGGTTCAGGGTTAGCACGGGAGGCATCAAGCTCAGGTACAAGACGGTATACGCTGTCCTGATAGCCACGTTCAGCCTTTGGATGGCGGTTATAATTTCCTCACTGCCATACATGTGGAGCATCCTCGGATTGAGCTACCTGGTCATCGTGGTTCCGACGGACGCGGTTTTCTTGATAGCGTCATTCCTGCTCATCAGGAGGAGGGTATACGGCAGGGTCAGCAAGCTGATAAAGCTCGGCATGGCGCTCGGGATGATAGCCTTCATAGCCGGCGTTCTCGTTTGATGCCCGCAGCTGCGGAAGCCCTTGCCTGCAGCCTTGTTGCTTTCTTGCCCGTGATTCATTTTTAAGGCAGGAAAGGCATTAAACCTTATGGGTAAATTCAGGTACGTCACGAACAGGACGGTTACCAGCAAGGCCGGCGAAGACAAGGGCAGGATCAAGGTCCTGGTGAAGGAAGGGTCGGACATTGCGGAGACCGATTACGTCTGCCCGGAATGCGGATTCAGCGAGCATGTCGAGCCTGAATGGATAAGGCCCTTCAGCGTCAAGTGCTCTAAATGCGGGTTTCTCATTAAGATACGCAGGCTGAAGGACGAGATCAAGAGGGACAAGAAGAGGGAAGGCTGAGATTTTACCCTTAATTCTCGCACGGTACCGATGCTAGTTCGCGAAGCGCGCCCTGAAGTAGAAGTGCCCCTCGTTGGTCCTTATCACGAGGGTCGTGTTCTGCGCCCTCAGGCTCTGGGGCACGTCCGGTATCCTCAGCTGAGTGACCCTGCTCTCACCCCTGCCGATGAAATCGCTCCAGCTGAATCCAACGGAATCGTGCATGATACCGGTCTCCGCCACCACGGAAGCGCCCCTGATGCTGAATATGCCGCCATCGTCTCCCACGTTTTCCGCCAGGATATCAAGCACATACTCGTCGCTCTCTCCCGTCTTGACCTCCGCATTCGGTACGGAGAGCCTGAAGCCGCCCTTCTCGAGGTAATCCTCCGATACGATCAGATGAGGCGGCTGCTGGTTGCAAACCCCGTCCGAGCATCCGTATTCGCACAGCTCGCCGAAGTAGCTGCATTCCCCGCCATAGCAGGCACCGCCGTGCATCCTGGTGTCGGCCGAGCACCAGTCCCTGCATTCCACCTCATTGCACGGGTCAAGAACCGAAACGCATCCAGCTACCGATGACACTGCCAAGGCTGCCAAGACCATGAATGCTGCCAGGAATTGGCTGGTCATCGAATAAGAATTTGTTTTCATGCTTAAAATCCTTAGCTAGGCCGGCCTGCACGCGGGATTCTCAAACGGCCATGTATCTCATCAGGCCCGGGCGCTTCTCGACCCCGGCCAGCGAGTACTTCAGGAAGCCGTGCCTGAACATCCCCCTGAGCTTCCCTCCGCAAGGATATTCTGACGCATCGTCCTTGTGCTCGCTGCTGTAGACGCCGTCATCCTTGGCCCTAAAGAGAGCGGTCCTGCCGTCAGGGATCGAGAAGTCGACCGTCTCCTTTGACATGAAATTCTCCCTGAACTTGGTGCATCCCGGGCACCCGCATCCCCATTTGTGGCCCCTTTCAGATGGGCTCTTCTCCGAATCCGGGTCCAAACTCACGTCGGGTCTTTGCTGACCAGCATAATCGGGACGCTTCAGCGTTTCCTTGGCGGTCCGAACTCCGTAACCAATTTCATCGAGATCCTTCCTTATGGCATCTACGTATCTGCTGAACTCGCGCTGATATTTCCTGACCTTCTCCGACAAACTGAGCCTGTCATATTCCTCTTCCTCGTCGTCAGGATCCTCCTCGTCGCTATCCTCCTCGTCGTAATCACCAACCCTGAACCGGGCTTCGAATCCAGCCAGCGCCTCTTCCAGTTCGATGAGGATGTTCCCGATGTCCCAGGCTTCTTCAGTATTTTGGTCATCTTTCGCCCCGCCTCCAAGAATTACCGCCATCTTGAAGAATATCTCAATGTCTATATAAATCAATTCCATGCAAACCACATGGCTGATTTCGAAGAACAGGCGGGTGAAGAACGAAGGCATAAGAAATTTACAGATGAATGGCGTTTCTAAATATTTATTTAAGAAAGCTAGGACAATTATGGGCTATGAGGGAGAAAAGCTTTCTCCTGGCGGTTGCATTGGTATCGCTCGCACTGACGAGCGGATGCATAAGCAGCGGTCCCCTTGACTGCGAATCCGACGAGTCCTGCTTCGCGAACGCCCAGTCTTCATGCAAGGCCGCAACTGTCAACACCCTCCCCAAGGATTACGCTTTCGGTTCCATGAATGCCAGGTACACGATGTCCGGTTCGGTGCTTGGCATGGAAGGCGATCTCTGCCTGGTGAAGATGACATTCGAAGATATCGAGATGACGGGCAACCTGACGGAGACGCCAGCTGGTGTCATATTGCAGCTCTACAACCTGAGCGGTTCACCGATAACATGCACAGTCTCTGAACCCATGATACTGAGCATGGAAGGCATCAATGCTTCTGCCGGCTCGTGCTCGGGGGAGGGGCTCTCATATCTCGCCGGGGCATTGAGATATTATGAAGCCGTGCCGCCTGGATTCGGAAAGGCATTGAAGGTGAGCGAATCTTTCTGCGTCGGAGGCCAGAAAATCGTGGTCTATGTCAGGAACGAGGGGATCGATGACATAAACCTCAGCGAGGAGGTCGCGGTCATTGGGAATGCTTCCGGTGAAGAGTTGCCGGTCGAATGGAAGGATTTCACCGGTTTCCAGCGAATCGGGATGCTTTACCCGTTGAATATCGGCCAGTTCGAGATCACGGACGTCGAGGCCGGGAGCATCAATTCGTATGAGATCAGGTACGGCGGGGATACCTATCCGTTCTCGGCCCAGTGCTGAACGACGGTCAAACGTTCCTGACCTCGCACTCGACGAAGTTCCCCTTTATGCTCTTCCTCAAACGAAGCAGCTGCCCGCTTCCGTAGTTCGGCGTAAGGGACAGGGATCCGTCGATCGTGTTCTTCGGTAAGAACTTCTGGAGAACGTACCTCCTCGCCCCCCTCAGCTGCTCCGCTATACGCTTGATGCTTCCCTCGTCGTGGATGCCTCTCACGTACGTGGTTCTGAACTCGTAATCGATTCCCGATCCGAGCAACAGACTGACGCTCTTCTTCACGCTTTCGAGCAATGCCTTCTCCGATATGCCGGCCGCCTTCCTATACTCATCCCACGACAGGGGGGCCTTTATGTCCATGCCGACGAAATCCACGACCTTGTCCTTGATCAGCCTCTCAAGCATGGCAGGATTCGTCCCGTTGGTCTCTATGCCGGCAAGCAGCCCGAGCCTCTTCACCTTCAGCAGGAAAGAAGGTAGCTCCTTGTCGATCGTCGGCTCCCCGCCCGTAACGATTACCGCCTGATAGAGTCGCTTGTTCTCTCGCATGTAGCCGAGGACTTCACGCTCGTCGATGGCCCGCATCTTTTCCGGGGAAAGCACCAGGTCCCTGTTGTAGCAGAAGGGGCATCTGAAATTGCAGGATCCAACGAACAGGACTGTCGATATCCTGCCCGGGTACTCGATGAGAGACGTCTTCTGCCAACCCCTGAATATCATGAACGACACCCAACCTTGGCAACAAAATCCAAAAGCGAGGCTCAGTAGCCTTGCAGGTCCTCCTGCCCGAAGAGGCCCTTGTCGTTGACGACCCATTCCTCGATGCTGTATGATTTCTTCCCTTCGGGCGTCTTGACGACCACCTGCCTTATTCCCGCATTGATGATCATCCTCTTGCACATCTTGCACGGCCTCGCTTCAGCGATGCTGCCGTCCTTGACGTTCTCGCCGTAGAGGTACAGCGTTCCTCCAAGCACACTGACCCCGGCCCTGGCAGCGTTGATAATGGCATTTGCCTCGGCATGGACCGACCTGCACAGCTCGTAACGTTCACCCGCCGGGATCTTAGCCTCCTCCCTCGGGCACTTGCCTATGTCCAGGCAGTTGGGGGCGCCCCTCGGTGCCCCGACGTAGCCCGTTGAGATTATCTGGTCGTCCTTGAGTATGACGGCCCCGAAGCGCCTGCGCAGGCACGTGGACCTCAGGCTGACCTCCCTGGCTATGTTCAGGTAGTATTCGGTCTTCTCGGGCCTTTTGGACATATGCAATATAAGATTAAGAAAGTTAAATATCTTCCTCTTGACATCTATTGAGTCGATAAAATTCAGTCCGATATCTTCTATTTCTTGGGCATCGTCTGGCTGCTGAGCTGCTTGTCGAAGGTCTTCCTGTCCTTGAACTCTTGCTGCTTGCCCTCGTTCCATTGCTCAACGGGCCTGAGGTATCCTACGGACCTCGACCACACCTCGCATTTCGTCCTTGGCATCTTTCATCCCTCCATCATTCTTTAGCAATGAGCCCCATCTCTTCGTCGCATCGCGGGCAGTACTCATGCTCTCCCTGCAGGTACCCGTGCTTCGGGCATATGCTGAACGTCGGCGTAAGCGTGAAGTATGGCAGCCTGAAGTTCTCCGCTATCTTCCTGACTAGCGCCCTCGTCGACTCGACACTGGGCATCCTCTCCCCTATGAAGCCGTGAAGGACGGTCCCCCCACTGTATCTAGTCTGTAGCGGCTCCTGAAGCTTGAGCGCCTCGAATATGTCATCCGTGAAGCCCACCGGCAGGGCCGTGCTGTTCGTGTAGTAAGGCTTCGCGTCCTTGCCACCGTAGCGTACCTGGTTGAAAACCTTGATGTCTGGGAAGTTCTTCTTGTCGATCCTGGCGAGCCTGTAGGACGTGCCCTCCGCGGGTGTCGCCTCGAGGTTGAATATGTCGCCCGTCTGCTCCTGGAACTCCAGCAGCTTCTTCCTCATGAAGTCCATCACCTTCTTCGCGAACTCGACCCCTTCGGGCTTGGATATGTCATGCCCTGAGAAGTTCAGCAGGGCGTCGTTCATCCCGATTATTCCTATTGTTGAGAAATGGTTCTTCCAGAACTTCCCGTAAGCCTGCTTCACGCTCCTCAGGTAGAACCTGCTGTATGGGTATAGCCCGCTC
This sequence comes from Candidatus Aenigmatarchaeota archaeon, assembly GCA_016934325.1. Classification (GTDB taxonomy): domain Archaea; phylum Aenigmatarchaeota; class Aenigmatarchaeia; order QMZP01; family JAFGSV01; genus JAFGSV01. The sequence continues at coordinate 46,729 of JAFGSV010000009.1, read as the reverse complement.
TCGGTGAACCTCTCCAGGATCTCCCTCTTTATGATCAGGCTCTCCTTGGCCAGCTCCATCCTCCTCTCCAGCAGGTCGAAGAAGTCCTCCTCGTCCTCCGATTCATAGGCAATCCTTGGTAGGTTCAGCGTCACGACGCCGACGGAACCTGTGAGGGGGTTGGACCCGAACAGGCCGCCGCCCCTCTTCTGCAGCTGCCTTTTATCAAGGCGCAATCGGCAGCACATGCTCATGACGTCGTCCGGCTTCATGTCCGAGTTTATGAAGTTAGCGAAATATGGTATCCCGTACTTGGCCGTCATCTCCCAGATGGGCTCCAGTTCCTTCTTGTCCCACGGGAAATCCTTTGTGACGTTGTACGTGGGTATCGGGAACGTGAATGGCCTGCCGGTAGCGTCGCCCACAAGCATGGTCTCAGCGAACGCCCTGTTGATCATGTCCATCTCTCGCCCGAACTCTCCGTAGGTCTTATCCATCATCTTCCCTCCCACGACCGCCGGCTTGTTCCGCATGTGCTCAGGCACGGAAAGGTCAAGGGTTATGTTCGTGAATGGCGTTTGGAATCCTACCCGGGTGGGCACATTCATGTTGAACAGGAACTTCTGCATGGACTGCTTTACCTGCTTGTATTCGAGCTTGTCATAATAAATGAACGGCGCCAGAAGCGTATCGAAGCTCGACAGGGCCTGGGCCCCTGCGGCCTCGCCCTGCAGGGTGTACATGAAGTTCACAATCTGCATCAGGGCGACGTCGAAGTGGTTCGGCGGGTTGCTCTCGATCTTCCCCCTCACCCCCCTGAAGCCGACGAGCAGCAAATCCTCCAGGTCCCAGCCGACGCAGTACGGCCCCAGGGTACCGAGATCGTGTATGTGGAACTCGCCGTTTATATGGGCGTCCCTTATCTCCCTGGGGTAAATGCTGTTCAGCCAGTAGTTGCTGATGACCTTGTGCGTTATGTGGACGTTGAGGCCCTGCAGGGAGAACGTCATATTGCTGTTCTCCCTTACCCTCCAGTCCACCTCCTGCAGGTAATCATCCACGATCGTAATGTCCCTGAGCAGCTTCGTCAGCTCCCGGATGTTCTTGTGCTGCTCCCTGTAGAGGATATAAGCCTTCGCGGTCTTCGCATGCCCCTTCTCTATGAGGACCTTCTCCACGATGTCCTGCACATGCTCGACAGCAGGCACGCTTTCGGGCTCGTACTTCCTCTCGAGGGCCCTCACGACGTCGTTAGCCAGGCTCTCGGCAAGCTTCCTGTCCTTTCCCCCGACCGCCTGGGCAGCCGCCCATATGGCCTTAATGATCTTCTCCTTGTCGAAAGGGACTATCCTTCCGTCCCTCTTCCTTATCTTCTGCAGCCTCGTCTTCATGCTCAAACCCCCTTTCATCACTTGTTCTTCGTCTCTATGCTCTTCCTCAGCTTCTTCAGCTCCCTCTCGAATGAGCCCAGGTCCGTGAACTCCCTGTACACCGACGCGAACCTTATGTAAGCGACCTTGTCCAGCTCCTTCAGCCTCTTCATCACGAGCTTGCCTATGGCCGTGCTCGGTATCTCCATCTCCTCGCGGTTCCTCAACTCGGCCTCTATCTCCCCCACGACCTTCTCTATCTTCTCCCTGGGGATAGGCCTCTTCTCGCATGCCTTCAGCACGCCCTTGAGCAGCTTGTCCCTGTCGAAGCTCTCCCTCCTGTCATCCTTCTTGACGACTGTCAGCTTGACGGATTCGACCCTCTCGTAGGTCGTGAACCTCTTCCCGCACTCAAGGCATTCCCTTCTCCTTCGTATGTCGTTCAGCTCCGGGATGTCCCTCTTGTCTATAACCTTGGTCTTCTGTTCGAGGCAGTATGGGCATTTCATACGATTTCATTTCCTGTAAACCTGACCATAACCGGTAATATGGAAGCGTTTCACGCCATTTGGGTAGTAAACCACAATATATTGTGTTTTTATTATTATCTAAATACAATATATGCCCACACAGTATATAAGGTTTTCTATTCTTTAGGATATAGAATCTGTTATAATCATTCGGATTCTCATTAAGGCGAATTCACGGAAGGGTATCCGCTGTTTATAAATTTAGGTAAACCTAAATATATGCTTATGGTGCATGCGATGCCCGGTAAGAAGGATACGACGGAGAGCGTTGAGGAATACCTCGAGACGCTTTCAAGGCTCAAGGAGAAGAAGAAGGACCTCACGACAACCAACATATCGAAGGATCTCGGGATCTCCCCGTCTAGCGTAAGCGAGATGCTCCGGAGGCTTTCCCGGGAAGGATACATCCTGCACAAGCCATACAGGCAGATAACACTGACCCGGAAGGGCGAAAGGGTGGGAGGCAAGACCCTCAGGAAGCACAGAGTCCTCGAGAGGTTCCTGCTCGGGATGGGATTCTCACGGTCAAAGATACACAAGGAGGCATGCAAGCTCGAGCATTACGTTTCCGATGAGCTCGAGGGCATAATGAAGCATAAGCTTGAGCCGCCCAAGGAAGGCAAGGGCGTCCTTAGCCTCATCGACATCAGGAACGGGGAATCTTGCAGCATTCTGTCAATAGAAGGGGGACGCTCCTCGGTCAGGAGGCTGGAAGACATGGGGCTCACGCCCGGTACCAGAATCACCGTGAAGAAGTCCGCTCCCTTCTCCGGCCCGGTGGAGATATGCGTGCGCGATTCGTGCCTCGTGATCGGCAGGGGCATGGCCAGCAGGATCTTCGTCTTGGTGGGTGATTGACGATGGAAAGGCTCAGGATAGCATTGGCGGGCAACGCAAACGTCGGCAAGTCCGTCATCTTCAACGAGCTGACGGGACTGCATCAGCACATCGGAAACTGGCCCGGCAAGACGGTAGAGAAGGCCGAGGGGACCCTGCATTTCAAGGGGAGAGACATTGACGTCATAGACTTGCCTGGCATATATTCTCTGTCGACGTACTCCCTCGAAGAGGAGATCTCGAGGGAGTACATATTGAATGAAAAGCCTGACGTGGTCATCAATGTCATCAATGCTTCCGTTCTTGAAAGGAACCTCTACTTCACGCTGCAGCTGCTGGAGCTCGGCCGGCCCATGGTCATAGCGCTCAATCAGGTCGATACAGCCAAGAAAGAAGGGCTAGAAATAGACCACAGGAAGTTGTCGAAGCTGCTCGGCGTACCCGTCGTGCCGACTATAGCGGTCAAGTCCATGGGGCTTACCAGCCTCCTTGACGAGGCTATAAAAGCCTCTTCGAAAAGGTCCCCTGAACCACCAAGATACGGGAACGAGATCGAGAAAGCCGTATCAGGCATCGTCAGGCTGCTGGAAAACAAGGACATGAGCTATCCCAAGAGATGGTTCGCCATCAAGTTGCTGCAGAACGACAGGATCTTGCTGAGGATGCCAATAGACAAGGAAATCATTGCCGAGTCTAAAAAGGCGTCAAGCGGGATAGAGCGATTCCACAAGCATCCGTGCCGTACCGCGATAGTGAGCGAGATCTATGGCCTTGCCGCCTCGATAGCCAACAAGGTCCAGCGCAGGACAAGCAAGAAGCGAATGTTTGGGGAAAGACTCGATGACATAAGCACCCACAGGGTATGGGGCTACCCCATAATGGCAGCCGTAATACTCGGGATATTCTTCGGCATATTCGTCTTTGGCAACGGAATCGCGTCCATGATCGAAGGGTCATTGTCTTACATAAACCCCGTCCTTGAGGGATTGCTGCCAGGAATACCCGGAAGCATAATGCTGGCGGCCGTGGAGGGGCTCCTGTCCACGCTGACGGTCGTGATACCGTACATACTCCCCTTCTACATCGCGCTGGGCATCCTCGAGAGCAGCGGGTACATGGCAAGGATAGCCTTCATGATGGACGGCCTGATGCACAGGATAGGATTGCATGGAAAGGCTTTCATACCGCTCATGATGGGGTTCGGTTGCAACGTGCCGGCCTGCCTTGGTTGCAAGGTCATGGAAACCCACAGGGAGAGGCTGATCGCTATTTTCGTGGTTACGCTGATCCCATGCGCCGCCGTCACGACCGTGATCCTTGGCCTTGTCGGCAGGTTCGTCGGCATAGGATGGGCCCTGCTCCTTTACATGATCGACGCCGCGATCGTCCTTGCGCTTGGGAGAATCGCGTTCAAGGTGCTGCCGGGTGAGCCCACGGGCCTCATCATGGAGATGCCTTCGTACAAGGTCCCACATTACATGACGATATTGAGGCAGACCTGGTTCAAGATCAGCGGTTTCGTGAAGATAGCTTTCCCCGTTATAGTCGCGAGCACCGTGGCAATCAAGGTTCTTGAGATAGCCGGAGCCCTCGAAGTGCTCACAAGCGCAATGTCCCCCGTGACCGTTGAGTGGCTCGGTCTCCCCGTCATAACCGGCGTTTTGCTGATATTCGGTATCCTCAAGAAGGAGCTGACACTTGTTATGCTGGCGAGCTACATGGGGACGACGAACTTCGCACTGGCGCTGACGCCCGTGCAGATGCTCGTCTTCGCCCTGGTAACCATGCTCTACATCCCCTGCGCGGCAACCATTTCTACGCTGATAAAGGAGATCGGCGTGAAGAAGGCGACATTCATAACGGTCTTCGAGATATTGTTCGCTATCCTGGTGGGCGGAATCGCCTTCAGGTTTTTTGTCTTTCTCGGGATTTAAACACAATTTCGATTCAAATGGAGAAGGGCACGCTTCCTACTCAAATGCGATTCGGTCATATGAATAACCGAAACATTTATATACTACTTATGAATAATTGTTCATATGAAAAATAAATCATATAATAATTTTTTCATGAACTTCGCCAGCGGATCGAAGTTCGACATAATAATGTCGCTAAGGGAAGGTCCCCTGAGCGTCTCCGAGATAACCAGGAGGGTAGGAGGGGAGCAGAGCGCGGTGTCACACAACCTGAAGAAGCTGAGTGGGTGCCATGTGCTCGATGTCAGGCAGGTCGGGAAGCAGAGGATATACTCGCTGAACCTGGATACCGTTGTGCCGATACTGGAGACCGTCGAGAAGCATGTCAGGAAGTACTGCATGAATAGGTGCTGCAAATGAGCCTGAGAAGAATCTATCTTGATCACGCCGCGACTACCCCGGTGGATCCCGAGGTGATTCGGGCGATGACGCCATACTTCGGGGAGAGGTTCGGCAACGCGTCCAGCCTCCACTGGTTCGGCAGGGAGGCCGAGAGGGCCATATCGGATGCCAAGAGGGCGATATCCAAGAAGGTGGACGCCAAGGAACACCGACTGATTTTCACCAGCGGGGGAACGGAATCGAACAACCTCGCCCTGAAGGGCGTGGCTTTCGCCAACAGGGAGAGGGGAAAGCACATAATAACGAGCAGGATAGAGCACGACTGCGTCCTTAACGCGAGCAAATGGCTGCAGAAGCAGGGATTCGAGGTCACGTACCTGCCTGTCGACAGGCATGGGTTCGTGAGACCGGATGATCTTGAGAACGCGATCAGGAAGGACACGATCATCGCATCTATCATACACGCCAACAACGAGATAGGGACGATAGAGCCCATCAGGGAGCTGGGTAAGATATGCCGGGAGCACGGCGTCTGCTTCCATACCGACGCTTGCCAGAGCTTCACAAAAGTGCCAATCAACCTGAAGAAGGACAACATAGACCTGCTCACTGTTAACTCTCACAAGATACACGGCCCCAAGGGCGTCGGCGGTCTGTTCGTCAGGCAGGGAGTTAGAATCGAGCCGACCATGCACGGAGGAGGCCATGAGTACGGCCTGAGGAGCGGCACGGAGAACGTCGCGGGCATTGTAGGATTCGCCAAGGCAACAGAAATCATGAACGACAAGCATATTAGGCACATGACCGACCTGAGGGACATGATTATAAAGGAGGCGCTTGAGATCGAGGATTCGTGGCTCAACGGCCCTGCCAAGGAGAGGCTCTGCAACAACGCGCATTTCTCCTTCCGGCGGATAGAGGGGGAATCCCTGATCATACATCTAGACCTCAAGGGAATAGCCACTTCGACCGGCTCCGCCTGCTCGTCGAAATCGCTCGAGCCCAGCCACGTCCTCATGGCGATAGGCCTGAAGCCGGAGGAGGCCCACGGCTCCATGAGGATAAGCCTCGGGAAGGAGAACACGAAGGAAGAGGTTGAATATTTGCTTGAGAACCTCACGGAGGCCGTGGAGACGTTGAGGAAGATAAGCCCCTTCAAGAAATAGGACGTTTATTCATAGGTTAGGTGAAAAGAATGTACAGCGAGAAAGTCATGGATCATTTCAAGAACCCAAGGAACATGGGTGAGATGAAGGACCCGGATGGGGTGGGCAAGGTAGGCAATCCCATCTGCGGCGACGTGATGTGGGTCTTCATCAAAGTGGATGATTCGGGCGGCGAGGAAAGGATAAAGGACATACGTTTCCAGACGTTCGGCTGCGTCGCGGCGATCGCGACTTCATCGATGACCACCGAACTGGCAAAGGGGAAGACCCTGGAGGAGGCGCTAGAGATCAGCAACAGCGACGTCGCGGGGGCCCTGAAGGGATTGCCGCCCATAAAGATGCACTGCTCCAACCTGGCGGCGGACGCCTTGCATGCCGCCATCCAGGACTACATATCCAAGAAAGTTCGAAAGGGAAAGAAGCGAAGAAAATGAGCAATACTATTAAGTCAGAGAACAAAGGATTACAATCGCAAGAATCAAAATCTTAAGATAATGATGAGGTGAGAAATGATGGCAAAGGCCAAGGCGAGGATACATAAGGATACGACACTGTCCGAGGTGCTGAGCATCAGGGGCTCGGCTGAGGTTCTGGAGAAGCACAAGACGCCGTGCCTTCACTGCCCCATGGCGGCTTACGAGATGGGCACCCTGACGATCGGCGAGATAGCGAAAGCGTACGGAATCGATGCAGAAAAGCTCCTGCATGACCTGAACGATAAGAATAAGGCGAAACGATGAGAATCGAAGTTGCCGCTCTGTCATTGATCATCTTAGCGCTGCTGTTATCGTCCGGCTGCCTCAGCTATGCTCAGATGGGAGTGAATCAGACCGTCCTGGCAGGGGGCTCAGAGGACAGGTCTGGCCCATCAGCCGGCGAAGGGGCCATAATATACGTCAGGGGGCTGTCAACTGACAAGGGGCTTTACCATTCCGCGGAGGTAATGAATCTTAGCATAACGATAGAAAGCACGTCCGAACTTGAGGGGGTGCTTCTTAAGGCAAGGGGCATCAGGAACAAGCTGAACATGGCCGATACGGTCAATCTCAGCCAAGGCATAAACACATTTTATTTCACATACAAGCTTCCTTCATGCAACGTGTGCGGCGGCATACCGGCGGGCACCTACGACGTCAGCTGCGAAGTCATCCACGGGGACATGAACATCAGCAAAACCACCCAGGTGGAGCTGAGGCAGTGAGGAACTGAGAAAAAATTTAAAGGAGTATGGGCAAGGAGATAAAATGGTATTGTTTTGCATCCCGTGCCTGGCTCTGGTGGCATACTTCGCTATAGCGAGCATTTTCTTCCCCAAGTACAGGGTATATCTGAAGGAGGGCTGGCTTTGCTTCATGGACAAGATAAGGGGGAAGCGATGCTCCGTATCTTTCGACAACAGGATGAGGATAGCCTTCAGCGCATGGCTGACCAGGAAAGGCATGGTCAGGATAGGGAGGTTCCTGCACGACAGGAGGAACTTCAACTACACCCTCAGCGCCATAATGATAATATCGACGGTCATCTCGATCTATCTCCTGGCCCTGCTCGTACAGTTCTGGCTATATCCCCCCTGCGACACAGGATCGGTCTGCACCGTGGACGTATGAGCTGGGTCAAGAAACGCCATTCGGATTCTACCTGTCTTCCAGCATCTTCCTGGCGTGGCTTCTCTTTATCTTCTCGGAGACGAAGTCGTAATGGGTGCTCACGACGTCTCCCCTGCGCAGGTCAGGATTGAAATCGTTACGCAGCATCGCCTCCCCGAGGGGGGTCTGTACTAGCGCCTTTTCGAAATCTATCCTCAGGACCTTCCCCGGATATACCATGCACTGCTTAACGTCTATGTCAGGCCTCACCAGCTTCCTCCACCTTATCGCCTTCTCGTGCTCAAGCATGAAGTACCTGCGTATCACCTCGCCGTCTATCTCGGACTTCCCCATCCTCTTCGCCAGTATAGTGCACATCCTGCCCGCTACCTTGAAGATTTGCCCGACGTCGGCGTCGATCTCCTGCCCGTGCTCGACGGATTGCTTCAGCTCATGCAGCAGCTCTCGCTTGAGCTCGCCCCTTCTTACCAGAACCTCTCCGCACGGTACGGCGTATCGCAGGAAAAGCTCCTTGTCCTTGATGGGCAGCGTCCTGAATTCCATATCATTCTCCCCTCAGTCCTCTATTACCTCTATTATGAAGTCGTTGAAAACCATAACTTTGTCACCGACGCTTGGCTTCAGGAACTCCGCGTTCACCTTTCTCCTCTTTCCGTACATGTCTACGGTCGCTTTCTTTCCGCGCACATCCAATACCTTTCCCGTGAGAGCCAAGCACATGGTAAACACCCGAAAAAGACCTTTTCCTGCATTCATTTTCTTGCAGTCAAATATTAATATGCATCTTGAATATAAAAGTGGGCTTGGGTTCCTGGTGATTGCTTGCCTGTGAAAACGGTACTCTGTTTCGGCAGCGGGGGCATAGAAGGTGACGACGCGGCCTTCGACGTATGCCGTGAGCTTGTCGGCCATTCGGATGATGTGCAGTTCGTGATGTGCGACACTCCTATGGACATCCTCGGCTATGCCGGAAGGGACAGCAAAGACATCTACATACTGGACGCCGTGAAGGGCCTGAATAGCGTATCGTTTTTCGAGAGCGTCGATGTGTTCAGAAGGAACAGGAGCGTCACGGCGCATGACCAGGACCTTGGTATGATGCTTAAGGTTCTGATAGAGATGAAGATGCTGCCGGATGTCAGGATAATAGGGATACCGATGGGCTCCAACGCATCGGAAGCGGCAAAGGAAGTGAGCCGCCTTCTGTCTCTGTCGGGCAGTCCAAGACCGTAGCTTTTTCCTTCATCGAATCAAATCAAATGAACGAAAGCGTGGGGCAACATGCTCCGCATCCATCACAAGGTATGATATGCCTTTACTATCCAGATAAGGCAAAATGGATTCGTATCCTGAGTCGGGGATGAAATCATCCGGCCTGATGTGCATGAACCCTATGCATGCGCCCGCCGTCGTGTAGCTTTTCAAGCGCCTGTCTATGTTATCCGCCATGGAGGGGGTCCTGTGCTCGTTCTGGAAGGAGATCACACCAATCTCGAAATCTTCGCGATTCTCCTTTATCCCTTCAGGGGATACGCCTGTTCTCATGTATTTCATGTCCCTGACATGCCTGGCGATCTCCTGCCTCCTGTATTTGTTGGCGGGATTGCCAGGATTGCTATCCATCTCCCCGATGAGGCCCCTTATCCTCCGGATCCTCTCCAGGTCAAGAAATATTCCGACTGTCTCCATCCCATAGACATCCCCCATTTCCCCGTACTCATGTATCTTCATCACAGCCGAATCCGCCAATTCCGCATTTATGTCATAAATGCGGCCAATCTCATCGAGGGATTTCTCCAAATCTTGCGGATCCGAAGTAATGCCGTCGAAGAAGAAGGAATCGAAGCGAACCTTCTCGTCCAATCGACGAAAGAATCCCAATTGCTCATAGTTGGTGCTGCGATGTATCTCCTGCATTATGACGAGGTTCCTGTTCCCCCCGTTGTTCTTGGGCGCGATGAAAAAATCCAATCCCGTCTCCGCCTTGATAACTTCCGCTACATATTCAATGGGCCTGTGTGTCGCCCTTCTTGAAACGTAATCTATGATACCGTATCCTCCCGTGAAGACGCCATAACCATAAGGCTCCAAGATTATTTCCCCGACTAGTGCCGGCACTCCGGCAATGAATGCCCTTCTATGGATCTTCACAGAGCTCCACAACTTCCCCATTCGATCGCTGGTTACGTCTTGTGCTCCTGGCATTCTTTTTCCACTCATTCTATTCATTTTTCTCAAGATGTTTGACATGTCATCACAATCTTTGTTCCGCCATTAGACGCTTCCCATTGACAATGATATATCAATGCCCAAATTTTTATAAAACCGATATGTTCTATTAGAAATCTGAAATTGATATCGATAGCGATGTTTCATGATATTAATGTTTTTTCAATTTTCGAATATCAAGATCCAGGAAATGCGTCGAGCACGAGAAGCACGGATCATATGCCCTGATGAGCATCTCAAGGATCCTCTTTACCTTACTGTCAGGCTTGTTGACAATGGCGGGTATCAGTTTCTGCATATCATACTCCATGTTCCTTACGTTCTGGCAGGTCGGCGTTATTATGTTCGCGAAGGCGGCTTTCCCATTCGAATCAAACCTGTAGTGGTGTATCAGGATTCCCCTAGGCGCCTCGCAAGCGGCGAACCCCTCGCCCTTCCTGGGCTTTATGTCTATCCTCTCCTCCTTCATCCCGTTCTCCTCGTATCTCCTTAGCAGGTCCAACGCAACATCGGAGAAATGCACAAGCTCCAGCGACTGGGCGAAGTTGTTCATGAACGGCGAATAGCACGGGACATGCAGCCCGGACCGCTTCAACAGCCCCTTGGCGGTCGACGACATGTATTCATGATTATTGTTCAGCCTGCTTAGCGCTCCAACCATGTACGGCTTTCCCCTGAACTTGGTGTATTTCGCGCTCGATCTGAAAATAACCTCTTCCTCTATGTTCTTCATGTAATCCTCAGGCCTGAATCCGTCCGATGCCAGCGCGGATATCTCCCCGTCATACAGCGGGTACTCCCCCTTTCCAGCAAGCCCCAGATATTCCGTCCTGTTCTCGAGCTTCGGGGGCCTGAAAGACATGAACATCTTGGCGGCCTTGACGGAAAGGTCCTTGATCCTCTCGAAATCCCTTATCATATTGCTTATATCTGCCTTTTTGGGGACCGAGTGGAAACCGCCAACGCAGGGGGTGACCGGGTGCAATGACCTGCCCCCGATAGTCTTCACTATGCCGCTGGAGAGCCTCTGAAGCTCTATAGCAAGGTCCAGGTACTCCCTCTTCTTCCTCGCAAGCTCGATGACGTCGTCAAAGCCGAGGTAGTCTGGAGCCGCGAAGAAGAAAAGGTGGGCTGTGTGGCTGTGGATCGTGCTCGAGCACAGCAGGAGCCTTCTCAGGTCGGCCGTCTGTTTCGAAATCTTGACTCCCATCGCATTCTCTATGGCCTTGATGCTGGTCACGGTATGAACGACGGAGCATATCCCGCAGATCCTCTGCGAAATGCTTGGAACCTCCTGGTAACTCTTGCCTATGACCAATGCCTCGAAGTATCTTGACGGCTCGAAGACGGAGAGCTCAGCCCTCTTGACCGTCTTGCCGTCAAGCTCCACGTGCAGCTTCGCATGCCCCTCCACCTTCGTAAGCTCGTCCAGAGAGTAGGTCTTGCGGCTCATTTGCCTTTCACCCTCCCCGGCTTTGCGATGCGCGCGTACTTGGCGAACTTCTGAATGATATGATCCTTCGTCAATCCGTGCTCCAGCATGAGGTCGTATTCAGATCCCCAGTTAGCGTCGGGGAGCTTTCCCCTGCAACCGTCGCAGGGGCTCCTGCTTGCAGGGCACGGTGCCCCGCATCCTCCTATCGTTACCGGCCCCATGCACGGGATCCCGTCCTTGAACAGGCATCTTATGCCAGCCTTCTTGCAGTCGACGCAGACCGGATAGTCGGGTTCCCCCGGCCTCTTGCCAAGCAGCAGGTCCCTTAACACGTTCAGTAACTCCTGCTCGTTTACGGGGCATCCGACCATGTGATAATCGACCTTCACATGCATGTCAAGCGGGTCAACATTCTGAAGCGGCTTCAGCTTTATGGGCTTGCCGTATACCTTCTCGTGAAACCCGCTCACGTCGTTCCTCAGGGCGGGGATTCCCCCGAAGCAGGCGCACGTTCCATAGGCTATAAGATATCTCGATTTCTCCCTGACCTTCCTTACGAACTCCGCGTTATCCTTGTTCGATACGGCACCATCCATTATCGCTATGTCGAATTCTCCGAGCTCGTTATCCTCCTTCAGCATCCAGAAATGCTCTATCTCAAGGCTATCGAAGATGTCGATAAGCTTCTTTCCGAGGAGCAGGAACTGGAAGTAGCAGCCCTTGCACGAGGTCATCCCGAAGAAGCCCACCCTGGGCTTCGATTTCTTCTCCACAGCCACCACACCTACCAAACCTCCTCCGCCATGTTCTTAATGTCGGTGTATCTGAAGACCGGCCCGTCGGTGCAGACGTACTTATTGCCTATATTGCAATGCCCGCATTTGCCTATTCCGCACTGCATGAGCCTCTCGAGGGATATGAATATATCCCCGTCCCTGATGCCGAGCTTCTCGAAGCCGAGCGTCACGAACTTCAGCATTATCGGAGGGCCGCAGGAAAGCCCTACCGTGTTGCCTGCGTCTATCTTTAGCTTGTTGAAGAGCTTCGTCACCACGCCAACGCATCCTTTCCACTTGGAGCATGGCGTTTCCAGCGCCATGCGGACTTCCAGGTCTTTGGCCTTCGACCACCTCTTCATCCTCTGCCTGTAGATGACGTCATCGTAGTCCTTGACTCCATAAAGGACCCACACCTTCCCGTAATCGGCCCTGTTGGCTATAACATGCTCGACAACTGAAGCGAGCGGTGGGAATCCTATGCCACCGGCAACGAGCACTATGTCCCTGCCTTTCATCTCTTGCACAGGATACCCGTGCCCGTATGGCCCCCTGACCCCAACGACGTCCCCCTTCCTGAGACGGAACATGCCGTCCGTGACGTTGCCCAAGTTCCTTATGCTGAGCTCGAAATGCCCCTTCTCTTTCGGGGATGAGCACATGGAGAAGGGCGCCTCTCCGATTCCCGGCAAGGTAATCATCACGAACTGGCCGGGATTGAAGCTGAAACTCTTCCTTTCAGCATCAAGCCTGAATGTTATTCCCAGAGTCCTTATCCGGGCGTTCTCCTGTAACACGGAGGTCACCGCCGCCAAGGCGGGCCTGTATGATTCTTCATTTCCGTTTATCATGCTCATCCCTTATCCTTCCTATGACGTCCGTGATGTCTATGTGGGCCATGCATTCCGTTATGCATCTGCCGCAGCCGACGCAATGGAACCTCCCCTCGTTCTCGGGGCCGTATGCGAGCTTGTGATAGAAGAACTGCTGCACCCTTTCCTTCCTCGGTTCCCTGAAGACCAACCCACCGGCCACCCTGCTGTACCTGAGCAGCATGCAATAGTCCAGCTCCCTTATGACCTTCACGTGCTCCGGGTCGGCTATGCCGGAGTCATGCACGAGGCTGAAGCAGTAGCAGGTCGGGCAGGAGAAAGTGCAGCTTGCGCAAGAGACGCACTGCTTCGCCACTTCGTCCCAGACACCGCTTGCCCTCGCCTTGGCCAATATCCCGGGGAGGTTCGCGGTGTCCAGTTTCTTCTTGCAGGGGACTTCGACAATGGCGGCCTTGTGGACGGATTCCTGGAACAATCCCTTGTTGGCCGCTATGATTTCCAAGCCCGCCTTGCTTCCTGGCTCTACATGGTAATGGTGCCCTATGTCGGTGAACAGGAGGTCGAACGATTCCACCAGGTTCCTGGTGAGCATGGAGTCGCAGAAGCAGTTCTCGCCGGGGGTGCCGCACACGAGCGGGAAAACGAGGGTGTTCTCCCTCCTGCGCTTGTAGTGGCTCTCGAAGTGGTCGTGCCCCAGCATGACCCTGTCCAGGACCAGCAGGGCGTGGACGTCGCAGGGCCTGATGCCGAATACCGCCGCCTTGCCTTTGAAGAAGTTCTCGGAAAACTTCCCCTTATTGTACTCAAGGACGGCCTCCCCCTCGGGCAGGAACATGCCCCTTGGGGGGTATTCTGTATTGGTATAGCCAGCGATGTCCAGCTTGTCTCCGGATTCCAGCCTCTTGAAGTTGAAGTCCTTGCCATGCTTGACGGGGGCGAACAGGGGCATCTTCTTCGACAGCGAATCCAGCAACCTCTGCAGGTCTTTCTTGCTGATCAGATAGTACTTGCTGCTGATGGGACCACCCAATATTATAAGTTGTCCGGGGTGTGTTATATTTGTTCTTTAAATATTTTCTAAAATAAGTATGGTAATGGGGTGGACTCCGAAGATAAAGCGGCAAAAGCAAAGGTCAAAATATCTATCGCTGCCCTTTACAATCGCATTGCCTGAAAACCACGATTTCGATGAATTTTTAGGTCTCACGAGCCTTGAGGTCCAATATGACGGAAGGGGCAAGCCGTATGTATCAGGTGAAATGGTCGATGGAAGGGCCGGGAGATACCTGGAGCGGTTTTTCCGCAAATGAGTTCATACGTAATTATTTTTATATCAGGACCACAATCTAGAATTGTGATTGGCATCGCAGGAGATTTTTATTTTTCCGGAGACGGCAAAGGGAAATATTCCATAGAATTGCTTTTCCCTGACAGCGCAGATATTCCGCCAGGATTCAGGAACCAGACGAAAATAGTTGAGTTTGACAAGCACAGGAAGAAGCCCAGCGTCGATGGCGAGTTCCTGAAGAATGGGGCCTTGAGATACGTGAAGAGCCTTATTAAAGCTTGATATTTACGTGTATCCTGCGTATTAATATCGAATGAACATAATTTGATGGTGTTTACGGCATGCACGATATATCCGTTGCGCAGGCGGTCGCGGATGCGATCATGAAGAGCCTCAGGGGAAAGGTTCCGAGAAGATTGGATATAGAACTGGAGCTGGGCAAGCTGAGGTTCCACGACCCGGAGCAGGTCAGGTTCTGGATAGACGAAATCCTCAAGAAGGAACTGGGGAATGGCCTTGAAATCAAAACCGGGATAAGCATCATAGATCCCGTCATCAAATGCGCATGCGGATTCGAGGGGGTTCCCGAAGATTCCGGGACGGACCCCGATCTAGCGCATCACGTCTTGCTCGAGGTCAGATGCCCTGAATGCGGCTCTGCTGAAACCTCTGTGAAGAACGGGAACGAGTGCCGGCTGAGCAAGCTGTCGTTCAGTTGAGCGCCCCGGTCCTCCTGCTCATGAACCTTGGCGTCACGAGAAGGCGTTCCCTGAAGGCTATCACGCCCCAGCTGACGAATATGCCGGTCGTTATAGTCGCTCCGAGCGCGAGGTCCAGCATCCAGTTGGCGCTTATGAGGAAAAGCTCGGCGTTCCATGCGTGGTCGATGAGGCCGAAGAGGGCCCCCCCGAGCAGCATTATGTTCAGCCACATGCCTTTGGCGTCATGGCTGCCCGATGCCTTCCGGTGCGCAGAGCCGATGACCGTTGCGACCAGGGGAACTATGTAGCATACCATAAGATTTCCTCCCTGTAACAAATATCCCCCCGGTTCCTTATATTTGCCATGATATTGGATTTTCATCTGCATTCAATCTCATATCATCCCAAATAAAAATCCAAAATTCAATCATATGTCATGAGACGTGTTCTCATGGGCATAGGCAACGAATTGAATGGTGATGACGGCATAGGCAACGTGCTGGCGAAGGAGTTCTCGCAGAGGGGCTGGCATTCGATCGCGTGCGAGACCGTTCCAGAGAACTTCACATCTATCGTGGAGAGGGAGAGGCCAGAGACGCTCGTCATCGTCGACGCAGCCGACATGGGGATCGCCCCCGGCGAGCTGAGGATAATCCCTCATGGCAAGCTGGGCTCGGCCGGATTCGGCACCCACGGAATCCCCCTGTCAAACCTCGTGTCGCATCTCCGCGGATTCGCGGGAGAGGTCGTCTTCATAGGCATACAGCCTCATGACACGGAACTCGGAAGCGGCATCTCCCCCCAGCTCGAATCGTCAAAGAATAGGCTCATCGGGATTCTCAAGGATAATGACTGGGGATCGATCGAGAGGCTGTGAGATTCTCTTCCATATCGCATTTCACCTGCGGCCCCGATGCCATCGGCCCGGTCCCCGGCTTCCCCCGCGTCCCCGTCCCCTGTCGTCGAAGCGTCGCCCCCCGAAGGACCTCCTACTTTCATCATGCATCCTGTCGAAGGGGACCCTCTTGAAATGGGGCATCTCCGCCCTTTCTATCTCGATCTGGGCCTCCATGTCGCGCCCGATTCTCCTGAAGTTGTCGTGATCCCTGCTCGTCAGCAGCGTGACGGCGTCCCCGTTCTCGCCGGCCCGGGCAGTCCTGCCGATCCGGTGGATATACTCCTTGGCCGTTTTGGGCACGTCGTAGTTGTAGACGTGGGTAATGTTCTTTATGTCCAGCCCCCTGGCGGCGACATCGGTAGCCACGAGGACGTCCGTCGTCTCCGACTTGAGGGCGCCGAGGGATTCCTCCCTCTTCTGCTGGCTCATCCCGCCGTGGATGGCCATCGCGTTTATGCCCTGGCGCCTCAGGTTCTTCTCCACGATGTCAGACTCCGTCCTCGTGCCGCAGAAGACAAGGGCAAGCCCGGGGGTGCTGTTCTTCAGCAGGTGGAGAAGCAGTGAGAACTTGTCGCTCTGGTAGTGGATGTCGTAGAAAACCTGCCTCAGCTTGCTGCTGTCCACCTGGGACTGTGTCCTTATGATGACGGGGTTCCTGAGGTGCCTCCTCATGATCATGTTTATGTCCTCGTATATCGTCGCGCTGAACATCAGCGTCTGCCTTTCCCTGGGGACGTGGCGTATGATCTCCTCGACATCGTCGATGAATCCCATGTCAAGCATCCTGTCGGTCTCGTCCAGCACCAGGAACCTGACCTTGCTCAGATCGATCGTCCTTCTCCCGATGTGATCCAGTATCCTGCCGGGCGTTCCCACGGCTATGTCCGCCGTGCGCAAGCTCTTTATCTGCGGCTCTATGCCGACCCCGCCGTAAACGCTCGTGGTCGATACGCCGATCTGCCTGCCGAAATCCCTGAGGACGTCGGTCACCTGGACGCATAGCTCCCTGGTTGGCGTAAGGATAAGGGTCTGGAGCCCGCCCCGGGGCACTATCTTCTCGAGTATCGGCAGCCCGAATGCGATGGTCTTGCCCGAGCCCGTCTCTGCCTGGCCGACGACGTCCTTCCCCACGAGTATCTCGGGAATAGACCTTCTCTGGATCAGTGTCAACTCCTCGAATCCCTGCTCCCTCGCCTTCTGCATCAGCCGGGGGTTGATGTTCAGCTCGCTGAATCTCATGAATCTCATTCTCCTCTCGATTTCCAGAATATGCCACAGTATGCCCCAGACCTAAATCTAGAAGTCCGGCTACGACTGCCCAAATTAATCCGCTTTCACCCCTGCTTTCTTCTTGACCCTCATAAGAACCTACTAACCTTGATAACTATATATATATTCGATGCAGCAAGTTAAAATATGATGCCTGTTTCATTCAAGCATTTGACGTTTCTGGCTCTGATTGCTGTCATTCTTGCTTCAGGCTGCGTGCAGGAACAGCCCATTATACCGGACACAGACGAGCACGGGTGCATACTGAACGAAGGGTATTCATGGTGCGAAGCCAGGCAGAAATGCCTGAGGACGTGGGAGCAGGACTGCTTGAATTTAGATTGTGATGGCTGCGTTGAATACTGCGCGGGACTCGGTTATCTTTCGGGCATGTGCGGTATGACATCCGAAGCCGGTGATCTTTACGTGGAAAAGGCCGGTTGCTTGGATTGCTTGGTTGCTGATTCTGGCTGCTCCGAGGCCGGTGAATGCAACTGCTATTGCCTTAACGAGACCGTTATCGGAGGGGACAAGGACGAGCACGGATGCCTCATCGCCGCTGGATACTTATGGTGCGAGTCCAAGAGGAAATGCCTCAGGGAATGGGATGAGGAATGCCCAAGCGAGATATTCACGGCCGAAGAATGCCAGGCGATGGGAGGAAGTGTGCTTAACATCGTCGGGGGTGACGGCTGCCATGATAACGAGACGGCCGTTGGCGGGGTGTCCGATTTCATATCGCCCAACGTCTGCTGCCTGCCTAAGGAGAAGGCGTGCACGGAGTCGGGGGGCGTCGTATCTTCTGCCATGTGCTGCCTTTCGGCCGGCGATTTCCCCAGCTCTTGCCTCATCGGGGCATGCGGTTGCGCGCCAGGGAACAGCCATGAGGTGAAGACGTGCGATTGCGGCGAAGGTAAATGCTTCGACGGCAATGAATGCAGGGTCAACGTCATCGACTTCCTGACGTGCGCGGAAGCGGGCAATGGAATCTTGGAGAGCTATCCTCTGCAGTGCAGGACGCCCGAAGGCCAGACCTTCGTCGACGAGCTCAACTATTGCTCGTCGCCGGACGGTGTGATCATGAGCCTGGAAGATGCGAAGCAGATCGCCCTTGGCAGCGAGTGCGTCGACGGGGCGCAGCTAACCGAATACTACATGTGCAATTTCTACACGGGCACCTGGTGGCTGGATATAGACCTGGAGAAGGCGGGCTGCAATCCGGCATGCGTGGTGGACATAGTGAAGAGAGAGGCGGAGATCAACTGGCGATGCACGGGAGCCTTGCCGGAATGATCAGTTCGTCGGACTCACTTTGTCATCAAGCTAATCCTTCTCGTAATCGGCAAGAAGGAACTCGTTCGTGGTCTGCAGGGCCTTCGTCGGGCACACATCGACGCACTGCCCGCAGAATGTGCACCTGAACAGGTGGTACCTGATCTTCTTCTCCTTCTCCAGGAAGACGACCGCATCGGCAGGGCATACCTTCACGCACAGCCGGCATCCTATGCATTTCTTCTTGTCATAATTGATCCTGCCCCTGAACCCGGGAGGCACGGGAACCGGGGGATTCATCTTCCTCTCCCCCCTTTCCACGCTCCGTAAGAATCCCGACACCGATTTTGGGATGCGCTTCGAAGGGAACCTGTTGGTGAAGGTCCTCCTGAAGAGCTGCTTCACCAATTCTATCTGCATGTTCAGCATACCTGTACCTCTGCACCTCACAACAACCTCGACAACATATCAAGGCTTATCAGCAGCAATCCCAGCAAAGAGACGAAAGTCGCGTACCCCCAGTAAGCCTTGACGACCTGGGTTATCCTGAAACGCGCGATAGCCGCCCTTATGAATATCGATCCGACGAATATGACGATGAAAAGCTTGACAAGATAGAAGATCGCGTCAGCCGCGACGGCCGCCATTCCTGTGATTCCCAATGAGCCCGCTATCCCCCAAGGCAGGAACAATGCGATGACGATTGTGCCCAGCACGACGGCCTTGACCGCGTCCGCCAGATAGAACATCGCCAGGTTTCTCCCGGAATATTCAACCAGCACGCCGCCGGCTATCTCCGTCTCGGCCTCGGCCACATCGAACGGGGCCACTCCCAGCTCCCCCGGCATGACGGCAAGCATTGTTAGCAGCAGGAGGGCGAGCCCGAGCAGGCCCAGCGGTCCGACCGCGGCCCAGGCGGGATTCATGGCTATGGCTCCCAGGGAGAAAGCCGCGATGCCGGGGTTCGCGGCAGAGATTATCCATGCTATGCTGACCGATGCTACAGCCAAAGGGAACTCATAGCTCATCATGGTCACCATCTCCCGCTGGGCCCCCACCGTCGCATAGGTGGATCCGCTGGAGAATCCCCCCAGCACCAGAGCAAGGGACGGGATCAGGAGCAAGTAGATCACCAGGATGAGGTCGCCATGACCCTCAAGCACTGGCTCCATCCCGATGAAGGGCAGATAAAGTAGTATCAATACCGTGACCGAAAGTGCTATCACGGGGACGGAATTGAATATCCAACCGACGGCATCCCTGGGCACTATATTCTCCTTAAGCAGCAGCTTCTTTACGTCCCTGAATGGCTGCGTCACCGGGGGGCCTACCCTTGACTGCATCCTTGCAACAAGGACCCTGTCCAGCCCCCTGTAGAGCAAGCCCAGCAAGATGCCGGCGCACGCTATGATCGGGACGAGCGCCGTCCTTAATAGCAGGCCCTCGATCACGGTCTCAGCCCCCTTCTGAGTTCCCTGGTCCTCTTGACCGAAAGATCATGCAGCATGTCCTGGCCCAGGACCTGCCTCCTGCCCGGTCCCGTCACGACGGCCCTGTTCGTGCAAGACATGCAGGGGTCTATGGATGCTGCTATCACCGGTATGTCCGCGATCTGGGCCCCCAGCATCATGGGTATCCATGACAACAGGTTGTTGTAGGTCGGGGCCCTGACCTTCCACGAATATGGCGCCTCCTCGCCCACAAGCTTAACGTAGTGGAACACCTCGCCGCGCGGCGCCTCGTGCCTTCCTATGCCCTCTCCTTGTACGCCCCTGAGCTCCCCCAGGAGCACGTTCGCTTTGTCTTCATGGGCTATCTTGCCTTCGGGCATATCCTTGACGCACCTGCCGATTATGTCCGCGGACTGCTTTATCTCCCTGAGCCTGACCGCGATCCTGTCATAGACGTCTCCCCTCGTCTCCCCGGTTATTTCATCGGGCGTCATTGCCTTGACCCCAACATCAGGATATGCCCCGTACGGCTCGTCCTGCCTGACATCCTTCCTCACCCCGGAAGCCCTCGCGGTGGGCCCGACCGAACACAGGGCAAGGCAGTCATGCCTGGTGAGGATGCCCGTGTCCCTCGTCCTGGACTTTATAACCGGATCCCCCAGGAATATCTTCTCCAGCTTTCGGCTGCATCTGCTGTAGAAATCGGCAGCCTCCATCACCAGCCTGGCCTGGCCCTTATCCATGTCCCTTCTTACCCCGCCTATCATCATGATGGCCTTCATGATCCTGTTGCCCGTGAGGTTCTCTATGACGTCAAGGACTTTCTCCCTTGCCCTGAACGCGTAATGCATGGCGGAATCGAATCCCAGCTCATGGGCGGCGACGCCCGCCCACAGTATGTGCGAGTGTATCCTTTCAAGCTCCGCGACTATGGTCCTTATGTAACGGGCCCTCGGCGGGACCTCTATGCCGGCTATGGACTCGACCGCCCTGCAGAACGCAAAGGTATGGCAAATGTTGCATATCCCGCATATCCTCTCGGATAGATATAAGATCTGTATGGGGTTCCTCCTTGTGCCCATCCATTCGATGCCCCTGTGCACCTGGCTGAGCTCGAAATCGACATGCTCTATCCTCTCGCCCCTTACCCTCAAGTTCAGCCTGACCGGCTCCTTCAGGGCCGGATGGACCGGACCCACGCATATGGAATAGGTATCCCGGGATTCCTGCCCGATTATATCGCCAGCCTTCCTCATCTGCCGCCTCCCTTATGAAGATTCCTCACCAGCCTGGCTGGGCCCGTCTCGTCCCTTCTCCAGGGGTACACGCCCTGCGGGAAGCCGGGATGCAGGAATATCCTCCTCGAGTCGGGTATCCCCTTTATCCTGACGCCCAGCATCTCCTGCATCTCCCTCTCCGATATGAGAGCCCCGGGAATCAGGTCGGTGATGGTAGGAAGCACGGGGTTCTCCTTGCTCACCCTCACCTTGATGCTCAAGACGACCTCTTCCATCACGCTCGCATAGTTCAAAGAGAAATGGTAAGTAAGCTCAAGGTACTTCCCCTTCTCGTACCCGGATATGACAATGAAATGGGGATGCTCCGTTATCTTGCACAGGTGCCTGACCGCGTTCTTGAGCTCCCCGCTGTCGACCGTTATCCAGACCCTGCTTGCATGCCTGACCTGCTTCAGCTTGTGCTTGATTATTTCTGTCCGGGCTGCCATTATCCTGCCTGCGAAGCGCCGCTTGAAGGAATCCCTGACGTCGTTCGCGTTCATCTTCTCTTCCCCTCCTCAAGGAGCTTCCATGCCTTCACCACGCCGTATATTACAGCCTCCGGCCTGGGCGGGCATCCAGGGACGTACACGTCCACGGGAATCAGCCTGTCGGCCGGCCCAGCCAGGTTGTACGATTCGTAGAATACGTCCCCAGTGTTTCCGCAGTTCCCGACCACCATGACCACCTTGGGGTCCGGGGTCTGGGCGTACACCCTCTTCAGCTTGTCCTCCATGTCCCTCGTAACGGGGCCGGTCACGAGGAGGACGTCCGCATGCCTGGGCGAGCCGACGAGCTTCATGCCGAACCTCTCCACGTCATACCTGGGCGTCAGCGCAGCCAGTATCTCTATGTCGCACCCGTTGCAGGAGCCCGTGTTGAGATGGAAGACCCAAAGCGACCTGCTAAAATCCCTGGACTTCATGCCATCCCTCCCACGATCAATGCTGCCATCAAAACGACTGCCAAAACGACCAGCGAGAATGCGTAATCGTTCACGACGCCCGAATGGGCTCTGGCTAAAAGCCTGTAGTGCCTGGCCAGCCCGTGCACGAATCCCCAGTAGAGGTTGCTCGCATGTATGTTGCCGGCCGTTGGCTCGTTCCCGGAGAAGAAAGGCAGCGACTGCTCGGTCCCGTGCCTGCACCCCTTCTCGCCCCTCGACCTTATCAGCAACGCTATCGCCGTGACTATGGCGAACGCGGCAACCCAGACGAGGGGGCTCCAGTAGCCCGCATTGGTCACAAGCACGTGATTCATAGGACGCCTCCAAAGTACATTTCCTGGTTCAGGAGGGCCTCGGCAGCTGGGAAAACCAGCCGTTCAAGCACCAAACCAGGGAACAACCCTATGAAAATCATAATTACCGCCAGGACTACCATCGGTATAAGCATGCTCCTCGGTATTTTCCTGAAGCAGCCTTTGTAGGGGGCGCCAAGGAACACTGACGCGAAAATCTTCACGAAGACCGCCAGCATCATGATGGAACCCAGTATGCCTATGACGGAGAGCATCGGATTTATGCGGAACACCGACTCGTATATGATCACCTTGCTGGCGAAGCCGTTGAGGGGAGGCAGCCCCGCTATCGAAAGTACCCCGATCAGGAAAAGCGCCGCCAGGGCGCCAGACCTGTGGGCCAGCCCGCTGACCTGGTCCAGCTCCTGCCTCTTCGTCGCATACGTCACCGCTCCCACGACCAGCAACAGCAGCCCCATGTCAATGGCGTCGTTAAGCATGTGGAATATCCCGCCGTGCATGGAGCTCATGCCCACGCCCGTCGAGTCATGCATCGCCAGCAATGAAGTTCCCACCCCGAGCATCACATAGCCTATCTCCGCTATGGCTGCGTATCCGATCAGCCTCCTCAGGTTCCGCTGCGGGACGGCCATGACGACGCCAACGAAGATTGACAAGGCACCCAGAATCGCCACCGTCCAACCGATCGCGGGGAATACCATGGCGCCGAAAACGGAGAAGCATATCCTGAATATGAGGTACAGCGATAGCAATGCGAAGGAGACGAGCATCACGACTACCTGGGGAGGGGCCTCCTGGTATGCGTCGGGCTTCCACATGTGTACGGGGACCGATCCGCTCTTCAGCAGCAGAGCGGAAACCAGCAGCGACAACGCTGCAAGGTCGACGAAGGTCGCCTGGGCGGCCATCGAATCCCCGATGGACGCCATGTTGAGCATGCCGTACTGCCCGTAAAGCATGCCGACGCCGAACAACAGGAACAGGGCTCCGGAGGCCGAGACTACCATGTACTTGAACGCCGCTTCGAATGACTCGGCGGAACTGAAGAAGGCTATCAGCCCCGCACTGGATATCGATGCTATCTCGAGGAAAACGAAAAGGGTGAAGAAGTCGCCCGTCAGGCACAATCCCATCATCGCCCCGGCTAACAGCAGAACTAGTGAATAGTACTTCTCAAGGCCTTCGTTCCCCGACTCGTACCTCAGCGAGTAGATGACAGACAGCAGGGCCATCGTCATGGCCAGGGCGGCGACAAGCGCCGACATGGCATCTGCTACCAGAACTATCCTGAAAGGGAATCCCGCGGCGGAAGGCAGTGCGGGGTCGGATGCGCCGACAGCATAGAAATGTGGATTCCCTCCCAGCACGTCGACCAGCAGCGAGACCGCCGCCAATTCGGCTAATGCCATGATCGCGATGACCCATAGGTTCCTTGCCTTGGCGCTGACCTTTCCGACGAGCGGGGCGGAAAACGCTCCCAGGAGCGGGAGGGCGACCAGCAGCGCCGTCGTATCCTCGAGAAACACGCTCAACAGGGTCATCCGCTCAGCCTCCTTCTTCTCGGGTCAAGTGATCCGTAGTGCTGGTATATCAGGATGGCGAACGAAAGCATGAGGGCCACTACCGCTATGTTTATGACTATGCTTGTCAGGGTCAACGCCTGGGGGGCGGGCATCACCATCTGCAGGGACGGGGCATTGGTGAATATGGGGGCGATGGACCCTTCCCTGTAACCGAGGGATACGAGGAACAGGTTTACCGCCGACCCCATCACGTGCAGGGACATTATTATCTTGATGAGGTTCCTCCTGGATACGAGGGCGGACATGCCTATCATGAGAATGGCGGCAACCGCCAGGTAGTGCATGCTCATCATTCGAATCCCTCCTCCACCGCCTTCCGTGCAGAGACGTCCGATCCTTCCGCGCTTATGACGTACAGCATGACCACGGCGAGCGACAGGCCGACCACGACCTCGAATCCCACGGCGAGATTTATCAGGGGTATTATCCCGCCGGTCCCCAGCTCCCCCGGATTCGCCCCGAAGGGGATCTCGACCTTGAAGAACCAGCCGGTATCGGTCAGGTGCCTGTGGAGGAAGGTCGCGGAGAAGCTGGCGATGACCATGAGCAAGCCGAATATCGTGATGCCTATGTTCTTGATCGTCCTAAGCAAAGAGAAGCGCGTTATGTGCAGCCTCCTGATGATGCCCTGCCCGAATGACACCATGAGCAACGAGGTTATAGTAGCTACGACAGCGCCACCGGCGAAACCGCCACCCGGGGTGAGGTGGCCATGCAGGGCGATGTAGAATCCGAACACCGCTATCGGCACCGACACTATGCAAGCAAGCGTTCTGACTATCTCGGACAGTCCCTCGTCCTTCCCCCGCCTCATCTTCTCTTCCTCCCCAGGAACACCACGTATATGCCGCACACGGCCGTGAAAAGCACGGTCGTCTCGCCCAGCGTGTCGAGCGCCCTGTAATCGAATACCACCGACGTGACCACGTTGTTGCTGCCTGTCTCATACTGGCTGTCCGTGATGAAATAATCGTCCATCCTCGAATCCCGCGGCGCGCCGAACGGCCTCATGCTCAGCACGGCGAGAACCATGAAAGCCATGAAGATCGCCAAGACGGCCGACCTAACCGCTCCTTCCATCCTCCCACCTCTCCGTCCTGTTGATCGCAACGATGTAAACAGCTGTAGCCAGGCCCGCCCCGATGGCCGCTTCCGCGATCGCCACGTCGGGGGCCCTCAGCATGTAGAATTCCAGCGAAAGCAGCATGCTCATGACCGCGAGGTAAATCACCGACTTGATCAGGTCCCTCTTCCGCATCGCCAGGAAAGCCGATGCCACGATGCCCGAAAGAAGCATGGCCTGAATGGCATCCAGGATCATCTGTCCGCCTCCCCGAGCTCATCTATCACTGCCTGCTTGGGCTTTATTCCCATCCTGTGCGCCGCCCTCGCTATCGCATGGGCTCCCGTCGGGTTTGTGATCAGAATGAAAAGCATGATGATCGCCACGTGGAAAGGCAAGGCCATGAAGCTCGCATCGCCAGAAAGGACCATCGTCATTCCATAGACCATGACACCGAGGTATATGAACATGGAGCCGAACGTCGTGCATTTGGTGGCGCCGTGAAGCCTCGTGTAGACGTCGGGGAACCTGTGCAAAGCTATGGCCCCCAGAGCCTGGAATGCCATACCTACGCCGAAAAGCAGGTATATGAGCCAGCTCATGCATTGTCCTCCAGGTATTTGGATATGTACAGCGTGGTGACGAACGAGAGTATCGCATAGACGATCGCCACGTCTATGTACACGATCTCCCCGAAGGACGTCCCGAGCAGCACCATTGCCGCCACGACGAGGGTGTTCATGGTGTCGAGGGCCACCGCCCTGTCGGGATTGGTCGGTCCGAGGATCGTCCGGGCTATGCATATCAGCATGAGCACGACGAGGGAGCCGGCAAGGAACATGAGACCCGGGTCGAAGAGCGTCATTCGGCCACCCTCCTTATCCATTCGGGGAAGCTGTGGCATATCTCCCTCATCCTGTCCTTCTCCTCGTCCACGTTGATCCAGTGCACGTAAAGGTCCTTATTCTCGTCGATGTCCACAGTAAGGGTCCCGGGGGTCAGCGTTATCGAGTTGGCCAGCATCGTTATCCCGATGCTCGTGCGCAGCCCCGGAGATATCCTGACTATGCCGGGCCTTATCTTCCCCGTGATGACCCGGTACGCGACGTCAAGGTTCGCCTTGGTGAGATGGAAGAGGAAGGGTCCGAAGGAATAAGCCAGGAGCAGCAGCCAGCGTTTGGGATTGAGCAGCGCCACCCTCGGCTTCAGCCCAAGGGCCGGGAATATCCTGCATGCGATGACCGCGGAGATGGTGGCGAACAAGATGCCGAACGCGATCTCCCCGATGCTCCAGAATATTATCGAACCCGACCCCGCGGAGAGAGCCAGGTAGATGACCATGGAGAAAAGGAACACGATCCCGAGGACAGCACCGGTCATATAGACTATTATATCATTTTCATATATTATATATTTGGATCGATTCTTGGATAAGCAGGTCATCATGATGCGATTATAAAGTAGTGCGCATCCCGTCTATGACCTGACGAATAGCCTGCAGTGGCAATGGCCCATCTTCTTGATCTCGTCCTTGTGGTAGACGCAGGGGCATACGATCTTCTTGTCCTCTTCCTTGTCACCCGTTACCATCCTGCACGGGCAGTATCTCGCCCCATGCTTCTGCTCGTTGGCCAGCAGCCCGAGGCAGATCGCCTCGACGATTTTCATGTCAGGGTTGAGCCTGAAGCCGCTCCGTTTCGCGTACCCTTTGTACCATTCCACCATCTTCTCGACTTTCCCATCCATCCGACAGCACCATATACTGTGTTTAATATGCCGTAAAATTACGATCGTCCAGCGTTCATGGACAGCCCCTCCGGGATCGATGAACGTCAAGGGCAACTATCTGGTAATCGCGTCCACGGGGCACGAATCGATAGCATCATCCAAGCACCCGGCCTTTGGGTTCTTCACATGGGACTTGCCGTCGTCCTTCATGACGAAACCGTCCGGGCATATCGCAGCGCAAGCCCCGCACCCTATGCACTTGCCGGCATCGACTTTGACCATCATTCACACCTCCAATATGCTGAATTGTGTTCTCTCCTATTAAAATGTTTGTCCGCGGACGGCGCTTATCGACGAGATTCATGCCACCGAATCATCATTCGGCTACGTTCTTGAAATCCTCCAGCAGCGTGTTCCTCATGTTCGGGTTATATATCGCCGAAGCGGGATGATACAGGGGGATTATCCTGGCGTCCATAATAAGGCTCTTAATCCTGAATGTCTTGCCGTGGATGCTGCCTATAGGCGCCGGCTTTATGCCGAACTTCTCCAGGATGTAGCCTGCCGCGAAGTTGCCCATGGGGCAGATCGTCGCCGGAGCCAGCAACGCTATCTGCCTGTCCAGATACGGGGTGCATGATTTGATCTCCTCGGACTTCGGGTTCCTGTTGCCGGGGGGCCTGCACTTCAGGATGTTGGTGATGAATACGTCATTCCTCTTCAGCCCGACGGAGCTGAGCAGCTCGTCGAGGAAGGCGCCTGCCCTTCCCACGAAAGGCCTTCCCTGAACGTCCTCGTTGTATCCGGGAGCTTCCCCTATCAGCATTATCCTTGCGTGGTCGCCGCCCTCGCCGGGAACGGTTCTCTTCCTGGCCCCGTGCAGCACGCACCGCCTGCAAGCGGCAACTTCATCCATTATCGTTTTCATCTCGTCCGACTCGGTCATGAGGGATCAGCCCCCGGCTAAAAGCTTGGTCAGATACATGAACGATATGCCTGCCAAGAAGAAGATGAAATAGGAGACTACCTTCTTCATGTCGGTCTCCTTGTGCAGCTCCGGGATGAGGTCTGACGCAGCGATGTATATGAAGCCCCCTGCCGCGAAAGACAGCAGGACCGGCGTCGCATTGCCGATGCCCGCCACGAAGAAGCCGATGACGCCTCCGATCATGCTTGTGAGCTGGGAAGCGAAATTGTACAGCAGCGCCTTGTTCTTCTTGATCCCGCCGTACACCAGGATGCCGAAATCCCCCAGCTCCTGCGGTATCTCGTGCCCTATGATGAGCATGGTCGTGATCACGCCGAAAGGGATCCCGATAATGAAGCTCGCGGCTATTATGAGCCCGTCGATGAAGTTGTGGATGCCATCCCCTATGAGTATCAGGTAGCTGAACGCATGGACATCGCAGTGCCCCTTGTGGCAGTGGTGCCAGTGCAGGAACCTCTCGAGGACGAAGAACATGGAGAAGCCGGACAGGAGGACGATGAACGCATATTCCATATCCATCATCTCTATGGATTCGGCAAGCAGGTGTATCATGCCCCCGGAAAGAAGAGCGCCGGCGGAAAAGGCCACAAGAACCATGATGACCCTGTTGAGTTGCTTCTCCTTCAGGAAGAGCGAAAAGGCGCCGACTAAGGCTATCAGGCCGTTTATGAAGGTGGCCAGGATGATGAGCAGCAGCGTGAACATACGGTAAATTTGTTTCGGAGGTAAATAAATCTATCTATATCCGCCGGAAAACCCTGTAATATCGAAGCATATCTCAATTTCTGTGTGATTATTTAGGTGGGTCGGGTGGGAACGTTTATAAATTTCACATCGTGATAATATAATTATGTCCGTTTACTCAAATCCCTGGGAAATAGACGCGATCAGGGGAATCATAAAGGAAGTCAGGGAAAAGCATTCGCTTGCCGGCAAGGAGCAGCTTATAAGTATCGTCGCCACGGAGGCGCAGTGCTGCGGCATCAAGTGCGACATATCCGCCCCCATCGCCAGGAAGCTCATCGACAAGAACGACATTTTCGTTCCCTGAGCATTTTCGGGTGGCGCATCCCTGCCAGAGAGAAGGCCGGCTTCAGGGCAGGAAGGCCTTCAACAATTTATACTTTTCAAGGGCAACTTATCAATTATGAAGAGGCCTTTGATAAGCCTGACAAGCGATTTCGGCGTCCAGAGCCAGGGCATAGGCTGCATGAAGGGCGTGGCTCTCGACATCTCCCCGGACGCGAACGTCATCGACCTCATGCACGGTCTGCCGGACTTCGACCTGAGCGCCGCGTCCAGGACCATGGAGACGGTGAAGTTCCTTCCGGTGGGTTATCACGTCTGCGTCGTTGACCCGGGGGTAGGCACCGAAAGAAGGGCCATTATAATCAGGACGAAGAGGGGAGATTACCTTGTCGGTCCGGACAATGGCGTCCTAATCTCCGCAGCAAAGACCCTCGGGGGATGCGAGAAGGCGGTCGAGATAACGAATCCCAAATACATGAGGCATCCGGTCTCCCCGATCTTCCACGGCAGGGACGTCTTCGTGCCCGCCGCGGCGCTGCTTTCGATGGGTGTCAGGATCGAGGAGTTCGGGGAGGAGCTCAGATTCTCAGAGCTCGTCAAGGCCCCGTACGGGGAGGCCTCTGTCGCAAAGGGCGCCATCCAATCGCGTGTGATACTGGTCAACAAGTTCGGGACCCTCATCCTGAACATACAGCAGCCGGTGTGGAGCAGGTTCGGCGTGAAGAAGAACGACAGGCTCGTCCTGGAATTCGCCGGGAAGAGGAGGGTAGAGGCGCCGTTCGTTGACACCTTCGGCGACGTTGGCATAGGGCAGCCTCTGATAATGCCGGACGACTACGGCAGGACGGAGGCCGCCATAAACATGGGGAGCTTCTCCAAGACCTTCGGCGTCAAGAGCGGCGAGAAATGCGTAATAAGGAAGAAGTGACCCTGGCCTCTGATATTATAACACCCAGCGACACCTTAATTCGGATTGCTGCTGGCGAAATGGGGTTTCGGCTTGGACCTCCTGAAAGCCTTCATCCTGCCTCTCACCATGTTCTTCTCCGTATGGAGGAAATCCCCATACTGGCATATTTTCCATGCGCTGTTGGGCCAGGCCGTCTCATGGCCCAATACGTGGGCATTATGCTCATACTGCGAACGAAGACGCTGGCCCTCTCTTGAGATCAGCAAATAATCCAGCGCCTGGGCCGTCTCTTCCACGCTGGGCTCTCCGCAGTGTGTCAGCAAGCCCCTGGCATCGGGATCGCCGATGTTCATGACCCCCTTCTTCTTGGGATGCCTGCAACCTATCATCTCCTTGGCGAATGCGAAATCAGTGCTTACGATGGCCCTTCCCCACCCCATTGCGTCAGCCAGCGTTCCGCTTGTATCCTGCTCGGGATCCGGATACGTGAACGCGCAGATCTTGCTGGCGCCGATGGTTGTCATGTACTTGACGGTGTCCAGCGGGGTCTCAATGGATATGTAATCCCCGGCATCCCAGTCGATGTGGTAGATGTCGTCATTAGGAGGCCTATATACCTGCAGCTTCGTGCCAGAAAGCGTTTCATCTATCAGTTCTATGTGCTGATTCATATATTTCCCGCCTTCGGCTTCCACGAATTTGGGGTGATAACCGCCCGCACGTATCGCCTTTATCCTCTTCCTTTGGCTGCGCGGAAGGGATTCGAAGAACAGGTCTACTGCCCTTATGAAAAGATCTGTGCCTTTTCCCGGTCCCCTCAGCCCTACGCTGCTTATCAGCGTCTTGTCCTCAGCGCCCAGCTTCCTCTTAAGCTTCCTCCTGTCCCTGTCCGACTTCTCTATGTACCTGGTTCCGTGGTGCACCTGATAGAGATTGCATTCATCCCTCTTCAGGCCATAGACGGGTGACCTGAGAACGTCGATCGAGGAATGGGTATGGACCACGGTGCCGTCGCATTCTCGGGCCGTCTCCACAAGGATGTCCCTCTGATCCTTGCTGGGGTTCCTTCGTATGGTATGCGCGATGCCGATCGTGACGATGTCCTTTCCTTTCAGGTTCTTCGCCATATGCACGGCGTTGTCCGAGCCGTCCCCGGCATTCTCCGTCAATCCGTACTCGAGCATAAGGATTACCATGGTCGGATTGCCGGATGCCTTCGCCCTCTTGTATATCTGCCTGGTGACTCTTTGAACGTCATTGGTGCTGTCCTGATTGAACCATAGCTGAACCGGGTCATCGGGATTCTTCAGGACCCTTTCTCTGAGGCCCTTTGGCCTGTGATTGCCGTAGCTGCATATGTAGAGGTCGTCCACCATCGGGAATCTCTTCAGCTCCCTCCAAAGGTTCTTTGTGTATATCCCGATCCCGCATTCAGGGTTAGTGGATGGGTAAGAGCTAACTATGGCTATGTCGTGCATCAAGTAGTAGGTGGGATGAAAATTTTATAAATGCGTAGCCAAATACTCCGAACACGTACATAGATGCATGCACGTGACATGACAGCGAATAACGCATATAACTCTTATTAACCTTCATTGCATATTCAAACTGTGGCTCAAGCTGGAGCATTCCCAGCCTTTTGGTGACTATTATGAGATTCGCCCACTTAGCCGACACGCATCTCGGTTTCAGGCAGTACGGCCTGCACGAGAGGGAGCTTGATTTCTACCACGCCTTCGAGCAGATCGTGATGAGGATAGTCGAGGAGAGGCCGGACTTCGTCATCCATTCGGGCGACCTGTTCGATTTCCCCAGGCCCCAGCCAAGGGCGCTTTGGGTCGCAAGCAGGTGCTTCTCGAAGCTCAAGGAGAAGGGGATACCCGTCTATGCCATCACCGGCAACCACGACATGATCATGCAGAGGGGCGCCATGCCCCCTCACGTGCTCTTCGGCGAGCTCGGGATGCGTATGATCACCGAGGATGAGCCATTCTTCGTCCACCGCGGCGTATTCATAGGGGGGACCCCCTACACGAGCAAGTACTTCTCCCCCAGGCTGATTGAGACGATGTCCATCCTGTCGAAGAGCGCGGCCAAGCATAAGAAGTCCGTCCTCGTCATGCACCAGGGGATCGACCGCTTCCTTCCCCAGATGCATGAGATCAGGCTCGAAGACATCCCAAAGAACTTCGACTATTACGCATTCGGGCACGTGCACAGCAGGATCCAGCACCCCTTCGGCAAGGGCAGGCTCGCATACGCCGGTTCGACGGAGTTATGGAGCCTGAACGAATACGACGACTACAGGAAGAACGGGAAGGGGTTCTTCATGGTTGACCTGGACGGAGACGAGCCGGACGTGCAGCCCGTCGACATCCAGCTCAGCAGGGAGATAATAAAGCAGAGGCTGCATGCGGACAGCCTGGACGAGAGCCTGTCCAGATTGAGGAGCATGATCTCCGGCATGGGCAGCAAGCCCCTCGCTTTCCTGGAGGTCGACAGCGGAGGCTATGACAGGAAGACCCTGCATGACAAGCTTCTGGAGCAATTGTCTGAGCTGGTCCTAAGCCTGCGGGTATCATACAAGGCGGAGGCCGATCTCGAAGCCGAGCGGGTCCTGACGAGGACGTTCGACATACCTGAGATGATAAGGCGATCGGTGAAGGACAGCAAAAAGGCTAATCTTGCTATCCAGCTCTTCCGGGCGCTTTCAAGCGGCGAGGATGATGAGGCCCTCAGGATAGCGGAGGACTTCTACGGAGGTGCAAGATGATAGTGAACAGCGTCAGGCTCAGGAACTTCAAGTCCCATCATGACACGGCCATAGGCTTCGGCACGGGGATAAACGTCATACTGGGGGAGAACGGCGCCGGGAAGACCAGCGTCCTCGAGGCGATATCCTTCGCGCTGTTCAAGGAGTACGAGGGGAACCTCGACGATCTGGTCATGAGGGGTCAGGGCAGCATGGCTGTCGAGCTCGTCTTCACGAGCCACGGCAGGACGTACAAGGTCGTCAGGATGAGGAAGAAGGCGTCGAGCGATTCGAACCTGTATCTGCTGGAGGATGGCGAGAAGCTGCTGCAGTCGGGGGACAGCGAGGTCGACAAGGAGATAGCCAGGATCCTGGGCATCGACAAGTACCTCTTCATCAATGCCGTCTATGTCAGGCAGGGGGAGATAGCGAGGCTGCTGGTGGCCAGGCCCGCGGAGAAGAAGCAGCTGATAACCAGGCTCCTGGGGATAGACTCGCTCGAGCGGGTATGGGAGAGGATGAGGGTCGTCATCGACGCCTACAGGGACAGGAAGAGCAGGCTGGAGGCCCAGATATTGGACGAGGACAGGATCCGGGAGCAGCTCGATGGAATAGATAGCGAGCTGGACGATGTCAAGAAGAGGGCGGCCAAGACGGCCATGAAGATCAGCGACGCATCGAAATCCCTTAAGGTGGCTGAGGAAGAGGAGTCCGGCCTTGAGGAGATGGAGAGGAAATACGCGGAGCTGGCGAGCGCGCTGGGATCGGCGGAGGAATCGCTTGAAAGGGAGCGTGAGGGGCTTCAATCGCTGAGGCGGCAGGGGGAAGGCATCAGGGAGGCGGAGCGCAAGTTGCAGGCATTGGGCAAGAGGATAGGAACGGGGCGGCAGCAGAGGCTTGGCAAGGAGCTGCTGGCGAAGAGGAAAAGGGCTGACGAAATAAACGAGGGCATCGGCAAGCTGAGGGGGAAGATGGACGAGATGAGAGACCTTGAATCCAGCCTCGAGCGGGCGGGAAGCAGATGCCCGCTTTGCGGATCCGAACTCACCAGAGAGCACAGGAACGGCCTGGTCAAAGAGCGAAGAGGGAAAATCGAAACAGCCAGGCACGATATAGCGGAACTGGAGGCCGAGCTGTCGAGGGTTGCTGCCGGCATCGAAGCAGCAGAAGGCAGGCGCTCCGAGCTTGCGGCCCTCGAGAAGGAGGAGAGCGAGCTCAAAGGCATCGTAAAGAGGCGAGTCGAGCTTGATGCCGCGTTGGAGAAGAGCGGCATGTTCGTGAAGGAGCTGGAGAAGAAGGCGGAAAGTCTCGGAAGCCAGCTTGGTGAAATCGAGGGCAAAAGAAAGATGTATCAAAAGGTGAGGGAAAGGGTTCGGGAACTGAGGTCCGAACTGAGCGCGCTCAGGGAGGCCAGCGGCAGGCAGCACGGCAAGAGGCAGGAGCTTGAGAACTCGAGGGGCAGGCTGAGGGAGGAGATAAAGTCCATAGAGGGCAAGAAGAAGGAGCACGATGCGCTTTCATCCTTCGTCAAGCTTCTGGGGGATATCCGGGGCCTGTTCGACAAGTCGGGGCTGCAGAAGGATCTCAGGATGAAGTCGGGGCCGATAATCGAGTCGCACATGCGCGAGTTCTTCAGGGAGTTCAACTTCGATTATTCCGACATGTCGCTGGACGAGAACTACGACATTACCCTCTATGGCCCGACAGGCGAGAGCACCACCGGGATGATGAGCGGCGGAGAGAGGATAGCCGCTGCCCTAGCCATGAGGCTCGGGATTGCCAGGACGTTGGTCGGTGGTTCGGCCGAGTCCATGTTCCTCGATGAGCCCACCGTTTTCCTGGACACCCAGCGCAGGCAGGACCTCATAGACGTGCTCAAGAAGCTCAGCGTCATGCCGCAGCTGATAATAGTCACGCACGACTCATCGATGGAGGAGGCGGCGGACAAGATAACCGTCATCAGCAAGGAAAGGGGCGTATCTTCGGCTGAACCGTGATCATCCGATTATTCCTTTCATGGAATCGTGGATCGGACATCCGTCATCCCAGTTAGCCCGTCCCCAAAAACCGAACCTTCTAAGAACGGATTCCACCATCCCCGGCTCCGACGGGGCATCATATCCTTATGATCTGGACGTGGGGGACATCGCCCATCCACAGGACGCATTCCCTGTCTACCTCTTGCTCGCTCACAAGCAGATCGACAATCTCCCTGCCGACCACGTTCACCATGTCGGCCTGCCTCACCTTTTCCAGGATTTGCTTCTGGTCGGAGCGGTTTCCTCCGTAGAAGGATTCTGATATATCGAAATCGACTTCACCGAACCTCACGGTCTTGCCCAGGAGAACCTCGTCGCAAACCGCCAGAATGGACTTTCCGTCCGCTACATGCGTCCTGCAACTGAATGTGACTTGCCTTCCGCTCATGACAATCCCGGAAACAAAGAGGTTTCAACGGCGAATTTGCTGCTCCCTCTCCAGCGCGGTCCTTGGCTGCTTCTTGAAAACGTATACCAGGATGCAGGAGATGAGATATGCGACCAGCAGGGTGAATGCCACGCTCACCAGGGCAGCGTCGGCTCCCGTGAAGGTCCCGAAGTACTGGTTGGATACCCCGACTATATCCGCCGACTGGATCGAATATGCGGGCGACCTCATATTCCATATGGGCACGGGCTCGAGCACGACGGGCGTCGTCAAAGTAGGGATAATGGGAGAGTAGAAGAGCAGCAGCGAGATTATCACGAAGGCTATGAGCTTCAGCTTTGTGGGCTTCACCCAGGAATATGCCATAAGACTAATTCCCGGCAGAATTTATAAATCGAACGCGTACTGCATCATGATCGACGGTATCAGAAATGATAAATCATCCATGATCGATCAGCCATGTTCATGAGGAAGGGTCCCCTATAAGTCCTCTTCCGTGATCGCCTTCATCCCGTTCTTCTTAAGCATGGCGACGGTGACGCCGTCCCCCTTCACAAGCCTGCCTGAGAACGTGCCGTCGTATATCTTCCCGCAACCGCACGACGGGCTCCGGGCCTTCCCGATGAACCCCTTCACGCCCAGCTGCCTGGCGATCCTGAGGGTCTCCTCGGCGCCCCTGATCGCCTCCTTTGTCATGTCCCTGCCCTTTATGTCGATTACCCCGGCCTTCCCTTCGAGGACGCGCCTGCCGTCGCCTCCTCGTACCTCCCTCTTTTCCCTTGGCGTCGGCAATCCGCCGAGCTGCTCCGGGCAAACAGGGATGACCTGCCCCTTGTCGAAAAGGTCCTTTGCCTTGCCGTCGAACCTGTCCTTCCCGTCATAAGCGCATTTTATGCCTACCAGGCAGGCGGAGCATAGCTTCATTAGAATGGTGGCGATATCGAACTTAATAAATTACCATGGTTCTGGGTAAAGATAGCGAAAGAAACTGGTTTTTGCGTTCATCCAACGCTTAAGAAATTATCATCCATATCTAAAATATGAAAGAAGTTTGGCCCTGGGTGGTGACGGGATGGCTCAATGGCATTCGATTGGAGGATATCAGTTCCGAGAGTGTCGATCATGACATAATGAGCGGGATGAGCGGCTCACATGCCGGCAAGAAGGTCTTTGTCGGTTCAATGGATGATCAGAAAGACCCTTTAGGATCTTCTATCCATGCCCTGAAATCATTGAATTACGATGTCGTGGATGTCGGGACGGGTAATTCTATAGCCGTCTCCGAAAGAATCGGTACGGCCATCGCCAAGGACCCTTACCATAGCGTAGGGATTGGTTTTGGTCAAACAGGGAACGACGTACTCGTGCTGGGATCGAAATGCCCGTTCGTGATAGGTTCCAGATGCGTTACAGTGAGCGATGCTGAAACCACCAGGAGGCACAACAACCCCAATTTCCTCGGTGTCGGCAGTTCGGCGGGAACGTCCCAGATTCCGCTGATATTGACATGGCTCGAAACCGAATTCTATACCGGATCAGACAGTGACGACAAGAAGCGCATGAGGAGGTATTTGCAGACGCTGGCCATAAAATCCGAGGCGTACGAACAGGCCGGCATTCGCGATACGGAAGCCGCAGCTTACCCGATGTCATCATACGAAGGCAAGATAATCATCTATCTTGGCTCGGATCACAGGGCTGCAGACGACTTCAGGAAGCTGGAGGGATTGCTGCATGAGTTGGACAATGACCTGGAAATAATGATGATCGACGAAAATATCGGATACTGCAATAATGAATCGTCTTCGCAAGAATGCGACTATCCCCTGATTTCAGCAGAGGTCGGTAGGATGCTCAGCAAAGCATCGTCACCTGCGCTGGCTATAGTCGGTTGCGGCTCTGGGATCGGCATGATCTCGGGTGCTGCCAATTATGAAGGAGTGTATGCCGCAAGGTGCTTATCGAACGAAGACGCTGAGCGTGCTGTCTCGGCGTACAATAACTGCATAGGGATAGGATGCGACTTGGTGGGGTTCGACAAGGGGGCTGGGGTGAATCCTTTCGATATCGCAGGCGCAGCCTTGGCGGCACTGAAAGAAAGAAGCAGCACTGCAAAACCGGATTCGGTAATTAACAAGCTGATGAAGATTCAAACACGAATTTATCTGAAAGAGGCTGAAGGGAGAATATATCAATCTGCCAAGAAGTTGTACGGCTTTTGATCTTGGACGCAAAGGCTAAGGATAGCGGAGCCTGATAATGATATCAGCGGGTCATCACGATTTCCTGAATGTGTCGTTAATCGCGATGGCCGGCAGGAAGATGCCTAAGAATCCCATCCCGAACCATGTCAGCAGCAGAATGGTGCCGGCAACAACTCGATTAGGGCTGATAATGGCCGAGGTGAAGGTGAAAACGATAGCCAGCAGCAATGTCCATTTCCATGAAAACCCAACTGGTGCCTCGTACCTGTCTTGCAGCGGAAGCTTTGCGCTCTTCCTCAGGCTGGTGAATAGCAGGAAGAAGAACACGACATAAAGAAGCCACACGGCTGCCTGTGGCTGCAGTCCGGGAAGGGCCTCCATCCGTATCATCGAACCCATCCAAAGGTACAGCAGGATGAGCAGCACTAACAATATCCTGAGCTCCCGGATGTTCGGCAGGAGCGACTTCATGCTGTAGGCTCTTCCCCCAGTCCTGCTCCTCCAGAGATAGACAAGGATGACGAGGACGGAGATCGTGCACAGGCCGGACGACATGGAAACAAGGGTGCCTGTCGAATTGCTGCTCTGCAGCATCCCGAAGACTATGGCCATTGCGATAAGGAGTATCTTAATATTCTTGCCGCTTGATAATACCCTCCTGATCCGCTCAGGCAATCCGTTTACTAGCTGCCTTGATCCAGTCAGCAGGTTCTCGCATATGAAAAGGGGGATCACGAATGCCATTATCGAATGCCATACCAGCAGCAGTATGATGGTCTCTATGACCGCTATGCCCCCGAACATGAAGAAGGGCTCGCCCCAGTATGGGTTCCACAGGACCTTCGTTATGTATGCCTCGTACAGCCCGAAGATAACGCCAGCCAGATACAGAGGTGAGAATCTTGGCTTCCCGTAATTGAAGACAAGCGATGATAGCACCAAGGAATGCAGGACGTAAAGCGGGAAGATGCCAATTATCCCCCACAGATGGAAATAGGGGAACATGTCCGAGCCGGATACGACTTCTGCGAAGAAGACGGAGAACGCCCCGAGTATGATCCAGAAGGACAGCCTGAGCCTGAAGGAAGGGGCATCATCCGGCTCCATAGATGATTATTGTTCCGCATGATATATATTTAGCCGGTCGCTGCCCATCCCCTGGCCTCCATGGCGAGGGCCATGCGCTCAGACTGTGTCAGCGCCTTGCCGAACAGGGGGACGAGAACGGGGAAATACGTCCTGAATATGTTGGGGCTCCTGAAGTTGAGGCCCCTCGACTTCTGCGCATTGACTATGTTCTCCAATAGCATGGCCATCTTCGGGAGAAGGACAAGCGCCAGGAAGAAGATGGTCGAGATCGTGCGCGGAAGGAAGCTGAAAGCGTCCTTCAGCTCGTTAGTTGCCGTGGTGTGCACGAATATCGTAACCAGTGACAGGAAGGCAAGGAACCTCATGGCGATCATCAATCCTAAATAGAAGCCGGCTGTGCTGAAGCCAGCGGCTGAGTATGTGAACGAGTTGAGCGCGATGATGACGAGCATTATGATCGCAATCGCCTTCGACCATATTATATAATTGTTATGCAATCCCTTGGCGACGAGCAGGGCCACAGAGAGGGCCGTTATCGAAAAGATTAGGATCATGTTGGGGAAGACCAGGAGTATGCTGGTGGTGAGGAACACAAGAAGTAGCTTGAGCTTGGGGTTCATTTCATGCACACCCACGGCAATTTCACACCCAGCCTGCCCAGCAGCCTCTTGTCGCTGAGAACTTGCATCGCCTGGCCGAGCCTGGCCGCCCTGCCGCCATCCAGCAAAAGCACCTTGTTGGCATACTCGGCCAGCAGGTCTGTATTGTGCTCTATTACTATGACGGTCTTCCCGGACTCGTTAAGCTTCCTCAGGATCCCGTACACGTTCATGCTGCTCCGGTAGTCCAGCTGGGAGGTAGGCTCGTCGAGTATTATGATCTCCGGCTCCATCGCAAGCACCGAGGCTATGCACAGCTTCTGCTTCTGCCCCTGCGAGAGCCTGTGGGGCTCCGTGCCCTCGTAACCGGACAGTCCGACCATCCTAAGCGATTCCCTGACCCTCCGGTCTATGCCCTTCATCCCGAGGTTCTGAAGCCCGAAGGAGACCTCGTCCCTTACGGTTAGGCTGAAAAGCTGCCAGTCGGGGTCCTGGAACACGAACCCCACCTTCTTCGCCAGGTCCGATATCCTGCTCTTCCTCGTGTCTGCCCCCATGACCGACACGCTTCCGGAGAACTTGCCCTTCACCGATTTCGGGATTAGGCCGTTGAAGCACATCGCTAGGGTCGTCTTTCCCGAACCCGTCGATCCCGTTATCCCCAAGAAATCAGCTCTTTCGACTGTGAGGGAGATGTCACGCAGGACATGCTTGCCCGGGTAGCTGAAACTCAGGTCTTTTGCCTCTATCACCATGTCCTGAACCTGTCAAGTCTGAATCTGAAAACGAGCAGCCATGCCAGCAAGACCTCGAGCGCGCCCTGTATCGCGTTGATCCCGAATATCGCCCACCACGGCACGTAAACCATGGCCTGCGCGGGAGTCCAGCCCATCCATATCGGGATCGCTATGTAATAATTCACCGGTATCACTATCGCCCCCCTGATGACCACTGCCAGCAGGATGACAGGCACCAGGAACCTCAATTTGGCGAGCTTGTCAATCCCTATACCCCTCATTTTCTGCAAGGCGACAGGGACGAGGAACATCGGGACCGTCGCTATCCACTTCATAATCGCTCCGAGCCAGGTCGACGGGGCGATCAGGGTGATCAACAGGGCCCCCACGATCGAAACCGCGAAAGCAGTTCTGCCGCCGTATATGAAATAACCCAATATCCATGAGACTGCAACCAGGTCGATCCACATCCCCCACGGCGACAGATATCCCACGTGCATCATCTGCAGCGCCGCCGATATCGCCGCAAGGGCGGCGCTCGCCGTTATCTCGTTGCTGCTCATGCCGAATCCGATTTCCCTGGCATTAAAATATTTCTTCAGGCACATCCTCAATCCACCGTCACCCGCACGTTGACGCCGTCGCCGTCGTGCAGTTTCAAGCGCTTCCTCAGGTTATGCGGAGATATCACCTCGATCGTGTCGAAGCCGTAATGGCTCCTTTCGGGGATTATCACGGCTCCGCTGGTTCCCGATATGTCGCATGGGAAGCATTTTATGCCCCCGAATATCCTGTTCCCCTGCCTGAAGCCGGGTATGTCTATCCCGTCCATCCCGCACAGCATCTCCTTCCTCTGGGTGTCGTCGACGGACAGGAGCCTGACGTTGAGGGTGCCAAGGAAGGGCTTGAAGCCGAGCTTGGATTTAATGTTGTCTCTGTAACCCCGCAGACCCATGTAGTACTTGGCGTCGAGCATGCCGGAAGTCACCTGGCCGCGCATCTCGATCTTCTTGCTCGAGAGTATTATCTCGTTCAGGTCGCTCCTGACCTCGTACAGGTAATCCATGCCCTTCCGGGTTATCTGTATGAGGTATCCCCTTATGCCTTCCTTCCTGGCGATCATGCCGTCGCGCTCCAGCGATATGAGCCACCTGCTCACGCTCTGCTGAGAGATGCCGAGGTCGCCGCCCATCTTCGGCGTCGTTACCGTTATGAACCTCTTCGTGGCTCCCTTCTTCCCCAGGTATATCAGCAAGCTCAGAGTCTCCATCGCCAGCAACCCTTATTCATATGGCAACTATCCGATCAATGACTTGGTCAATAATATTGATATACTTATATTTAAGTATATTACGCATTATGAGGTAATCTTATAGTATGGAATGTGATTGAAAAATAACTTTTTTATCTATTCCCGACAGATAATTACTATGGCCGTCTACTCCCATTCCAGGATCACCTGCTTCGAGAACTGCCCGTACAAGTACAAGCTGAAGTACATAGACAAGGTGAGGCCCGAGATAGAGCAGACGATTGAGGCGTTCATGGGTTCGCTCGTCCACTCGGCCCTCGAGAAGCTTTACAACGACCTGCGCTTCCAGAAGCTGAACAGGCTCGACGATATCCTAGCCTTCTACAACGACCAGTGGGGGAAGAACTGGAACCCCGCGATACTGCTCGTGAGGAAGCAGTATTCCCCTGACAACTACAGGAGCATGGGGGAGGCCTACATACGGAATTACTACAAGAGGCATCATCCGTTCGACCGCGCCAAGACCGTCGGCCTCGAGCAGAGGATAATGATAGACCTCGGCAACAACGGCAGGTACATGCTGCAGGGATACATGGACAGGCTGGCCTTCGTCGAGAAGGCGACTTACGAGATACACGACTACAAGACAAACTCCTCGCTTCCCCTGAGGAACTACCTCGAGGAGGACAGGCAGCTCGCGCTTTACGCCCTCGCTGTGAAGAGGACCTATCCCAATGCGGATAGGATAAGGCTTGTCTGGCACTTCCTCTCTTTCAACCAGGACGTCGTATTGGAGAAGACCGACGAACAGCTCGAGAAGCTGAGGCTCGAGACCATAGAATCCATCAGGAAGATAGAGTCGGCCAGGTATTTCCCGACGCGGGCCGCCAGGCTCTGCGACTGGTGCGAGTTCAGGCAGGTCTGCCCCGAATGGGGGCACGTGGCAAAGACGGAGTCGATGCCGCTCAAGAAGTTCCTGAGCGAGCCGGGAGTGAAGCTCGTCAACAGGTACGCGGAGCTGAGCGAGAAGAAGAAGGAGCTTGACGACGAGCTCGACCAGGTCAGGGAAGCGCTGTTCAGGTTCGGCGAGGAGCATGGCGTCAGCCTGGTTTCGGGATCGGGCTACAGCGCCAAGCTTTGGAGCGCTGAGAAGCTGAGGTTCCCCAGGAAGGACGAGCCGGGAAGGCATCAGCTCGAGGATTTCCTGCGCAAGGCCCACCTGTGGAAGGACGTCTCGAGCCTTGACACCTTCCTGCTCTCCAAGGCCATGGAAGACCCGCCATGGCCCCATGAGATAGCCAATGCCGTGGCGAAGTTCGGCAGGCTCGAGACTATCAGGAAGATATACCTGAAGAAGAAGGAACCGGCAGCGGATTGACCGGGCGCGGCTGCCGGCCGTGCGCCAGGGCCCAAGGGGCGATCTCCCACGGCTGGGCGATCGGGACGTCTATTGCTCGAAAGCATATAAGGGAGTCAAGACAATCCTACGAATGAAGAAAAATCCTTGCGGGGTCTGCAAGAGGAGCAAGGAGCACCTGGGACTCGGCATAAAGACGGTCTGGTGCGAGAAGGCGAACACGTATCTCTGCAAGGACTGCTGCATCAAGAACAAGGGCTCGAAATGCCATTACTGGACGATGTGCTGGTCCAATTCGGCCTGACGACGGCAAGGAATCCTGAAAATAAACCTAATAATGCTTGATCTGCCCGGGGTATTCAGGATTCACCTGTGGACTACCGCGTGCTCCGGCACGAGAAGAAGCCAGTCCTGCTCCACTCCGACCAGGTCTCCGTTCTGGGCAAGGACCGTCCTCTTGAGCCTGTCCACGGCCCGCTTGAGCTCGCTGAGGTCCTTCTCCTTGAGAGTCTTTATCTTGAGCATCACTATGCTTCCTTCCCTCAAGAATCGCAGGATCTTCTCCGAGTCGCTGAACTCCTCGAGGCTCTCTATCCTGATCCCGATCTTCCCATGAGCTGATAGCGAAGGCGAGCCCGAGGCGCCTCCCACGTCTACCTCTATGTATTCATCCTTTTCGGATGCCGGGTACGTTCTTCCCGACTTGATACCCCTCTTGAATCTTTTCAACACCATAGTTACCTCCTTGTATCGCTGATTTAAAAAATTAATTATCATCGAACATCTACTTCAGCGCCTCGAGCTTCGAAACCGCGTCCCAAAGGACGGTCCGCGTGTATACCGAGAGGTTCGGATCATTCGTCACCTCGTCGAGAATGGAGACGGTCTCGGCAATCTTTATGTTGTTCGCGTTCGGGTTCCTGAGAATATCCAGCGCCTCCTCGACGCTGCTCTTGACGTTCTTGGGGACCCCCCTGTCCTTGATGACGCCATCCAGGAGGGAAATCACGGCTTCCTTCTTCCCCATGTCAGCCACCAGCCTTGGCGAGCCTTTCCTTCAGGTCCTCTATCTTCTCCTTTATCCTGCTCTCGCTCTTGTCCAGCGCCTTCATCCTGAGGGTTATGAGTTCCCTCTTGGATTCGAGGTCCTTCTTCGCCTCGGCCCTCTTCACCTTGATGAGCACGGGCCCCACGATCTTGAACACGTCCTCCTTGCTCGGCTTCGTCAGCTCCTCCAGGGCCTTCCCGGTCTCGATGAGCTGCAGGCTGAGCGCCTCCTTCTGGGTCGCGACGACCTGCAGGTTCTGCTGGTATGACTGCGCCTCGATAAACAGCTGCTGCATCTTCTCGTCTGACATATCATCACTCCGCCGGGATCTTCTTCACGACCTTCGGCCTCTCCTTCTCGAGGATCCTGTAGCCGCAGGAAGGGCATATGATCTTCTTTGCCGTCTTCACGTCTATGCTCAAGGACCTTCCGCAGCAGACGCATTTGTACATGGAACCACCAGTAGATATAATTGCTAGCTTGGCTTAAAAGCTTTGCCAGCGAACCTGTGGCCGCAGCTGCTGCAGCTCCATATGCCGGCCGATTCCCTCTTGACCGTCTGCTTCAGGCATCTCGGGCATCGCCATTTCTCCGACTTGAGCTTCTCCACCTTGGCGAAGTTCGTGCTGATACTCTTGCCGTAACGGGATCCGAACCTCCCGGATGCCCCTCTCTTCTTCGTCTTCATGCCAATGCCCCGCCTCGCCGAATCTGAATCTGCCTGGAATCAGGCCTGCTTGACGAGCTTCCTGATTTCCTTGCCCTTCTCGACTGCCATGTCAAGGGCATGCTCTATCTCAGCAGGTGTGATCCCTTCCTCGCCTCCCTTCTGAATGGCGGCCACGTTGCCGTCGTCCCTGGTCGTGACCGTTATCCTCGCTCCCGCGGCTTCCTCCTCTTCCCTGGTCGCGTCAAGCAGCAGGCGCTCGCCCACCTTGAAGGAGGTGCATGCGATAGGCAGGCATGCCACCGGCAGCTTCTTCTTCGTCTTCTCGGTGAAGATGACTGCCCCGTCCTCGTACTTCGGGAACACCGCCCTGCTCAGCGCAACCGCTGATGCCAGCGCGGCGGCGTCTATCAGGTTTCCGAAGTTGTCGAGTATGTTTATGTCAACGAAGACCATCCAGACCTTCTCCCCCGGCTCTATGCAAAGCTTGTCCAGG
Source organism: Candidatus Aenigmatarchaeota archaeon (assembly GCA_016934325.1). GTDB lineage: Archaea > Aenigmatarchaeota > Aenigmatarchaeia > QMZP01 > JAFGSV01 > JAFGSV01. The sequence continues at coordinate 2,304 of JAFGSV010000009.1, read as the reverse complement.
TCGATCGCCTGGGATTCCCTTATGCCCCTGTCGACGACCCTCGCCAGCTCTATGCTGTTGTCCCTGGGCGGGCCGGGCTCGAAATCGGGTGAAGATATCGGGGAGAACTCCGCTCCCGTCATGAGCACGCCCGACCCGGGCCTGTCCGAGAATGGCTGCCCGACGCCGATCTTCACGCCTGCGATGACCTTGGTCCGGCCGAGCTTGACGATCGCTGACCCTTCCGCCTTCTCGATCGGGCTCGCTTCGATCACGATGTCCCTGATCTGGTCCAGCTTCCTGCCGTCCAGCCTCATGCCCTTGGCCGCAAGGCTCACTATGCTCTGTTGCAGTATCTTCATTTTATCCACCTCTTCCTTAAAGCATCACGCTGCTTCTTCTCTATATCCTCGCATGCGGTCGTCGCTATCTTGATCAAAGCCTTGACGTCTTCCTTTGCCAGGTTCCCGTCCATCTGCAGCAGCGATATCTTCCCCTGGCTGGGGATGTACGCGACAGGGAGGTCGCAGTCGCTCGCGTCCTCCTCCTTGCCCGCCAGGTCGACGACGTACTTGCCGTCGATCTTTCCCGCTGCCACCGCTGACACCAGGCCCCTCATGGGGACCCCGGCGTCCGCAAGCGCCACGCTGGCGGCGTTTATTGCAGCCGTGCGCGTGCCCGCGTCAGCCTGTATGATGTCTATGTAGATGTCTATCGCGGCCTTTGGGAACTCGTCCAGGAAGATCAGGGGCTCGAGCGCCTTCCTGACGACCAAGGATATCTCCTTGCTCCTCCTGGAAGGTCCCGGCCTCGCCCTCTCGTCGGTCGAGAAGGGGGCCATGCTGTACCTGCACTGGACGGTCGCCCTGTTGAAATCCTGCAGCCTCCTGGGGAACATCTCCCTCGGGCCGAACACGCCCGCGACGGCTATCGTCCTTCCCATCCTCACCCTGGCCGATCCGGTCGCGTTCTCGAGGACGCCGGCGGTGATCTCAAGCGGCCTCAGTTCCTCTGGCTTCCTTCCGTCACTTCTTTTCATGCACAACACCTCTCTTAAGTATCTCCTCGATCTTGTTGGTCAGGCCCTCGCTCGCGGAATTCTCCTCGATGTACCTGATCACGTCGATCACGAAGCTCTCCTTGTCGCCCTCGAGCCATATCGTCCCGTTCTGCCCGACGACGACATAGCATCCTGTCCTGCTCTTTATCATGTCGATCATGGACCCGCTCTTGCCTATTATCCTCGGGACCTTCGCGGGGTTCACCCTGATCACCCTGCCCCCGCTGAACTTCCTGCATATCCTGTCGAACATCGATATGTGCACGGACATCATGGAGTTGACCATCTTTATCTTGCCGTAGATGACGTCCCCTACCCCGTATATCTTGGATATGTCCGTCTTGTTGGAGTCTATGTACCCCCTCACGCCCGAAAGCGGGAGATACGCCTGGTATGGGCACTGTATGTCGATCACCCACCCGTTGCTCTGGACATCGGTCACCTCCCCTATGACCATGTCGTCCCTGTTCGGCATGTAGACTCCGTTCAGGGGGATGACTGACAACACCCTTCCCTGGACGCTGACCAGCCCGAGCCTCTTGGCGAACACCCCGTTGCCCTCCCTGAAGCAGTTCTTGCCGGGCAAGAACTCCATGCTCTCGACGAGCTTGTCTCCGGGGGCAACGAAGTCTCTAGTATTCTTCAAAAGCTTATCCTCACTCATATCAACACCATTCCTTATAGTTTATGCTCCTTAAGTATTTTAACCTCCGCCCTGCCGGCAGTAAGCCTGTTCAGGGTCTCGTAGATCTCCGACTGCATGCCAGCCGGTATCTGCATGACTGCAAACCATGAATCGCTCCTCCACTCCTCGCTCTTGACGGGGGCTATCTTCCTGACCTCGGAACTCGCCTTCCCCGCCAGCTCCATGGGCACCTTCAGCGCTATGTCTATGAGCTCGAGCGATATGGGGATGACCGGCTGTATCTCGGTGAGAACCGCGTGCAACTGGTCTCGCGCTGGCCGAAACGGGTCGATCCTGACCCTCGCCTGCTCCATGGCGTTCAGTATCCTGTTCGGCGGGTGGGGCATCTTGGTCTTGGGATCCATCCCCTGCCTGGATATCATGTCAGCGATCTGCTTCTTCTTCTCCTCAATGAAATGCCTCCTCTGCTCAGTCGTGAGCTGCAGCTCCCCGTGCTTTATTATGCTCGCGGCTATCGTTAAAACGTCGGTCGTCTTGAAGACGTGCTCCAGCTTCTCGTCGGGCACCCGGTCGCCCTTCTTGGCATCGCTGAACACCCCCTGCGCGGCCAGGACGTTCT
>JAFGSV010000008.1 GCA_016934325.1 Candidatus Aenigmatarchaeota archaeon | reverse complement strand
GAAGCCGCTAATCGCGAAATTCGAGGGGCACTACCACGGCACCTACGACGACGTTCTCGTTTCCACGACCCCAGCTCCCGGCGAGGGCGGGCCCGTCGCGGAACCGATTCCCGTTTCGTCCTCCAGGGGAATCCCGGAGGAGGTCTACAAGAACACCGTGGTCCTGCCGTTCAACGACTTGGAAGCGGCCGAAAAGATTATAAGGAAGAACAGGGACAGGCTGGCCTGCGTCATAATGGAGCTTGTCTCTAAGGGATACGTCCCCGCGGACAGGGAATTCGCAAGGGGGATAAGGGAGCTCACGGAAGACCTGGGGATCCTCCTCATAGTGGACGAGGTCCTCACGGGTTTCAGGGTCCATTACAGGGGGGCGCAGCACGTTTACGGCATCAAGCCGGATATCACATGCCTCGGGAAGGTCGTCGGGGGCGGCGTTCCCTTATCCGTGGTGGCCGGCAGAAAGGAAATCATGAAAGTTGTTGCTCCCGCGTCAAGAGACAGTGAGAAGTTCGTCTACCACAGCGGGACATACAACGGGAGCACGATAGGGCTTTCATACGGGCTCGCGACGCTCGAAGTGCTGGGCAGGGAAGGAATCTATCCCAGACTTATGAGGAACACCGAGAGTCTGAAGAAGGGGCTCGGTGGCGTTTTCTCTGACGCAGGCATCCCGGCCAGGCTGCAGGGAATGGGAGGGATGTTCAACCTGCTCTTCTGCGCAGGTGAGGTCAAGCGGCACAGGGACACGTTCAAGGAAGACATGCTTAAGAGGGCGGTGTTCGATTGCACTTTGCTTCTGAACGGCGTCTATGTCGTGCCCGCCAGGAGGTTCAACATCTCGGTCGTGCACTCGGCCGAGGACCTGAAAAGGACGATGTCAGCCGCAATGAAGGCCGCCGAAGCGATCGCCCGTTAGCACTGGACTTTTATTCCCAGCTTAATGTAAGTGATTGGCGGCGCCAGCAATTCCGGCTCAAAGGCCTCAAGCACAGGCTTTGCACAAATAGTCGCATTTTCCCCTGACTTTTTGTGCAGTAGCACATTTTGCACAAAAAGTCTGTTTTATTAATCGTAAAAACCCAATTATCAATTAATGAGGCAGCATATCTTCAGCTTCTTAAGGGCGAGGAAGAGGTATGTGCTTGCGACAGTTCTCGTTGCTGTCTTAGCCTTTCTAATACTAATACTTGTCCACGAGGTAATGTTTTGGAATGGGGGATTGAGGCATTGTGATGAAGATGATGATTGCATTATGGTGAAGTGCGATTCCAGTGACCGTGTGATTATTAATAATGATTACCTATGGTACTGGCACTTTAGATTTGGTCGGATAGATATTGCAGACACACTCAATTGCAGACGCACTATTGAATGTGCTGATAAAAGATGTTCGGGATATATAGGGCGTGCCCATTCACAAGTGATTCTTCATTAGTTACAATTTGGGTGTATAAAACTATGGCCGGGAATGTCAAGAAAGAGCATTTGGCTGTTTTTATTATTCTTGCGACAATGATTCCGGCATTTTACATCCATTATAACTCTCCAGAAATGGTAGTGACGCGGTTCGTGGAATTTTTCAACTCGGGAAATCTGGAAGGGTTAAGAAGCGTTATGGCAGATAAATATTCGAATGCTGCCCTGTCAGAAGAAGTGGAAAAGAGTATGACATCTCTGGTCATTGTAAGTTTCATTGAAACGACATACAAGGACCCGGCCCATGCTGTCGTCTGGGCGAATGTCACAGGTACTGACATTCCTAAAAATTATCCAGAATATCAGCTTTCTGCATTCGACTTGGAGCGAGTCAACGGCACTTGGAAAATTTACAATATTCGGAATACGCCACAAACCGATGATTTTCCCGAACTGGTATATTGTGAAGAGGATGGGGATTGTATCCAGGTCAGCGAAAGTTGTTGTGGCATTACGGGTTGGAGCCCAGGAATATCAATAAACGTTAAATACAAGGACTGGTGGGAAGAAAGAATGTCGTCCGGGTGTGGAAAAACCATTGTTTGCCCTCTCGGCATAAGGGAATTTCAAAATAAGATTCAGTGCGTCAATAACGAATGCAAGATCATACCTTTGGAAAAGGAGGGTTAGAAAGTATGAATCTCACCAACCTCAATAAAGAGCATCTGGCTGTTGTGATATTAGGGTTAGCTATCATCATCTCTGTTGCATACGTTGTTGGTTATGCGTTGATTTTGGAATCTGAGAGGAATCTCAGCAACAACGAACTTATTATAAAACTTAGTTATTGTTTAGAAGAGAAGTATGAGCGTTGGGAAGGAAACGCGCCTTATGGATATACCGATACCGTTTTTGCCAGGTTCGAACATATGAGCGAGAAAGAAGTTACTGATTTGGCTGTCAAATACGGTATCAAGATTGGAGAGTTAAGTACTTCTGGGGAAGAAAATATCATTTTTTTCAGATTCAACCTAAGAGATAATTTACCGACCAGCAAGGTTTGTTCTTTCTTGAATGACGATAATATTGTTTATCATTCACCATATTTGATCGGTAAGTGGGCCTAAACCAAAATCACTGTTTGAATCCCAGTTCATGCATTTCCTGTATGACAACGCATATGTTATGGCATAATATTTTTGCTAACAATTCACTAATTTGAGCAGTTTTATCCTTGCTTCGCAACCTTCCTCCAAACTTCGCCTTGATCATGTGCATCGTGGTCTCCACGTTGCTTCTTTTGTGGTAATGTTCAAGAAAATCTTCACGGTGAAGATTGTAGTAATGCCACATCTTCTTCCAGAACCAATGCCCTCTTGGTTTTGGAGTTGAGGTCACTTTGAAGGGGATGTATGGCATAGCACCGATATCATTTATTTGTTTAAGATTCTGCCGGGAAGAAATACACCAAGCACAAAGTTGATGACAAAATCGAAAATGTAGGAAATAAATGCCCAGAATGTGGGAAATCGACCGAGGAAATTAAGAAAGCCTATGAGAAAGGCGAAGATATGGAATTGACACAGGAAGAGCACAAAAAGCGTATACAGAGGTTAATGTCGGCTGGCTTCGGTACGAAGTTGGAGTTCAAGACGAAGAGAGACTGATTATTGTTCTTTGCCGCACCCATCGCATCTATATTTGAATACCTTTAATTTCCCTCTACAATAATGACATCTCTTTACACCCTTTTGAATTATCGTCATCTCGGTCACTACTGATAAAATACTTGCTATTATTTGCCAGATGATAAAGGATAAGATTATTTCAGTGATGTATGGTGGATATATCAATGATGGGTTATAAATCTTGATTATAATAAAAACCAAAGCGAACAAGCTTGTAATACATGACGTTATTTTTGTTGCACGTGTATCTGCTCTAGTGATTTTATCAGCAATATTCATTTCACAACACGCTCCCGCAATATCGACACCTTTGACTATCTCTCGAATTTAGTGTTCCACAGATGGGGCATTTATTCCCAAATAACAAAGCGAGGAAACCCAATCCCAAAATGCCAAGTATTATACCACCGAATACATCATCATCTTTCCTGGCCATAAAGAGAACTTAGAGCTAAACTTAAAATCCTTTTCTAGTAAAAGACATAACTTTATTAGTTTTTCCACGAATCTTTCATTTATGTTATCAAGAAAGCTTATCTTATTGGCTATTTTAATTATATCAACATCCATTTTAGCCATCCCCAAGAATGCAGAAGCAAGAAGCGGATGCTGCTCATGGCATGGTGGGGTCTGCGGATGTCGATGTTGCGATGGGACCCCGCTCTCTGCTACCTGTTCACCTTATTATCCATCATGTGGATATGCCCCGTCACATGAGACAAAGACCTGTACTCCAGCGTTCATCGATGATACTTACTGTAAGTATGAGTCTTATGTTTATCAGAAATACAGGTCATCCACCTGTTTAGAATTCGAATACTTAAAAGAAGTGTGTCCCCCTAATAGCGTTTGTGAGGACGGGAAATGTGAAGAAAGATGCACACCAGAATTCATTAGTCCCGTTTACTGCAAAGGGAAGGCGCTTTATCGGGAATATAGACATAAAGATTGCTCAATAGATGAGCTTCTAGTCAAGACATGCTTCAATGGAACATGCGAAAATGGTGAGTGCAAAAATGTTGAATATTGTGGAGGCAGTCTCTGTCAGGGCAAAGAGACCTGCACGACTTGTCCGAAAGATTGCGAATGTAAGGAAGCGATAAACGAAGAGAACACTCCTATAACTAGCATGATTACGAATATTACAAATATCGAAAAGCGGGGAGAAAAACCCAAAAGGTACACTTTCTATGATATCCTTGTCGAATTCCTTTCCATGTGGAGATTTTAACATAAAAGTGTGTTTAAATATCGGTTTATTAGTTCATATTCGAATTAAGAAACATGAAGAATATCGTGGTTCCTCTCATAGGTCTGGGAAACTCTGGAAAGAGCAGGACACTGAGGAGATTTTTTGGTCTGCCCGAGAATTCAAAGAAATGGGCAGCAGAGAAAAAAATCGGCGATATTCTAATCATTTGCCGTTTTTTCGGTTCTCCGCAGGAACTGAGAAATGATGTCACAGCCACCATTAAGGACATAAAGAAGCGTTTGGATTACTGTAAGACTAGGTGTCGAGTAAGAGGGTGTAAGAAGTTCATACTTCTGCTTCCGATGACAATTGAAAGGAAGAGAGGTGGATCTGTAGAAGAAAATCTCACAACAGCAGCTATGAATATGCTCATTGGAGAAGGCTACAAGGTAGAACCAATATACTTACAGAAACTCGACCCAGTCGTAGAAAGATTTGTAAAACAGTTCACTAAAATTAAGATAGAGAGCTTAAGTGAACCCGATAGACAAGCCAAAGACTTGAAGAAAATTTTGGGTTTATGAGTAAACGCTATCAACAGCCACTTTTTAAACAGACTGGCGACTTTTTAAACAAGAGCTACTTATTAAACAAAGCCGATCAGAAGTAAACTTTTTAAATAATTGTGAACATATGTTCATTATGAGGATCGCTGTTACCGGAGGAAAGGGGGGAACGGGAAAATCGACCATCGCCACAGCCCTGGCAGTCGAACTTGCCAGGAAGAAGAGGGTCATGCTCTTTGACGCCGATGTGGACTGTCCTAACGATTATACGATACTCTCTGTAAAGAGAAAGGAGATTGAGACGGTCAGGCAGATGATTCCCAGATTTGACTTGAAGAAATGCACGAAATGCGGTTTGTGCAGCAAAGTCTGCATGTCCAATGCGATATTACAGATAAAGGGAGAATATCCGGTACTTATTCCCGACCAGTGCAATGGATGCGGATCGTGCCTAATATCATGCCCTGAAGGCGCAATCAGCAGGTCCAGCAAGAAAATCGGCACAATCTACGAAGGTGAGAATATGGGCGTCAGGCTCGTGATGGGTGAACTTATACCCAACCAGCCGATTTCAGAATTCGTGGTAGGAGCCGCGAAGAGGGTAGTGGATGATAGCGAGAAAAGCTACGATCATGTGATAACGGACACTGCAGCAGGGACTCATTGCGATGTAATATCGGCGCTGTCTGGAAACGACTTGGCTCTGGTTGTTACAGAGCCGACGCCTTTGGGAGCGCACGACGGTGAGCTCATCCTGCAGCTGCTGAAGCTACTTGGAATACCTGCAAAGATAGTCCTGAACCGTTCGGATATCGGTAAGCAGGAAATAGTCGAGGCGATAGCGGAAAAATTCGGGACGGAAATAATCTCAAGGATACCCTATAAGAAATCAATATTGGACAGCTACTCGAAGGGTGAACCGATCAAGGATGGAGACATCGAAAAGCTTGCAAAGGAGGTTGTCAAATGAAGATAACGGTGGTTTATGACAACAATGCCGGAAGGGGTTTGAAGACTGGATGGGGCTTTTCATGCCTGATCGATAATGGGAAGAAGATACTGTTTGACTGCGGCGACAGCGGCGAAAAGCTCATATTCAACATGAAAAAGCTGGGCATGGATCCCAAAGACATCGGATCGGTTCTTTTATCCCACGAGCATTGGGACCACATCGGAGGGTTGTTACAGTTCCTGGAAATGAACGATAGAGTCACGGTCTATGTTCCCAAGTCGTTCTCCACGGGCATAAAAGAGAAGATCGGCTTGAAAGCAGGAATGAAGGAGGTCGATTCCGGGGAAGAGATATCGGAAAACGTATACACTACCGGTCAGCTTGGCGGTCCCGGGACAGTGAAGGAGCAGTCCGTTGCACTGAAGACATCAAAAGGTTATTTCATAATAACAGGCTGCGCACATCCGGGCCTGAAGGCCATAATCGAAAAATCCCGCAGCTTAGGGAAAATCTACGGTATCATGGGCGGTTTCCACGATTTCTCAGACTTCGGAATCCTGAAGGGGATGGAGCTGGTCGCTCCTTGCCACTGCACGCAAAACGCACGGGAGATCAAAAGGCTTTTCCCCGGTTCATACAGAGAGATCAAGTCGGGGAGCGTGATTGAATTATGAATACGGTTTACGGTCCTGTCCCGTCAAGAAGACTTGGCGTTTCTTTGGGTATTGACCCCGTATGCTCTACCGAAAGCAACAAGATATGCAGTTTCGACTGCGTATACTGCCAGTTATACGGGCTTGGCCCTACTGCGTACACCACCGAAAGGAGGGTTTATGTCGGGACGGGAAGGATAAGAAGGGATCTGCAAAGTGCCCTTTCCAAGGCAAGCCCCGATATCATCACGATCTCGGGGACAGGCGAACCCACCCTGGCAAAAAACCTCAGGGAGATAGTCGGCATGGTGCATGGACTTAGCGATTTGCCTGTCGCGATACTTACGAATTCCTCGCTGATTCCTGACAGGTCCGTCAGGGAAGATCTGTACGATATCGGCCATGTCGTAGCTAAACTCGATGCCTGCAGCCAGGAATCGTTCAGCCAGATCAACAGACCCCATCCCGATATCAGATTTGAGGATGTTGTGAAGGGTTTGACATCCTTCAGAAAAGGCTACGGCGGAAAGCTCTCGCTTCAGATGATGTTCATTGATGCCAACAGGGGTCATGCCGATGAAATGGCCGAAATAGCCCGTCAAATAGGACCTGATGAGGTGCATATAAACACGCCTCTGAGGCCCTGCAAAGTGAAGCCGTTGGCGCCGAAAGAAATCGAAGCCATCAAGATGCATTTCGAAGACCTGAACACGGTCACCATTTACGAGCTGGGAAAGCCGGATGTTACGCCCATTGACATGAATGAAGCGTTGAGAAGGAGGCCCGGGTTATGAAAAGCATCACGGTGCTTTCCGGGAAGGGCGGCGTCGGCAAGTCCATGCTCGCTTCTTCCCTGGCGGTTCTGCTTGCGGGGGAGAGAAAGATAGTGGCAGCCGACTGCGATGTGGATGCCCCGAATCTTGGATTGAGCCTCGGATTGAATGACGACATGTATGATACATGGAAAGAGATAACAACAAACAAGAAAGCACTTCTGAAAAAAGACCTTTGTACGGGATGCAAGGAATGCTTGGGAATCTGCGCTTTCGGTGCGATAACGTGGGATAAGAGTCTTGAAAAGCCCGTCTTCAACAATCTGAAATGCGAAGGGTGCGGGGCATGTCTCATAGCGTGCCCAAACAACGCTATAAAACTTGAAAGCGTAAAGAACGCCAAAATCGGGATCGGAAAGACGAAGTACGGTTTTCCCATTGTCACGGGACAGATGAAAATGGGGCATTCCGGATCCGGAAAAGTCGTCTTTTACGTCAAGAAGAAAGCCCAGGAAATCGCCCAGCATGAGAAATCGGATCTCATGCTGATAGATGCCGCCGCCGGAATAGGATGCCCTGTCATAGCTTCCATCCAGGGGTCGGATTATGTGATTGCCGTCACCGAACCTACGCCTTCGGCCCTTAACGACCTGAAAAGGGCTTTGAGCGTCGTGAATCATTTCGGGATAAGAAGCGGCATTGTTATCAACAAGTTTGATTTGAATGAGGGATTCAGCAAAAAGATCGAAAAATTCTCCGCGGCCAATGGCATAAGACTGCTCGGGAAAATCCCCTATTCCAGGAAATTTGTCGAGGCTTTGGTGAATCTAGAGCCTGTAGTTGATTATGATAAGGGTTTCGAGACGGTCTTCAGAAGAATTCTTGGCGGGATGGAAAAAGCGAAATCTTTATAAATCATTGTGAACATATGTTCATTATGGTCAGGCCAAAAAAGAGAAGGTTCATAGCCGCGAAGCCCGAGGTGACATATTTCAAGCCCAGGGGCATCCAGCTGAGGGTGCTCGAGGAGACGAGCCTGACATTGGAGGAACTGGAAGCCATCAGGCTAAAAGACCTCGAGGGCATGGATCAGGAAGAATGCTCGAAGAAGATGGAAGTGTCAAGAACCACGTTCCAAAGGGTTCTCACTTCCGCGAGGATGAAGCTTGCAGATTTCATTGTAAGCGGGAAGGCTTTAAGGATCGGCGGAGGTGACTATATGGTTCAGATAGGCAGAGGCGGAAGAGGTCTCAAGGGAGGCTATGGCCTGGGCCCTGGCGGAGAATGCGTATGCCCTGACTGCAATCTGTGTATCTCACATAAAAGAGGGGTGCCCTGCTATGAGACGAAATGCCCTAAATGCGGGAAACCCATGACAAGGAAAAGATGATCATAAAATTGAAGGAGGTGAAAATATGCCAGCAGGTGATGGAACAGGACCTTTGGGAATGGGTTCTATGACAGGCCGAGGAATGGGCTACTGCGCAGGATATTCGGCGCCCGGATACGCGAATCCCCGGTCTGCGGGTTTTGGCCGGAGATTCTACGGCAGAGGGTTTGCTGCGGGTTTCGGGAGAGGCCGGGGCAACAGGTTCTGGGCAAGGACGACCGGCTTGCCCGGATGGTTCAGGGCCGGAGCAGGATATCCCGCATTCGGCGGATGGCCGGTCCAGGTACCGGCGACGCCGGTACAGCAGCCAGCATACGCAGCAGCGCAGCCGACAAAAGAGCAGGAATTGCAGATACTGGAGCAGAATCAGAGCGCGCTCAAGGACGAAATGAGAGCGATCGAGCAAGAAATCAAGGAAATACAGAAGAGGGTAGAAGAGATAAAAAGGGATAGCAAATAGAAGTTGTTAGAAATGGAAAGGATTGCGATCGTTTCATATAAAGACAGAGGGGTCTATAGAGCCTCGCATCTGAAAGATTTGACACATCTGGTAGTGGTTTCCTCACAGGGGAAGGGAATATATATTACAGGGAACTACCTTCGTATATAAGGAATGCATCACCCGGGGAAAGGGGCCCGAAACTGAAAAGGTACATAGAAGAGAGTTTCGATGACGGATTGGATATACTCGCAACGGTCAGACCGCTTCAGGTAGATGGTCCGTACCCCTGGAGAAGGAACGGCACATTGGCCGAGGGGACTGATGCGACAGAGGTGGCAAGAAAGTATGCAAAAACCAAGAAGAAGCTGAGGTGAATTCATGCGGATTGAACATTATGGGGAGGCAGTGAAATGAAGGTAGCAGTAAGTTCGGCGGGAACGGGTCTCGAAAGCCAGGCGAGCCCTGTCTTTGGCAGATGCCCCTATTTCGTCATAGTGGAAACGGAAGGAGGCAAGATAAAGAGTCACATCGATATCCAGAACCAGGCCATGATGCAGCCGGGGGGAGCGGGCATAATGGCCGCCCAGACCATCGGGAACCAGAAGGTCAAAGCGGTAATATCCGGCGCCGTGGGCCCGAAGGCATTCATGGCTTTGCAACAGTTGGGCATAGAAACATATGCAGGCACCCAAGGCACTGTCAGGCAAAACGTGGAACAGCTATTGGAAGGGAAACTGCAGAAGATCAGTGCGCCAGGTCCCATGGGATTCGGCATTGGCAAGGGTATGGGCTTTGGCAGAGGCATGGGCCGCGGTTTTGGAGGCGGTTCCGGCAGTGGCAGGGGTAGAAGATGGCAGCAATAGAGAATCTGAAAATAGGCGAAAGGACGACGGTTTTGTCTTCAGCCGTGTCGGCATTGCTGGTTTTAATCAAGGCCGCAGCCGGGATAATGTCCGGCTCTGTCGCTTTGATGACGAGCGCCCTCGACTCATTCTCCGATTTCATAGGGATGATAACCAGCTGGATTGGCTTCAAGATATCCCAACGGAAGCCTGATGAGAAATTTCCTTATGGCTACTACAAGGCGGAATCCATTTCCGCCCTGTTCGTTTCGCTATTCATCCTGTATGCAGCCTACACGCTACTGGTGGAAGGCTATGCCAAGCTGTTCGTGCCCCCGTCAATCAGCATGCCTTATCTTGCATTGGCCATCGCCTTTGTTTCCGTCATATTCTCTTTCGGCCTCTCAAGGTATCTGATGAAAACTGGTAAAAAGATAAATTCCGAACTGCTCATGGCAAACGCAAAGGAAAGGATGGCGGATGTCGCAACCACGACAGCGGTTTTCTTCGCCGTTGCGATGAGCTATTTGAATGTCTCATACGTTGAAGGTGCAATTACCATATTCATCTCATTGTTGATCCTCAAAGTTGGCATATTCAGTGTAAGGGATTCGATTTTTGCCTTGATGGATGTCAGTCCCAGCAAAAAGAAGGAAGAGAGAGCCAGGGGAATAATTTCGAATTGCAAAGAAATCGAAGAATTTGATGATTTCAAACTGAGAAAATCCGGCCCTTTCGTGTTCGGGGAAGTGACGATCAGGATAAGAGAATTCGCAAACGTTGACCGTGCCCACGAAATAGCGGAAAAGATAGAGTCCAGGATAAAAGAGAGACTCAGCGATGTGGTCTCCTTCTCTGTTCACATAGAGCCTTTCAAGAGCCAGAAACAGAGGGTCGTGATACCGGTCATTAAGGACGAGGGTTTGAATTCCGTTGTCACGGATAATTTCGGGCGGGCCGGATATTTCCTGTTCGTTGACATTGACGACAATAGTGTGAAGCATTTCAAATCCAAAGTGAACCCGGCCAAGAAGAGAAAATCAAAGGCCGGTCTCTCAGCTGTTCATTTCCTGATCAGGGAGCATGCGGATGTCCTTGTCACGAGAAAAATCGGCGAAATAGCCTTCCACACGCTTAGGGATCATCTCGTAGACATATACAAGACTGAAGGGAAAACGGCCGGAGAAGTCTTGAAAAAGCTCTTACGCAAGAATCTCAAGAGGATGTCCGAGCATTCGAAACCTGAAGGTTATGACGAAGGGCGAATCTGATCAGCATCTATGAATCTATAAATGATATATAAATGATATATGATAAGGTGGTGATAACATGAGAATTGCGATGCCATTGATGGATAATGAAGGCAGGAAATCAAGGATACATCCCCATTTCGGTCATATACGGTTCCTGGCTGTTTATGATACAAATGAAAAGAAGCTCGAGGTGGTTTCTGTGAAACCCGTCCAAGGATGCTCCCCCATCGCAGCCCTCGAAGGTAAAGATATAGATACGATATACACGTTCGGGATGGGGATGAGAGCCATGCAGCTGTGCGCACAGATGGGGATCCGGCTTAAGACAGGGCCTTTTGGGACTGTGGAAGATGTCATAAGCAATCTTGACAAATTGGAAGACCTGGAAGAGAGTTGCGGGCATTAGGATATCCGCAGGAACGAACGAATCTTATGTGAGGTTTTATGAAAAGGGTCTGCTATCCCGGCGTGCGAACCGGTTCCGTGAATAAAAATATATATTATAGAAAAATAAAATAATTGATTTCATGGCGGTCTTGTGGATGAAGAGCTTGACAGGATAAGAAGGGAGAAGATGAAGGGAATGCTTGAAAAAACAGAGATGGAAAGGGGAATGAGCAGCAAGATCGAGGTTGATGGAAGCAACTTTCAGGAGCGGGTAATAGAGCGTTCGAAAAAGGTCCCCGTCGTTCTGGATTTCTGGGCAGCTTGGTGCGCACCCTGCCTCATGCTCGGTCCGTTGCTCGAAGAACTCGCCGATAAATACGATGGGAAATTCGTGCTGGCAAAAGTCGATGTCAATGAGAACCAACAGCTTGCTCAACAATATGGCATCAGAGCGATCCCGGCCGTGAAGATGTTCAAGGGAGGGCGTGTCGTTGATGAATTCGTCGGGGCCATGCCGGAGCCTTTGGTGAGGAAATGGTTAGACAAGAATCTCGGATGATAACATGCTAAAATCGTTTATGGCAATCGCGTTATTCGCACTTGCATTGGCCGCTTTGCCGATCGCGTCCGCTCAAGCCGATAAGAATATATCTGCTGTCTATTTCACCGGTATTGGCTGCCCTCATTGCGCCAAGGCCGACCCGGTGGTGCTTAACGACCTGCTGATCGAATACCCCAACCTGATCATAGTCGAGTACGAGATATACCAGGATCAGTCCAACGCTCCGCTGATTTTCAGTTACAACGAGATATACGAATCGGGCATCGGGATCCCATTGCTAATATTCGCGAACGGGCAAAGCATAGTCGGGGACATCCCCATAATGAATGACGCGAGGAACGTCCTTGACGCCATCGGCAGCATCGGGTGCCCCCTCCCGGACGGCACCTCCGCCGATATAAGGTTCCTTGACATGTCGAAGATGCCGGGAAATCCCAAATTCTGGACCAATGACAGGGTCGTCATTCCCGGTCCGGGCACGGATGCCGGGATATTGAGGGACCTGCTGCTGGAGGAGAACCTTACGAAGGTACTTGCCAGCGGGAATTTCAGGCTTGACCATGATGATATGGTTCCGCTTTCGGGCGGCCAGATAAAGTTCCAGCACGCCGCCACGATCGGACAGAGCTCCATCAAGTGGAACGGCGAATGCCCCGATCTGCCGCTCCCCGACGATGAGACGTGCGACAACGAAAGCGCGTTCGGCTATGACAGCCCAAGGTCTCTTGAGGATCTCACGGTCATCAAGATCCTGTTCCTGGCGGCCGTCGACGCGGTGAACCCGTGCGCACTCGCCGTCCTCACCCTCATGCTCATTGCGATACTTACGTACGACCCCAAGGCGAGGAGGAAGATACTGCTCGCGGGTATGGCATTCACTCTTTCGGTCTTCATCATGTATATTGTCTACGGCCTAGTCATCATAAGGTTCTTCCAGCTCATACAGGCCATCACGTCCATAAGGCTCGTCCTTTACAGGATACTCGGGGCAGTGGCGATGATTCTTGGAATATTGAATCTGAAGGATTTCTTCAGGTACAAGCCGGGCGGCATGATGACGGAGATGCCCATGCGCATGAGGCCCAAGCTCAAGAAGTTAATCTCGGGGATAACATCACCGAGGGGGGCTTTCCTTGTAGGCGCTTTCGTGACGGTGTTCCTGCTGCCTTGCACGATAGGCCCGTACGTGATAGCAGGTGGCATACTGTCCGCCCTCGAGATATTGCAGACCATCCCATGGCTGGTATTGTACAATCTGGTTTTTGTCGTCCCGATGGTAGCCATAACGTTGCTGGTGTATTTTGGAACTAAAGAAGTCGAGGACGTATCGGGATGGAAGGACAGGAACATAAGATACCTCCATCTCGTTTCCGGGTCCATAATACTGCTGCTCGGACTATCCATGCTGCTGGGGCTGCTGTGAACGGATTCATATACAAAATAAGATCAAGGTATCGGCATTCTCAGCCCGCACCCAGGAACACGAACAGCTGGTAGATGAGGAAAGCCGGCCAAAGAAGCGCCTTGAAGAAGCCTATGACCCCGTCCAGGAAGGTCGGGGACATGCTCCAGTAGTATATCAGCGCCCCGATGAAACCAAGAAAATAAAAGGCTCCCCCGCAACCGTGTGATTTGACCGGAGGTTTCTTGCACGACTTGAAAAGATTCTTTAATTCCATAAGATTCCTCCATATTTGATTTGATAAAAATATTGGTTGCCCTACTTAAAAATAAGAAGCATCTGCAAGACCTCAAAGGAACATGGATGCATGGCTGATCATTTCTTCAGAACCGCGGCCCTTCCCAAGAAAATTCTAGGTCTCTCAACAACGCTGAATCCCAATTTCAAAGCCTTGTTCACGCTCTCTTCGAATTCCCCTTTCGAGACATGGAAGTATTTCGGTTCCACGAGATAGAATATCCCATTCGGTTTGAGTATGGACCAGATTTCTTTCATCGCTCTTTCTTGGTCCGGGATTTCATGTATTATGTAGAAGGCGAGGACAAGGTCCACATGCCTGGAAATCCCTATCCTGTTTTCACTCGTTTTGTGCAACAATATCGTTTTTTCGATCCCGGTTCCCTTGATCTTTTCTTTCAGCTTGGAGAGCATGCCTTGCTGAAGGTCCGCCGCGATCACCAATCCTGATTCTCCTACCATCTCGGCCATCGCCGTTGAAAAGAATCCGGGGCCGCATCCCAGGTCCAGAACCGTCATCCCGCTCCTGACGTATTTCCTCAACATCTTTTCCGGGTTCTGATACAATTTTCTAATCCTGCTGTCCAGGCTTCCCGCCCTTTCGACCGGGCACACGCGATTTTTTCTTTCTTTCATGCCATTCCATAGGAATTATATTCAATATATTGATTTTCGGAGGCTCGGGGCATTTTCCCTTCGGCACCTCACCGGCATCTGTTTCAAGCACCTGAAGCCCCGGTGACTTCCGGCAAGGAAAATCGAAGCAATATCATGCCTATTCCTTTTCATCATGGCCCATGAAAAAGAAGCCGACGCCTAAAATGAATGATACAAGGGATAATATAAGCGGGATAAATGCGTCCATGTTCAGGAAAACGGGCATGGTCAATAACGCCAGTGAAAATAGAATGAGCACAATCCCGGCGGCAAAATCGAATATTTTCCTGTCCATATCGTGATTATAGTCATTGTCATTATTAAGTTTGAAGAAATCGCTCAGGGTGTTCGCATTTTTAAAGCCCCGGGAGGGATTTGAACCCTCGACCTCAGCGTGTCTGGTCGGTGGATGCAATCGGTTGATGCCCCAAATACCAACGCTGCGCTCTACCGGCTGAGCTACCGAGGCTTATTAACATATTCTCCCGTCAACAATTAATAAATATTGCGCACATGCTTCACGCACATGATTCATCCGACAAAGGCGATTCGTCCATGATAGCCGCAATCTCCGACGTGCATTCGAACCTCGAGGCCCTGAAAGGGGTGCTGGCGAAGGTCACGCGAGCCGATATGATACTCGACGCGGGGGATGTGGTTGGCTACAACGCAAAGCCAAACGGATGCATTGCGCTGTTCAAGAAGCACAGGATAAGGTCGGTGCTTGGCAACCATGACCAGTCCTGCATCACGGGCGATACGGGAAACATGAACCCAGTAGCCGCGCAGGCCATCGACTGGACAAGGAAAACGCTGTCAGGAACGAGCATGAGATACCTGAAGCGGCTCCCCGAGAAGCTCGAGCTTTCGATCAAAGGCAGGAGGATAGTCGTCATGCACGGGTCGCCCATGGATCCCATGAACGATTACGTCTTCCCCTGGGCATCGGAGCGCGTATTGGAACGGTACCTGGATATGGAAGAGGCCGACATCCTTATACTTGGAAACACGCACGTGCCCTTCGTGAATAAGCTGGGCGACAGGCTGGTCGTCAACCCCGGCTCCGTCGGGCAGCCCAGGGATCACGGTACGGAGTCGAGCCACGCGGTGATCGACCCCGTCAGGTTAGAGGCAAGTATCTTGAGGACGAAATACGACATCATCAGGGTCAGCAACGAGATTACCGGTGCGGGCCTGCCCGTGTTCCTGGCGGAAAGGCTCTTCCAGGGGCTGTGAGCGTGAGCGCCGCATCGCATTCAGCAGCAGTAAATATTAAAAAACAAGCTAAACAAAATAATTGCAAGGCTTTTGTCAATGGGCCCGTGGCTTAGCCTGGTTAGAGCACCACGCTGATAACGTGGGGGTCGTGAGTTCAAAACCGCTCCTCCGGAAATGCATTCGAGCAATCTGCAGGGGGATGCGGGGAAAATCTCACCGGGCCCATTCCCCTATTATTTTTCCTAATTTTCGGCATTTGGATATCGCTGTGGAAGAATAGAAAAGGATTTAAATATCAAATTGAAATGATATTCCAGATATCCCATGATTGATGAAAAGGATAAGCATATATTGGAAGTGCTTTGCGACAATGCCAGGCTCTCCACCAAGCAGATAGCGAAGAAGACGAGTATACCCATAACGACCGTCTTCAACAGGATAAAGAACTTGGAGAAGAACGGCATCATCAAGGGCTACACGTGCACGCTTGACGGAAAGAAGCTCGGCAGGGGCGTTTCGGCCCATCTTCTCATTAACATCAACTTCGACAAGCTGTCGAAGAAGATGATGAACGAGGAGGACCTCGCCAACAAGCTGCTTCGGATCCCGGGGATTGAGAGCGTCGATACGATGAGCGGCGAGGCGGACATGATCCTGAAGGTCTCTGTCGAGGACATAGACAAGCTCAACGAGCTGCTCACCAAGAAGCTGAGGGGATTCGAGGAGATAGTCAGCGTCAAGACGTTCATAATCCTGAAGAGCTTCTCCCCGGGCAGGCTTTTCTGAAGGAATCGCCATTTCTGTATCCCCCGAAAGAAGAAAAACGGGGATATATGGATTTATATATATTCGCATGATTCAATAATTCAAATGACCGATGCCCCCGTTGTCTAGTCCGGTCAATTCCTCGGGATGATGCGGAAGCCGACAGGATACCGGCCTCTCGAGCCGGGGACCCGGGTTCAAATCCCGGCGGGGGCACTCTATTTCTTTGTCCACATCAGGAAGTGATATTTCATACTTGCTTCCATGACTTAAATGCAATTCATTATTCGGGTATCGCACAGAAATAAAGAGAATATCACATTTAAATTAAGAAATGATGTCCTGTCTAGAGAGAGCTATTTCTTCTCATATTAGGTCTATTTGATCTGAATGTATCTGCCCATCTGTCTACAACTTTTCCAGAATCGCAAAATCTTGTATATCCATTTTTGTCAACAAACACTCTTACCATATTAGCACACCTCATTTTTAAACTATAACTATAATCTGAAGCAATTTACTCGTGTAACTGCCTGAAAATTATATATTATTGAGATTCCCTCTGACGAATAACTTCACAAATTACTCGTCAAAGGTTTCAACTTTTCCATTTGTCAAATCTCTCTTCTTAATTTCATCCGCATTTCCATACTTAACACTTCCTTTGTGGGGATTACCTAAGATACTTATCTCTCCTCACTTTTCACCAATGGCAACTTCTTGCAATACAAGGTCACCATTAGGATACTCCAACCAATCCAGTTCGGTTCCTTTCGTCCATCCCTTCTTCTTTACCTTCGTTTTCGGGACAACTACCCAAAAGGAATTCTTGGTCATCTGCAGTTTCATTTTTTTCACTCGCTGCGATTTAGTTGAAATGTCCATCCCCTACCTCTTAAACTTGGGGCTGAGAGCCCGGCAGGGGATTCTAGGACATTACTAAATATATATTAACCCTAGACTATATAAAGACATAGTTATTATAAAATAATGATATTTAACAAAATGACTCAGAATAAACGAGACGATGATATCGATTTTGTATAGAAATGCCATAAATTAGGAATATTTGCGGTATCACGGGTCGCACAACTTGTCCACTTTCGGCGGGGGCATGCTTCTTTATCTAATCGCCTGTTGTTTTCGGTTCTTTTGAGAATGGCATCCCTTTCGGCATACATATCAAAACCATGGTTATTGAGAACCGATATCAAGATACCAATAAATGTGCATTTATAAGGAATAGAAGACATATGTATCATAAATAAAAAAATAAATTAAAGATTCCATCTACAGGACGGTGGTTATGATGGCCAAGAAGAAGGCAGCAAAGAAGAAAAAGTAATGATGTATAATCGGTCCGTGATTGCCCATCGCTCGTTTCGTCCGATGGGTAACATTTCATACTTTCCTATTTCTATTGTTTTTCGGCGGGATTAAGCGATAGGCCAGTTCTTCGAACACGAGACGTCGACATGCCTTTCACGAAATGCGCGAATTACCGGTACCGATGTTATCGCCGGCTATTTGCTTGCGGGAATTGAAGGAAATAATATATTTGCGGGATGCAAAGAATGGTAATGTGCCCTGCAAACCCCGCGAATCGGATGTATCTATGCGTCTTTTTCGCAATTATCGCCGTCGTGCTGGTCGCCGGATGCACGGCGAGCAGAACATTGGGGAATAAGAGCGAGGAGCTTGTGCACAAGAGGTTCTCTTCCCAGTCGCCCCCGGATAAGTCATCTATGGAGGCGTTCTCAATCTCGTATCCTGACTGGCCCGAGACCGCCACCGAGGAAGAAGGCGTTATACTTGCCATGACAAGGGATGACAATGTTTGCCACTTCAGGCTGAGCGCCTTCGATGTCCCTCCCGATTGGTACGTTCTCGCCATCGAGGATTTCGTCACGGCCAATAACGGATACATCCTTAGCGAGGAGCCAGGCATCACGTATCTCATCCCGACGAACGATTCCAAATACACTTTGCGTGTCCAGGCCACTGGCATGCTGTGCGACGACAAGAGCTACTTCGCCGTCTTCTCGTGCGTGGATGAGATGTTCGACGAGGCCACCGCCAAAGCTGTCTACGACTCCATGTCGTGCGAACGCAACTGGACTGTCGCCTCCAGGGGGAACAGGAAGCTCGCCATGGTCGTGAGCCCTGCCGGTGAGGGTCCGGAGTTCGCAGAGTTCGTGCAGGCGTTCAACATAGCCAGGAACAGCGGGGTGCAGACCGTCCACCATACGGTGACCTGGGGCGATGTCGAGGTCTTGGCCGGCTCTCCCGTCTGGACCATCCAGGACTTCATGTTCGGGATGCTGAGGTCCAAGGACCTGGAGGCTTCCGTCGGCTTCAGGGTGATACACACCTCGGTCATCGGCGACCTGCCCGGGGATGTCAATTTCACGAGCTTCGACGATCCTGATTTCATAGACGGCTACACACGGTTCATTCTCGATTACATAGAGCGCTACAAGGACGTGATCGCCTACGTGGAGATCGGGAACGAGGTGGACATATATCTCCATGCCCATCCCGATGAGCTTGACGCCTATGCCACCTTCTACCGCGAGGTCTACGGATCCATAAAGGAAAGGTACCCGGACCTGCCCGTCGGGACAATATTCGCCTACCACGAGATCAGGAACAACAATGAGCAGAGGATATACGAAAGGCTGCCAATAGGGGACTTCGACGCGTTCACGCTGTACATCTACAGCCCCGGCTTCGTGTTCGACCATGAACCGATGGAGCTGCTGACCTATCTCGCGGAGATCGAGAACCTGACCGGCGACAGGCGCTTCGCGCTGACAGAGGTCGGCTGGAACACGAATGAGGGGCTGGGCGGGAAGGAATCCGACCAGCTCGAGCTCGTTAGCCTCTTCTTCGATTACCTGGAGCAAGCCCCCGGAAGGCTGCAGTTCATGAGCTATTTCGCCCTGCATGACTGGGAGAAGGAGGATTGCCTGCTCGGAGGCGAGACCTTCTTCCAGCCGGGAGATTCAATGATCGAGGACGAGGAATTCATGGACGTCTTCTCGGACTTCCTGTGCTACCTGGGGATCATCAATAACGACGGCACGCCGAAGCTGGCTTGGCAAGAATGGTATTCAAGGGGCCGGCAATATGCGGAAGCGGGCAAGTGAAGCAATATGAATCAGAAATCCCGGATTCTGCGCCGCCCTGCCGTTCGGCTACCAGGGCTTCAGCTTCTTCTTGATCCTGTCCTCGGGCCTGGCGACTATCACCCTGCCATCCACCTTCACCCATTTCATTTGGACGGGCAGCAGAAACCTGAAGACGCACTGGTCCTTTATGAACTTCTTCTCGAACCCCGACACGTCCACCGTAAGGGTGTTCCTCGACTCGTCGACGACCCTTCCCTTGGTCCTGGATCCCGCATGATCGGTGACCAACACAGTGAGCCCGATGAGCTCGTGCCTCACCAGGTTCTGGGGCGTTATCATGCCTTTTGCCCTCCAAATCCGGATGCCTGCGCCGGCCTCCTTCCTTGCATTCTCAAGAAACCTCGATCTTGTCGCTCTGGAAGCCCATCTTCACGAGCAGGTCCTTGACCCTCGACTTGTGGTCCCCCTGCAGCTCGACCGTGCCGTTCTTGTAGGTCCCGCCGCACGCGAGCTTGGTCTTCAGCTGCTTCAGGACCTTCTTGACGTCGACGTCCTTGCTCATTCCTTCGAGAATGGTGACGGTCTTGCCGTACCGCTTCTTGATCAGCGAAACCCTGATCTTCTCCTCTTCCTTCGCCATGGTTTCGCAAATGCACAGTTCCAGCGGCAAGCCACATTTAGGACAAATTCCACTCATGAAGCATTTTCCCTTTTTACCGTTAAGATCCTGGCGATGGTCTTCTTCATCTCCCTCATCTTACCAGGAGAAGAAACAGGAGCGCCGATCGCTATGTTGGCTTTCTCCTTCGCGACCTCGAGCCTTAGCTCCCGGACCTTCTTGTCCAGCTCGGCACTGTCCTGCTTTCTGGCATCTCGGGTCTTTAGTATTGCCATTTTTTACCTGCTTAATCTTTATCTTGCCCGTATTTATTGTTTTCCTTTTTTGCTCTTCTTGGCGGCGGGCTTCCCCTCATCGATGGCCTCGCTGTCCGGCTCCTCTTCCTCGATGACGGGCTTCTTCAGGGACTTCTTCTCTTCCTTCCCGACGGGCTCCTCGACTACGTCCTCGTCCTCCTCTATCTCCTGGTAATCGAAGTCCAGGCTGCCCTCCTCCAGCACGGCGTCGCGCTTCGTCTCTTCCGCGGCGGCCTCCTTCTTCTCCTCCCTGCCCTTCTTGATTATCTCTCCCGTGATGTCCATGAACTCCCTCATGATCCTGACCTTGATGCCGATCTTCCCCGGCCTCGTGGTGGCCTCCTCGAAACCGTAATCCACGAGCTTGACCGCCGTGTCGCCGCAGTGCTTCAGATACCCGGCTGTGAACTTGCCTATCCTTCCCTTCGAGCCGCCGAGCTTGCCGCTTATGACTATCTGGACCCCTATGGCCCCCGCGTCCATCACCCTCTTCATGGACAGGTTGCCTATCTTCTTGTAGTTGTAGCCCCTCTCGAGCGCGGTCTTGATCTGCTTGGCGACTATCTTCGCGTCCAGGTTCGGGTTCGCTATCGACTTGACGTCAAGCTGCGGGTTGTCCAGCTCGAACTTGGTCTTCAGCATCTCGCTCATCTTGTTTATCTTGCTGCCGCTCCGGCCTATGACCCTGCCCGGCTTGTGGGTGTAGATGAGGACCTTGAGACCCAGCGGTGTCCTCTGCAGCTCTATGTTCGAATAGTCCGCGCTCGGGAAGTTGTCCCGTATGAAGTCCTGTATGGATACCTCCCTTATCCCCTGCTTGACGAAGTACTTCTTCAGCATAATGAACCGCCCTCTTTCACTTCTCCTGCAGCACGAGCTGGATGTTCGTCACCTTGCGCTTCTGCCTGCGTAGCTTGAACCTCCTGTTCCTCATGAACCGGAAGCCCTGATGCGCTGACGCGTTGACTATCATCCTGTCCGCTTCCAGGCCCTTGAACTCCGCGTTGTTCCCGGCAGACTTCAGGAGCTCGAGTATCTCCTTGGAGGCGTTCGTGTAGCGCTTGCCGTCAAGGTCGAAATCTCCCTTCACCAGCCCCTCCACGAACGACGTCGCCTTGGGAAGGGGCTTGCCGGTTATCTGCCTGCAGACCTCCATGCTGTTCTTCCTCGATACCCTGAGCCCCCTGCCGTAGACCCTGACGCTCTTCTCCTTCTTGGGGTTCAGTGCATATTTGATCATTCGATCACCTTACTTCAGGGGCACGAACTTGGACGACCTGGTCGCGCCGAAACCGGGCGCGGAATGCTTGACCTGCTTCCTGGTCAGGGTGAATTCGCCCAGCCTGTGCCCGATCATGTAGTCCTTTATATCTATGGCGACGAACTCCTTCCCGTTGTAGACCCCCAGCTTCGAGCCGACCATCTCAGGCACTATGACCATCTCCTTGCAATGTATCCTGTGGAACTTGCCGGGCTGCTTCCTTATGTCTTGCAGCAGCTTCTTCTGCGTATCGGTCAGGCCCCTCTTCAGGGACCTCCTCGCCCGGCTGGTCAGCAGCTTGCTGAAATCCTCAAGGCTGAGGCTGTTCACCTCCTGCATGCTCTTTCCCCTGTACGTGAACTTTGCCATGGTATCACGATATGTTATCCATCTTATCCATGTAAATCGTATTTAAACAATAAAAATGAGAAAAACGGGATCAATCCCTTTTCTACCTCTTCTTCCTCCCCGTCCTCTTCGCCGCGATGGATCCGACCTTCCTGCCCGGGGGCGCGTTCCTCGAGACGGTCTTGGGCTTGTTCACCCCGCTGTATGAGCCTCCGAAGGGGTGGTCGACCGCGTTCATCGCGTTGGCGCTAGTCCTCGGATACAGCTTGCCCCTCCTGTGCATGACTATCCACCTGTTCCCGGCCTTGACCCACGGCTTCTCCTGCCGGCCCGATCCGGCCGGGACCCCGAGGATGGCCCTGCATGCGGGGTTCAGCGCCTTGGTCTTCTTGCTCGGGAACTGGACGACGCACGACTTCTTGTCCTTTGAGACGATCATGGCGAAGGAGCCTCCCGACCTGCAGAATGTGGGCCCCGAGTTCGGGGTGCTCTCTATGGCGAATATGGGCCTCGACTCCGGAATTTGCGCCAGCGGCAGGACGATCTCCTGCGTGCTGTCGTTGACGGCGAGGCCCTCCTTGGCGAGTATGTTGCCCCTGCTGCCGTCGAGGTAGTCGATGACGGCCACGGGCGCCGTCCTGCCGGGGTCATGCACGATGTCCCTGACGACCCCGCCGACGTTCGCGTAGCTGAGCCTGCGCATGAAGTTGCCCTTCCCGGACCTGTACGTGGACGTCCCCCTTCCTCTCCTCTGCGCGATTATCCTCTTACCCATATCACCGCTTCCATGATAATTCAAATGCCATCAATTTCATACCATTACTCATACCATTCCGAGCCTCGATGCGATCTCGCTGGCCGAATGGTCCGGGCTCAGCTTGGCGTATGCCTTCTTGACTCCCTTCGGGGTGAACTCGGTCTGCACGCTGAGCACCTTGACGTCGAACAGGTTCTCGACGGCCTCCTTTATCTGGGTCTTGGTGGCCTCCCTCTTGACTATGAATGTCAGCTTGTTTTCGAACTCGACCATGTTCATGCTCTTCTCGGCGAGGTGCGGGAACCTGAGCACCTTCCAGGGGTCCTTCGCGCTCTTGGCTTTCTTCCCCTTTCCGGAGCCCTTCTCCGCGGATTTCCCACCATGCTTCTCCGGCCTGTCGTGCTTCGGCTCTTTATTCTCCGCTTTCCCGGCTGGCTTTTTCTTAACCCCCGCTTCCTTTCCCGCCTTCTTCATCTGCTTCCGCTTTTCGGCCATAGTTGTTACCCGTTAACTGTCAAACTATACTTATATTTCTTTCAATTTATAAAGGAAAGTATTTATAGGTTTGCACTTTATCACGCTTCGCGCGCAATCTGGTGTCATTTGCTACTCAACGATAAGAAAATAATGTATTTATAAAAGTTACGGCAAATCTATTCCTTATGTCGCCGGAAATGCCGCAGAAAGATGGCCTGAGCACGATCATCGCCCTCGGATTCGGGCCCTTCGATACTTGCGGGACGGGGAGGTATTCCCTTTGCGAGGCCCTGTCAGAAACGAGCTATCGATACGGCCTGGGAGCCAACATCGAATGGGCGATGACGAGATACGAGGCCAAGGATCTCCTCGAAGAGTATTGCATACCGACCAAGGAATCGGTGAGGGTGAACACCGGAGAGGCAGCGAACGGCGATCCGGGCGAGTATATAGGTCCTTTCGTCACGTGGCCCGTGTACCAGGTCAGCGAGGACGGAGACCTGAGGATTTTCGTCTGCTCCTGCATCACCGTCGAGGAACATGAGAATAGCACCATTCTGCATGACGGTGACATATTCGCCAGGGAGATAGTAAAGGGGATTCCAAAGGTCATCACTCACTATCAGGACGAAAAATGGAAATCGAGCCTGCCGAAACAGGAAATACTGGAATACGACTATTCGAATTTCAGGGTTTTCCATCTGCCCAGGGACCTGAGAACCGATGAATCGGCGCAGGCTTCCATCGAAGCGATGGATCTTCTGGTAAAAGGATTGTGGGATGGGGGTTTTGATTTCCCCCTGGGCAAGTATATGGACCTGGCGACCAAAGCCGACATCAACGCCACGGCCTGAAGCGGTCGTTCTCAGGCTTGTTTTTTAGGATTAAAATAGATAGATTCAGCCGCCAGCAAGCTTGTCCGCTGCCGAGGCGGCGGACTTGGTCCAGATGGTAAGCCTGCCGGGTGCCGTGCCCGGAGCCAGAGAGCTGACTTCGAGGCTCTTTATGTCAGAGACGTCGACGCCGGCTATGTTCTTCGCGGCCTTGACTATCCCCTTGTCCTCAGAAATGACTATCAACGGGCCCTTCTTCCTGATGGTCCTCCTGCCCCTCGTCTTGCCCCGTCCTGCCCTCGTCTTGGTCTCCGAGCATCTGCCAAGCTCTGGCTCGAGCCCCAACGCTGCGAGGGTCGCCACGACCTCCTTGTTCTTCTTCAGCTCCTGGAACCTGTCGTCGAGGACGAGCGGTATGTGCTTGACCCCGTCTATGAGATGGCCCCTGCCCGTTATAAGCTCCTTGTCGGCGGTGCCCGAGATAGCGGAGACGAGGGCAAGCGTCCTCTCCTTCTTGTTGATCTTCTTCAGCCAGTTCTTCTCCGCCTTCGGTGGGTGGGCCCTCCTGCCCTTGACGGCCTGGGGGACGAACCTTGCCCTCATCCTCAGGTAGCCGCCGGCGGTGATCCTCTTCATCCTGGCCATCTCCCTGTTCATCATGCTGCCACGGATGCCTCTCCGCCCCTTGTACTTGGCGGACGTCCTCTGACCGGCGAGCGGGTCGGAGCCGTAAGGCTGCCTCTTCCTGGCCTGCTCCGCCAAGACGGCCTTTTTTATCACGTCGGTCCTGACCGGCCTGCTGAACGCCTTAGCCAGGCTGACGTCGCCCTTGGCCTCGCCATTCAATCCGTAAACGGGAACCTTCATAACGACCACTTAAGAATTATTTCATGTAATCAATATTTAAAAGCTTTCAAATTCCGCCGCTGTGTTTTTCACTGCTTAAATTATTTTCTGCCAATTATCAATATCAGATTTTTTCGGTCATTTCATGCCAACGGTCATTGAGGTACGCTCCAAGGACGGAATCCCTGACGTTAGAGGTGAGAGGACAAGGGATTACATCAATAACGTAATGTGCGTACCGGTCGATTCCGTCGGCACCAGGACCTTGTATTTCTTCGCAGATGACATCCCCGCAAATCAAGCAAAGGAATTCGGGGATGTTCTCCTAGCAGACACCGTAGTTGAGGAACACGATTACTTGGGGGATGTTCCAGTCTATGAGCAGCCCATCGTGCCAGAAGGTTATCGGGGGTCCTGGAAGGTAAGAGTGGGCTACAAGAGAAAGCCGCTGATCAGCGACAGCTGGGGAGATGCGACGAAACTTGCTCTTGACATCATCTTCAGCACAAAGCTCGGACCTGTCAGAAAAATCGATGAGTATGAAATATTCGGTAACCTGACCAGGGAGCAGATAGGCAAGATATGCAAAGAAGAGAAGCTGGCTGACAGCAAGGTCCAATCATATATAGTGATACCTATGGGTGGGAACAATGTCTAGGAAGAGCGAACCTGACCTGTCATTTACCAACTTCTTCGATCTTGACGGACCGGATCTTGAGAAATTCAGCGCAGCCCACGGCTTGTCTTTCCTTCCGGGAGAGACGAAGCTGGTCCAGGAATATTTGAGGGGGCAGATGGGGCACTACAGGCAGGCAGGAACCACCGTGGATGCCGATCTAATTGAGCTCTCTCTCGAGGTGAATGGGCAGTCATGGTGCGAGCATTCCGCTCACGGAACCATCAACGGCCGCATTCACCTGACGGATTATTCGGGTTCCACAGTAAGGGAGCATACCTACGAGAGCATGCTCAAGGACACGATAATGGCTGCGACCAAGAAGCTCAACAAGCCATGGGTCGTTATGGCTTTTGCTGACGATGCCGGCATCATAGAATTCGCCAAGCATGGCGGGAGGGAGTATGGATGGTCGGGAAAGTGCGAATCGCACAATTATCCTTCGGGGGAAGGCCCGTTCGGTGGCTCCAATACATGCACCGGAGGTGTGATAAGGGACCCGGAGGCCACCCTTTCTGACGTTAGGGCTAATACCTTCATACCGGTCCTTCCCGATCCGGACACCCCTGCCGAGATGGTGCAGAGGAAGCCAACGATGGTGTATCTTCTGGAGATCAACAGGGGGAACCAGGATTATGGGAACAAGATGGGCGTCCCGACTGTGATGGCCGCAACGCAATACAGCAAGGCAAATGCGAACAATCCGCTGGTTTTCGGCGGGTCGTTCGGGCTCGTGGACCTCGAATATTACAGGAAGACCCAAGAGGAAGGCCTTGATCCGGGAGACGTCTTCATCCTTATAGGGGGAAGGACCGGGAGGGATGGGATACACGGCGCCACCCTCTCATCCGTGGGGAGGAAGGCTTCCGAAGACCGTGCACAGGCGGTAGCCGGTGTCCAGATAGGCAATCCATTGGAGCAGCAGAGCTGGTCTTACGACCTTGTGGAACGCATATTCAAAGAAAGGAAAGCCAAGTACTGCCAGGATTTCGGGGGCGGGGGGCTGTCCTCATCCGCCTTTGAGACCGCGAAGAGGACAGGGGGAATTGAGATTTATATAGACAATGTCAGGACAAAGGAAGGCGGGATGACCAATTCCGAGAAGGTGATATCGGAATCCCAGGAAAGGCAGGCGATAGTCGTGGCCCCTGATGACGTGGCTTATGTCTTGGATGTGTTCTCAAGGCATAAGATCGAGGCCTATCCCATCGGAAGGATGACAGACTCCGGAAGGGCCGTCGTATACAACAATGAGAAAGATAAGAAGGTTCTGATGGACATGGACCTGGATTATCTGCACGGCGGAAAGCCCAAGGTTGAGAGGGAAGCGACGTTCCATGTCAAGGAACTGCCGGAGCCCAAGATCGAGGTGGCCGATGACCTTACGGGCCAGCTGACTGAAGTCCTTGGGAGCTTCAACGTGTGCTCCAACGAAGAGACCCAGATCAGGCCTTTCGACCATCAGGTGCAGGGAGGGACAATCCTTCCCCAGCTGACCGGGCCCGGATACGACGGGCCCAACGATGCCGTAGTCTACAGGCCAATCCCCGGTTGCGATAAAGGATGGGTGATCTCCGTGTACACGGACGCAAGGAAGACGCTCAAGCATGCCGGCCATGGGGTGAGCGCGATATTCGATACGGCCATCAGGAACAATATCGTGCATGGCGGCAATCTCGACAGGATGACGATATTCGATAACTGGGCGATGGCGAACTGCAAGGGGGATCCCGAAGAGCTTGGAAGGCTTGCCGTGAGCCTTCAGGCGTTCACCGACAGGATGTACGAATATGATATCCCATGCGATGTTGGAAAGGACAGCATGAACAACCACTGGGAGGACCCCAACACCGGAGAGCTGTACTATATCGCTCCAACGCTGATCGCCCATACGAGAAGCGTGATTGATGATGTCGGGACCTGCGTTAGCTCGTTTGCGAAAAGGCCCGGGAACCTTGTATATGCGGTCGGCAAGACCAAACCGGAGATGGGAGGAAGCCAGTTCTACTGGATACAGGACGGGTCCGGCGAGACCGAGCCTCTGGCCGGATGGAAGTATTACCACATCGACGGCTATGTCGGCAATGGGGTACCAACAATCGACGGGAAGCGGGCAGGGCAGATGTACAGGAAGCTGAGCAAGGTCATCACGACCGGAAGGCTGCCAAAAGAGAAGATAGTAAGGGCTGCGAAGTCCGTGAACCACGGAGGTCTGGGTGCGGCTGCTGCGCTGATGGCTTACGGAGGGAGGCTCGGGATGGAGCTGGATATCTCCAAGCTGCCTGCCGAAGAAGGGATGAAGGACTGGCAGAAGATGTTCTCCGAGTCGCTCGGAAGGGCCCTTCTCACAGTCCCCGAAAGCATGTCATCGCGGTTCGAGGGGGAGATGGGAGATTATGACATAGCGAGGATCGGGACCGTGACCGACAGCCCATACCTGACCATATACGGCAATGGCGGCAGGAAGGTCGTCAATAGTGACATAAACGTTTTGGGGGAGGCCTGGAAGGCTCCCCTGAGGGGATACTGATGGGAAAGTACAGATGCGCCATACTTGCAGGTCCCGGGGCGAACTGCTATCGGGAGAGCAGGCATGCCGTCGCTACGGTGGGATTCGATCACAAGGATGTGCACATATACGACCTTCTCGGTGGAAGGGATGACATAAACAACTATGACTTCCTGTTCATGCAAGGAGGGTTCGGGTTCGGCGACTATGTAAGGGCGGGCGGGATAGAAGGGGCCCTGATAAGAAGAAAGCTTGCTGACCAATTCAGGAAGTTCCATGGCGATGGGAAGATCATTCTTGCCGTCTGCAACGGTTTCCAAAAGGCTGTCCAGGCTGGCCTTCTTACTAGCGACGACTTCTTGGGAGAAAGCGACATCACCCTCTATTATAACGACTGCGGCGATTTCAGGGACTATCCAGTGCATCTGAAACACGTCAACAACGGCAAATGTATATTCACCAGAGGGATAGAGGACGTCCGCACATTCCCGATGAGGAACGGGCAGGGCAAGCTCATTACGAAAGGTTATTATCAAGGGGACAGGACCATTGTCAAGAAGCTGTTTGCGAATGACCAAGTCGTCTTCACCTACACAGACCCTGATGGAAGAGTGCTGGAGCCATACGGTGATTACAGGAGGAGCTGGGACCCGACGGGATCTGTCCTGCATATCGCAGGGATATGTGACAAGGAGAAAGGAACGGTCCTTGGATTGATGCCACATCCTGAGGCGAGGATCGATCCGCTCACGGACGAGAACTGGACATCTGAAAGGGGACCAAAAAGTGAAGGTGACGGGCTGATAATATTCGCCAATGCTATGGATTACTGCAAGAGTGAATTATAGCCCGGATAACCTTTTTCCACCCTTTTATATCTTATCAGCACTAAATAATTATTATGTCCGTCTGGAAGACCAAGGACGAGACGTACCATGGCACCAAGTGGGGCTACGCAGTGGTGGCGCTGGTCATAATCGTCGTCCTGTCCCTGCTCGGTTCGATCTTCTACCTGATCGGCGAGGGCATCAAGACGGTGCAGCTCGACCCCGTGTCCGTGATAGCCTGGATAGCCGTCATCATCGTGATAGTGATAGTGCTCATAATCATGGGCTGGGCGCTCTCTCCGGTATACAACTTCTTCGCGGGCCTGTGGAACGTCATATGGACCCTGTTCAGCAATGTCTATCTGCTCGTCGTCGTTATCATTATCGCGGCAGTATTCATCTCGATGATTTCCATATACGCCATGGGCGAGTCGCCCATAAGCCTCCAGAATCCGCTCATGATAGCCCTTCTCATAGGCCTGCTGATCGTCATCATGCCTTTCGCGATCTTCCTCATAGACCTCTTCTCTTACGAGCACGAGTAGAAATCGCAAATTGAGATATCCGCTTCGGTTAAAAAAGTTCCCCTCATCACTGCTGGGGTTCCAGGGAAACGTGCTTGATCTCGACCGGGGCCGGGCTGCCCTTCCATCTCATAGCCTTCCTGAGGACGACCAGCCTCTTCCTGGGGCCCGGGACCGAGCCCTGTATGAGCATGTAGTTCTTGGGGACCCTGCCGTAGTTGACGAAGCCGCCCCTGGGCACGATGCCCCCCTCGCCTATCTTGAGTATCTTCTTGTTGTATTCGGTCCTCGTCTGGAAGCCGAGCTGCCCCGCCATCGCGATGGCGCCCGGCAGCACCCTCGCGGGCGTCCGGGAGCCGATGTTGCCAATGAGCCTCCTCTTGCCGCCGTGCTTCCTGCCCCTTATCTTGACCCCGAACCTCTTGACGACTCCGCTGAACCCCTTGCCCTTCGAGACGGCCTTGACGTCCACGACCTCGCCCTGCGCGAACACGTCAGCAGGGAGTATCTCCTTCCCAAGCCTCTCGAGGGCGTAGG
The DNA here is from genome assembly GCA_016934325.1 of Candidatus Aenigmatarchaeota archaeon. Lineage (GTDB taxonomy): Archaea > Aenigmatarchaeota > Aenigmatarchaeia > QMZP01 > JAFGSV01 > JAFGSV01. The sequence continues at coordinate 1,796 of JAFGSV010000008.1, read as the reverse complement.
CCCACTGCTTCTCGACATCACCCGAGAGCGGTATCTCGAAGACTTCCGGCTTCTTCTTGCCGATTCCAGACCCCCTCGGCTGGGTGCTCACGATTATCCTGATCTCGGACAGCCCGTCGAGCTTCTTGTCGACCAGCTCCTTCTTCATGTGCGGCTTCTTCGGGACATCGAGGGCCCTGCCTAAATCCCGCGGCAGGTTCTCGTGCCATACCGTCCCCTCGCTGACCAGGCCCCTCTCGCCCTGCCTGTAGAGCTTCATCCCTATGACTGACAGGGGCTGGCAGTCAAGGACCGTCACGGCTTCGACGATCTCCTTGCCGCTGTTTGCCGAAGCCTTCCTGTTGTCGATGTAGCTCACGCTCGTCATGCCGGCCTTGTAGCCGGCGAAAGCGAGCGGAGCAACATTGTCGTCCCTGCTATCGGGGACCGATTTCACCGACGGGAATATCCTCTTCGCCCTCTTCCTGGGCCAGAATGCCCTGCTACCTTTCCTTGGCCTGTGCGATTTTGCCATTCCAATCCCTCATGATAATTGAAAAACGATTTCATGCCAGCTGAAGCGAATATGATGCAAAATGACTATACTCTCCTGCCCCTCCTGCCCCCCGGCTTCTTCGTCGTGTCGTGCGGGACCGGGGTCACGTCCTTTATCCTGCCTATCCTGAGGCCCGCCCTGACAAGGCCCCTTATGGCTGGCTGGGCGCCCTCGCCCGGTATCTTCTTCTTGTGGCCCCCAGGAGCCCTTATCCTCAGGTGCAACCCCGTGATGCCCTTCTCCATGGCCTCTCCCGCGGCCCTCCTCGCGGCCCTCATGGCGGGGAACGCCTTTCCCTTGTCCTTGTCCCTGTCCGTGATCATGCCCCCGGTGACCCTGCTTATGGTCTCCGCGCCGCTCATGTCCGTGATGTGGATGATCGTGTTGTTCTCGCTCGAGTATATGTGCGCTATGCCCCATTTGCCTTCCTTCGCCATCATCCACCACCCTTTTCCGCCGATACCTGCTGGAGGGCTATGCCGGGCTCCTCCTGCGCGGGAACGATATAAGCCGGCGACCTCACCACCTTGCCGCTGACGGTTACGTGGCAATGGGTTATGAACTGCCTCGCCTGCTTCGGGGTCGCGGCGAGACCCTTCTTCCAGACCACCGTCTGCAGGCGCCTGTCGAGGATGTTGCTGATCGTCAGCGCCAGCACGTCGTCCAGGCCCTTGTCCTTGCCGAGCAGCCCCAGCTTCACGAGCTTGTCGAGCAAAGCCTTGGTCTTCACCTCGTCCTTCTCGGCGATCAGGTCCCTGGCCCTTCTCCTGAAGTTCCTCAGTATCTCCTGCGCTATGAGAATCTCCCTCCTCCTGCGCAGGCCGTAGTTCCTCATGATGCCCTTCCTCTCGCTGATGTTGTCCGAATCCCAGGACATCCTCGGATTCTTGAACTTCTTCCTTATCTTCCTCATGTGAATCACTTCTTGGCAGCCTTCGCCGCAGCCGGCTTGGCCTTGACCCTGCTGACCCCGACAGTGGCGGCCTTCCTGAAGGAGCTCCTCGTCCTCTGGCCCCTTACGGGCAATCCTATTATGTGCCTGACCCCCCTGTAGCATTTCCTCTTCTTCAGCTCGTTTATGTCCATCTTGCGCCTGAGCTCGAGCTGGGCTGATATCAGATGCTTGTCCGCGCCGTCCTCCGGATCGGACCGCCTGTTGCATAGCCAGGGCGAAATCCCGTGCTTGCCGGGATTGGCGATGATGTCCTCGATCCTCTTCAGCTCGCCTTCCGAAAGGTCCCCGACACGCTTGTCGCCCAAT
>JAFGSV010000007.1 GCA_016934325.1 Candidatus Aenigmatarchaeota archaeon | reverse complement strand
CGAAAGCTCGTGGCCCATGAAGGCAAGCCCAACCGCCGCAAGCGAAACCATGAAGAAGGCGGGCTCTGTCAGAATCTCCGGGTAGGAGAAAACGACGCATAGAACGAGGATCGATATTACGATGTCCTTGATCTCGACGGCGCTGAAGAAAGCCATGCCATGATCACCTATTCAACCATTATGGTAAAGTCTTACGGTCCCGACGGATTCGTAGTCCCCCGTGAAGCTCAACGTCAGATTAAGAGGCGCAGGCTGAGGATACGCGTTGTTCCAGTAGGTGCACCTGAGCGAGTATTGCGATATCATGAGATATCCCTTCCTGCTGAAATCATCCCGCAAGGACGACAGAAGCTCCTTGAGGGTGTTCTCGAAATCGGAGCAATCCTGAATGGGATCGCCGGTGTCCTTCTGCGTGATGATGCTGTAATTCACTGCATCTATGATGTTCATGACCATGTAGCTGTCCTTCTCAAGGAATGGCGTTGTCATGTCTATGACGGAGTAGATGACAAGCGCCTGCTGCACGACGAAAAGCAGGCCAGTCAGGAAGACGGCCGTTGCGACGAACATCTGGGCTTTTTTGGCGGCCATATTAAGATTGAGTCCGGCTGGTTAAAATAAGGGAGGCTTCGCTATACACGCTTGACCGCATGCCTCGATCCGCAGGCTTCGCATTTCATTACCTCTATCCTTTCCACCTTCATCAACTTCGTGTCCGGCTTGTCGCAGTTGGGGCACGAGACGTAGTTCTTGACGTACATCTCTATCTTCTTGTTTATCAGCGCTCCCGGGAACTTCCCCGTGAATATGACCTTCCTGTCCTTCTCCTCATACGAGGTCGCCAGCTCCTTCAGGAAGAACTTGAGCAGATGCTTGGGGTCCCTCCTCAGGGCGTTCGCGACATCGTAGAAATTGAAGAATATCGTCCTGGCTCCCTGGATGAGCACGTCGGCCTTGGGGATGCAGAACCTGTCCCCCTTCCCGCACTCGCATGGCAGCCTGTCAATGCATATCTTGAGCAGCTTCTCATAATCCGACATGTCAACACCCCGCTGGCGCAGCCCGTTAATCTATAAAGAGTTGGTATGAATATTTAAAGCTTCGAATTGGCCTGCCAGGGGCATTTTCCTGATCCCTTCATTGCCTTCACGATATCATCCCTCATGCTTTCCGCTGCCGCCCTTGCCGCCTCCCGGTAATCCTCCCCCTTCCCGGATTTCTCATATGCGAAGATGACGCTCCTGGCGGCATGAATCACGGCGCCAAGTCCCCTTTCATCGAAGAAATTGACCGCATCCTTGGCGGACCCCCCCTGAGCGCCGAATCCCGGCACGAGGAATATGGACCTCGGCATCGCCTTCCTCAGCCTGGAGGCAAGCCTTTTCCGGTTGGCGCCCACAACCGCGCCCACGGGGCTGTAACCGCTCTCCCCTATCATGCCTTCCCCGAGTCTGTTTACCAGCCTTGCCACAGCCTCGGATACCGTGACGCCTCCCGATCCGAGGTCCTGCAGCTCCGAAGAAGAGGGATTGGAAGTCCTGACCAGCACGAATATGCCTTTTGAGTACTTCCTGCAGTCCTCGACGAAAGGCTTTATCCCATCTGAGCCAAGATAGGGATTGACTGTGACAGCGTCGAGATCGTAGACTGGCTCGAGAGAACCGAACAAGGGGACCTTTCCAAGGTAAGCGTTCGAGTAAGCCATGGTCGAGTTCCCTATGTCAGACCTCTTAACGTCGCCCACGACGATGAGCCCCTTCCGCCTGGCGTATTCCGCCGTGCCGAGGAAAGCCCGGAAACCCGCGGGGCCGCATTGCTCGTAGAAGGCCGATTGCAGCTTCACCGCGGGAACTATGTCATGAATGCTGTCTATTATCCTCTTGTTGAACTCCAGGATGCATCTGCCTGCAGCCTCGAACATGTCCTTTTCCTTGTCCCTGAAGTATTCGAGAAGAGAGGCCGGCATCTTGGCCATGTCGGGGTCAAGGCCTATGATGCTTGGATTCCTCTTCTTCAATATTTCACCGAGCAGCCTGTCGGAGAAGCTCTTCATTATGATCACATGGATCCTGTAAATCACGCAATGAAGAATCCATTGCGCATATCACCATTTTATCCATTAATTTTCGTTTCAGGATATTTAATATAATCAATTCAAAGCAGATAAAATGAGCGGCTAAAAATGCCCGGATGCTCGCCGCTGTTCACTCCGCCGGTACGGGTATCCCCATTCCGCCGGCTGAATCCCGGGAGGATTCCCTTCCGGCGTTCGCCACCGCTACCGCCACTTCCTGCAATGCCTTCATCGCAGCCTTGACCGAGTGGAAGCTGAACGTTATGCCCAGCGCGATCAGCAGCCGCTCAATGACGACCAGGGGAATTGCGGCAATCCAGAACTCGGCCGGTATGGCCAGGAACCAAAGGTAGACGACAGACCCAACGGAATGGTCGACGAACGCGGTCCCTAGGGAATAAGAGTACGTCCTCGCCACGGGATGCCTGAGGGCATTGTCTATCCTGTCCTTGAAGCTGATTATGGCCATGGGGACCAGCCAGAAGAGGGAGAAGTACCAAACCTGCAGGCCTATGGGATGCAGCAGGAACAGCACGATGCAGGCCGCGGGGATCGCCAGGAGCCTCCGGTCACCCCTGAAGCTCCTCGAGAAATATATGGAACCGATGAGTATCGGGAAGAATATGAGCAGGCTGAGGGTGTCCTTCAGCTTGTAGAGACCGATTGCCGTTCCAACAAGCTGGGATCCGAGGATGGTCGCGATCCCGAGATTGACGCCCAGCAACCCTCCCAGTGCGGGGCCGAACATGACGCCCATTGAGAAGTTGAAATCTGTCCCAAGGATCGGGAACATCTTGGTCTTCGTCAGCACGATGAACATGGCCGCGAACAGCACCGAGAAAAGGATCTTGGGAATCCTCATCCTCTTCTGCAGTTCCTTCTTCTTTTGCTCAACCTTTTCATGAACGGGATTAACGGGCAGGGTCTTACTGGCCTTGCTCTTGAGCAAATGATCGGAAATCCTCCTAACCCCGTCCTTCATGCGACCCACCTATACATAGCCGAGCTTACCGTCCCTCTGCCTGTCGAAGTTCACCCCCAGCTTGCGCAGGTAGGTGTCGGCCACCTCGTTGCCGTCCGCCCTGAGGATGAGCAGGCATGAAAGGAAGAAGTGCAGGGAGTCGATCATCTCCTCCATGATTTCCTTCCTCTTGATGTCAAGCGACTCGGGCTCCTTGCTCCCCTTCTTCCACCACTTGTTCACCTCGTCCCCAGCTTCTGCAAGCTCAGACATGGCGGCGAAGAGGGTCCTTATGAACATCTCCCTCCTCTTACCGGAGGATTGCCTCCAGAAATCGAAGCCGTGCTCGGTCTGGAACTTCCTCTGCATAGAGATCAGAATGTCGATCCCGTCGGCCAGCTTCTTCCTGGACGCCTCATCGATCAATTTATCACCCGCCAACATGACAGGAATATATTTCTCAGGATTTCTTAAATATCTTTGATATATTCACTGTCATACTTTGTCATGCCGTCAGCAATTATCGTCTTCTGCCGATTCCCTTGTATATGTATTTAAGTGGATGAGGGCAATTTATTACATTCCATGGAGTAATAGATTAGTATGGCTGATGCTAAGGGAATTGTCGAGATAAGGATCCACGGGAGGGGCGGTCAGGGGGCGAAGTCCGCCTCCCAGCTCATAGTCGAGGCGGCCATGGACCAGGGGAAGCAGGTTCAGGCCTTCCCCGAGTACGGTCCCGAGAGGTCTGGTGCCCCCATGGTGACCTATGCGAGGATATCCGACAAGCGGATAACAACGTATGAGCCCGTACTCAGGCCGGACATCGTCATGGTCATAGACCCGACGCTCTTGGAGCAGGTCGACGTCACCAATGGGATGACAGGCAAATCCATACTCATCGTCAACACGAACAAGAAGGCTGCCGAGATCAGGAATGAAGCCGGATTCGCTGGCAAGACATACGCCGTCGACGCGACTGGCATATCGATCAGGAAAATAGGAAGGAACCTGCCTAACACGCCGATGCTCGGCGCGCTCATCAAGGTCACCGGGGTCATCAGCCTCGAATCGCTCATCGAAAAGGTTGAGAAGATGTTCCTGCACAAGATAGGCAAGGAGAAGACCCAGGCGAACATAGACGCCATAAAGGAGGCGTACGAGAAGGTGGCATGATGGCAGCGAAGTTCCCCAGCAAGGAGCAGCTGAAGAGGAAATGCGGATGGCGCGAGATCCCGGCGGCGGGCATCATCACCAGGGCAGCGAGCGCCCTTGACCACAAGACCGGGTCATGGAGGGCGTTCAGGCCCGTAATCGACGAGAAGAAGTGCATACAGTGCGCCTTCTGCGCAGCCTACTGCCCCGACAACGCCGTCAGGTTCGTCAAGGGCAAGAGGACGCCCATCAATCTCGATTACTGCAAGGGATGCGGCATCTGCGCACAGACGTGCCCGGTCAAGGCGATAACGATGGTGGAGGAGGCGAAGTTCGGATGAGCGGCCTTGAGAAGAAATGCAAGAAGAAGATGGTCCCCCTGACGGGCAACTACGCCATAGCGGCTGCCATGAGGCAGATAAATCCGGACGTCGTGGCTGCTTATCCCATAACTCCCCAGTCGGCTATAGTGGAGCAGTTCGCCAGGTTCGTGGCTAACGGCATTGTCGATACCGAGATGGTGAGGGTAGAATCGGAGCATTCCGCGATGTCGGCGTGCATAGGAGCTTCACTGTCAGGCGCGAGGGCGATGACGGCAACTTGCTCAGCGGGATTGGCCCTTATGTGGGAGATGCTCGGGGTGGCGAGCGGGCTGAGATGCCCCATAGTTATGCCCGTGGCGAACAGGGCGCTGTCGGCCCCGATAAACATACACTGCGACCATTCCGACAGCATGGGAGCAAGGGATTTCGGGTGGGTGCAGATATATTCAGAGAGCGCGCAGGAGGCGTACGAGAACGTGTTCCTGGCGCTCAAGCTCGCGGAGCATCCGGACGTCCAGCTCCCGGTCATGGTATGCGAAGACGGCTTCATAACTTCCCATTGCGTACAGAACGTAGAGTTACATGACGACGCCGTCATGAAAAGGTTCGTAGGGGAAAGGAAGCCGGAACACTCTCTGCTTGACCTGAAGAACCCGATAACCGTAGGAGCCATCGAGCTGCAGGATTACTTCTTCGAGACGAAGAGGCAGCAGGAGGAGGCCATGGGGCATGCGCTAAAGGCTTATCTGAAGGTCGGGGCAGATCTTTCGCGCGTCACCGGGAGCAAGTACCCTTACTTCGACAGCTATGGACTGGAAGGCGCAGAAGCGGTGATAGTGACGATGAGCTCCGCGGCGGGCACCACGAAGGCCGTGGTGGACAGGCTCAGGCATGACGGCAAGAAGGTCGGGCTGCTCAAGCTCAGGCTCTTCAGGCCGTTCCCATATGAGCAGGTGAGGGATGCCCTCAGGAAGGCGAAATGCGTCGGGGTACTGGAGAGGTCATTCTCGTTCGGGGCATACGCCCCGCTGTTCTCGGAGGTCAGGAACTCCCTTTACGAGGCCGGCAAGAAGCCGAAGCTGCAGAGCTACGTGTTCGGGCTCGGCGGAAGGGACCTGCTGGAGAGCGATGTGGAGGAAGCGTTCAAAGAGCTGCTGGCGGGAAAGACGACCGGAGGCATGGAATACAAGGGGCTGCGATGAAAGGGGAAAGGCGACTGTGAATGAAAATCAAGGAACTCGCAGATATAGTGTCCAGGGACCCGAGGTTCACCTCAGGCCATAGGATGTGCGGCGGATGCGCGACACCGATAATAGTCAAATCTGTTCTTGCATCGACAAGGAAGCCTGTGGTGGTGGCTTCTGCAACGGGCTGCCTCGAGGTCGCAAGCACGATATATCCATATACCAGCTGGGACGTGCCCTGGATCCATTCGGCGTTCGAGAACGCCGCTTCAACGATATCCGGAGTCGAGGCGGCGTACAACGCCCTCAAGAGGAAGGGGAAGTTGAAGGGTGAAATCAAGTTCGTCGCGTTCGGCGGGGACGGGGGGACCTATGACATCGGCCTGCAGGCGCTGTCGGGTGCGCTCGAGAGGGGTCACGATTTCGTCTACGTTTGCTATGATAACGAGGCTTATATGAACACCGGGGGACAGAGGTCGAGCGCGACCCCCTTCGGGGCGAGCGCCACGACTGAGCCAGCCGGGAAGGTCAAGCCGGGCAAGGAAGCGTGGAGGAAGGACCTGGTGAGGATATGCGCGGCCCACGACATACCATATGTTGCCCAGGCTTCTGTGAGCAACCTCGTCGACTTGACCGACAAGGCTGCGAAGGCGTTCGAGGCGCATGGACCCGCTGTGGTAGTCGTCCTTTCCACATGCCCGACGCTGTGGGGAACGAAGCCCAGCATGACAATAGAGACGGCCAGGCTCGCCGTAGACAGCTGCTTCTGGCCCCTCTACGAGATATCGGAAGGGTTGTACAAGTTGAGCTACAGGCCCGCGAAGAAGATACCGGTGGCCGAGTTCATGAGGAACCAGAGCAGGTTCAAGCATCTGTTCATGCCGGGGAACGAGCATGTCATCGGGCATATACAGCGGCGCGTCGATGAGGAATGGGTGAAGCTGCTCTCCCTGTGCGGGGAGAAAGAATAAATCAGACCGCATCGATATTGGTTAATATAAAGGCACCGATTATTGACGCGATTCACGCCTGTTTCGCCCCGAGCAGATCGGCTTTGGTGATTATACCGGCGGCCCGGCCCCTCTTGTTCACCATGACTGCGGGATGGAACTCCAGCAGGTCGGGCAGCAACTCAAGGGAGTCATCCTCGTTGACCGCAGGGAAGGGGCTGTCCATGATTTCCTCTATATCGACATAGGCGGGGTTCCTGTCCATGTGCTTTATGACGGTCCCTTCGCTTATGGAACCGACCATCATCCCCCTTTCCATGACCGGGAGCTGGGAGATACCGAAGCTCCTCATCAGGTGGACGGCTTTCTTAACATTGTCGTGAGGCTTCACGGGGATGATCCTCCTCGACATGATGTCACCGCACGTGGTCTTCTTCTCCCTCCTTTGAAGGATCGTCAGCAGGGTGTTGACAGTGGAAAGCCTCGGATTGACCTTCTCCGTCTCAATCTTGGCTATGTGCGCCTGGGATATGTTAGCCATGGCAGCCAGGTCAGTCTGCGATATCCTGGCGGATTCCCTCAATTCTTTTATATATTTGCCCGTTATCATTATAACTACCAGTTATCATATAGCATCATCGAATATAAAAAATTATTTAAAGCAACCAAGACAATTTTATCTATCCTGAATATGCATGAATGGTTGGGATTCACCGGTTCGGGATTGATTGTTCGATATACGTTTGAGGTGATTTTATGGCCGAGAGGCATATAATAACATCCGAGTCCGTGACAGAGGGCCATCCGGACAAGATGTGCGACCAGATAGCTGACGCGATACTTGACGATGCGATGAGTCAGGATCCGAACAGCAGGGTTGCCATAGAGGCGGCCACGAAGAACGGAGGCGTCATGGTCTTCGGGGAGATGACCACCAATGCATGGGTGGACGTGCCCAAGATAACCAGGGGCGTGATCAAGAAGATAGGATATACCGATTCGCATTACGGCATAGAGTGGGAGACCTGCTCCGTTTGGACCCAGATAACCGAGCAGTCCCCCGACATCGACCAGGGCGTCAGCTCGGGCAAGGGGCTGCACAAGGAGCAGGGAGCCGGGGACCAGGGCATGATGTACGGATTCGCCTGCAGCGAGACCCCTGAGCTCATGCCATTGCCAGTAATGCTGTCGCACAAGCTCACCATGAGGCTTGCGGAGGCCAGGAAGAACGGCGAGATAACATGGCTGAGGCCCGACGGGAAGGCCCAGGTATCCATAGAATACGACGAGGTAGGGAAGCCCCTGAGGGCGGATACCGTGCTCATTTCCACGCAGCACGACGCCGACGTAAGCTTCAGCGAAATCACGAAGGAAGTGACCGAGAAGGTCATAAAGCCCATCTGCGGGAAATGGATTGATGACAAGACCATCATTCACGTGAATCCTACGGGAGCCTTCGTTAGGGGTGGGCCGTATGCGGATTCCGGACTGACCGGAAGGAAGATCATCGTTGACACTTACGGAGGGATCGGCCGTCATGGAGGAGGCTCATTCTCGGGCAAGGACCCGAGCAAGGTGGACAGGTCAGCCACCTACATGGCGAGATACATAGCAAAGAACATAGTGAATGCGGGCCTTGCGGAAAAATGCGAGATACAGTTCGCGTACGCCATAGGGATTGCCGATCCGGTGTCGATACACCTGGAATGCTTCGGAACGAACCGCGTTCCGGTGAAGAAGATAACCGAGCTCGTGAGGAAGCATTTCTCCCTGAAGCCGGCCGACATCATAAAAGCCCTGGACCTCAAGAGGCCCATATACCAGAAGACCACGAACTACGGGCACTTCGGCAGGCACGACCCGGATTTCACATGGGAGAAGACGGACAAGGCAGCGATCCTCAGGAAGGAGGCCGGCTTATAGGCCATCCGGTGATTCTTGGGGCTCTGTCAGCACCCGGATGAACGCCGAATTTTGGGCGACCAATAGACTTATATTTATTGGCAGGATATATACCTCATGGAAAAAATTCTTGAATCCACGGAAAAGGCATTCATGGGGGAGTTCATCAGGCTTTCTCCCAAGATCAACGAGCTTTCGGAGATATTGTGGTTCGTCTTCAGGATGGGCGGATCCGTGAGCAGCAACATCATCACCCCAAGGTTCCCTGACGCGAGCAAGGACCTGGAGAACCTCGTCGGCATGGGGATACTGAAGGAGATGGATGCGGGAAACGAGAAGGTAGTGGCTTTCAGCGAGAGGTTCGAAACCAAGCTGATAAACAAGAACCTCAGCGACATAAACGTGTCGGACATCTTCGACACGCTGGTTGACGGGTACTCAAAGGACCTCGGCAAGAGGTACAAGCTTGACGAACTTATAAAGAGGCTGTCCACGGTCCTGTCATCCGTCATAACGTATGCGACCCCGGAGGAGCCTGCCTTCCTGAACAAGGTGTTCAGGTCCGTGAGCGAGGAGCTCAGCGGGGACGTGACCCCGGCCTCCCTGAACCAGGCCAAGGAGCTGCTGGAGTACTACCTGTTCAAGTACCTTGGATTGGTGCAGCCAGTCGGTTCTTTCGCGGTGAACCTGTCCGTCAAGGCCGCGCAGGTGGTCGGGAAGGATCCCGACCTGGTCGCAGCCTACAAGGTGAGGCCCAAGGGGACGGTCGCGGTGAAGAAGCCCGACAAGCAGGAAGGAAACCCGGCGGAAGCTGGGAAGAAGGACGCGTGAATTTCTCCTAATAGTACCTGCCCCAGCACGAGTAGTGGTTGGGGCAGTCCATGTCGCAGCATGACCTGCACAACGGCTTCTTCGTCTTGATGCAGATCGTCGTGTCCCACACGGAGCCGCAATCCTCGCAGCTCTCTATCAATCCCACTATTCCCACCATTATGTATTATTGGGAGCAAAAATTTTATATTATTTACAGTTTTTACGCGGAAATGGTTTAAAGGAGCGAGGACAACATGATATCATGATAGAACTGGTATTCCTGGGCACTGGATCGGGGATCCCTACGCCAAGCAGGAACCATGCCGCGATATGGATGAGGCACGAGGGTCAGTACATGCTCTTCGACTGCGGGGAAGGCACCCAGAGGCAGATACTCAAGGCCAGGCTGAACTTCATGAGGATAGACAACATCTTCATCACGCACTGGCACGCCGACCACTGGGCGGGGCTGATAGGGCTGCTCCTGACCATGAACCTCGAGGAGAGGAGGAGGCCGCTGCATGTGTACGGGCCGGAAGCGGACAGGTTCGTCGGCGACATACTTGACCTCGGCTACTGGGGCACGAAGTTCAAGGTGATGCCCGAGCCCGTCCCTTACGACGGCGATGACATAACCAGCCTCTTGAGGACCCGCGATTTCGAGGTGAGTTCGATACCTGTCGAGCACAGCGTCCCGGCAGTGGCGTACAGCCTGCAGGAGCACGACAGGGTGAACGTGGACATCCAGAAGGCCAACAGGCTGTACGGCCTGAAGCAGGGTCCCCTGGTGGGGAAGCTGAAGGAGCATGGCAAGATAACGCTGAACGGGAAGGTGATCAGCCTGCGAGATGTATGCGTCACGAAGAAGGGGTCTAAGATAGTCTATTCGGGCGACACGAGGAAATGCGACAACATGCTGAAGATCGCGAAAAAGGCCGACATCCTTATACATGACACCACCTTCGCCGATGAGGTGGAGGACATGATGCACACGGGCGCGAAGGAGGCGGCAAGGATAGCCAAGAATGCAGGTGTGAAGAAGCTCATACTAACACATTTCAGCCGGCGATACACCGACCTGTCGGAGATCGAGCAGGAAGCGAAGAAGATATTCAGCAACTCCGTCATCGCCAAGGATTTCATGAAGCTTTCGGTTTGATCCGTCTCCGATTAATGCAAGCGGATTTCTGCCTTGTGCGAACGCGATGAACGCTGAAAAGCTTTAATATGCCCATAGTTATAAAAATACTCCAAAGGAATAATGTAAGATTGGCCCGAAAGGTGCATGAGGATGAAGCTCGAGATTGTGACCGAGAAGGACAACCCTCTCAGGAAGAGGAAGAGGTATTGGCTCGGCGCCGAGCATCCCGGCAAGGAGACGCCCAGCCGACATGAATTACTCCCCGAGGTCGTCAGGAAGCTCGGCACCAAGGAGGAGCTCGTGGTGATAGACAAGATCTTCAGCGAGAGGGGCAGCGCAAAGAGCGCGATAAAGGTCTTGGTTTACAAGGACAAGCAAGACATCCTGCCTGCCATGCTAGCCAGGCAGCAGCGCAAGGTGAAGGCCTTCCTCGAGAAGAAGGAGAAGATGAAGGGGGAGCAGGCCGAGACACCTCAAGAAGAGGAGGCTGCCGAGAAGGGAAAGGGGGATGAAGAGCCCGAAACCGGGAGCGGATCGCAAGCGGAGCCAGCGGAGGAGAAGGACGAGGAAGGCGGCGGTGAAGAGGAGCCCGTGAAAGAGGATGGCTCGAAGAAGGAGGAATGATCATGCCAGGGGAAGTGGCACGTGTTTCCAAGGAGAAGAAGGTTAAGACCAAGGAGAAGTCGAAGAGGACCGGCAGGAAGCACGAATCACTGAAGATATGGGAGTATTATGAAGTCAAGGACGGTTCCCTGAGCCGCAAGAGGAAGAACTGCCCCAGGTGCGGATCAGGAACCTTCCTGGCAGCTCACAAGGAAAGGATGTACTGCGGAAGGTGCGGATACACCGAGTTCGAGAAGAAGGGCGTACAGCCTGAAGAGAAGCACCAGGGCAAGCCGGCAGTTCGAGAGGAAGAAAAGGATGCGGCTGAAGAGCAAGGGAAATCAGGGCAGGCCTGAATTCACAGGCCATGTTGGCGCATCCATGTCACATTTCTGGATCGGGATATCTTCATAAGAAAGCGGAGATGAGGTCGAATATGTTCATGCCCCTCTTCTGTATCTCAACGTACTCGGGGTAGACGGCCCCCGAAGAGTTCCTTGCCACTACCTTGGCGTCCTGCCATGTGCCCAGCTCGTCCACCAGGCCGATTTCGAGCGCTTCCTTGCCCAGGAAAAGGCCGCCATCCTTTACGCGCTCTACGGCTTCCTCGTCGAGGTCCCTGTTCTTGGCGACATCCTCCAGGAAGTACGCGAATATCTCGCTCACGAGCCTGTCCATTTCCTCTCTTTCCTCTTCGGTCGTGTTTCTGAACGGAGACCCCGCGTCCTTGCTCTCCCCGGAGACGAACCTCTCGTAGGTCACGCCGTACTTCTCAAGGGTGCCGGCGAACTGCAGATAGCTCGCCGTCACGCCTATGGAACCGGTCAGCGTCAGGGGGTCGGCGACTATCGTGTCGCATGCGGAGGCTATCCAGTACGCGCCCGATGCGGCCAGGTCCCCCATCCAGCAGACGGTAGGCTTATCCATGTCCCTGACGGCCATGCTGATCTCCCTGCTCGCGACGACCGAGCCGCCCGGGGAATTGAGCTCGATGAGGACCCCCTTGACCGAGGGATCCTTCTCAATCTCATCTATCATGCTGAAGACGGATTCGGGGGATATGCTCTCCGCGAAAAGAGAGGGCGATGAGGTTATGGTCCCCTTTATCCTCATGACGGCTATCTTCTCCCCGTATGACGGTATCGAATAGAAGGCGGCCGCGGCAAGGATCGCGATACCGAATCCTACTAAAAGGCCGAGCAGGAATTTCCTCATAAGATATGTTGATGTTCAGGGTATTAATAAGTCCAATTTTCAAAGAGGGTTCCAGCATAGGCTTAAATTTTTTCTTAATAAATATCTAAGTGGTTGCTTTGGCCGGATGTGGAATATCTTCTGTTTATGGATCGAAAAATCCACTTAGAGACCTGTATATACTTCAAAAATCACTGCAGCATCGGGGCCAAGAGTCCGCCGGCTTCGCTTTAGGTTCCAATGGCTACTATCTGGTGTTTGCAGATTATGGTTCCGTTGACCACGTTTTCTATGAATATGTGGGGAAGGCCAGCATAAGGGCTCACATGGGCATCGGTCACAATAGATATTCGACTACCGGGTCATCGACAGGGCAGAACTCACAACCCCTGAAGGTAGGTGATTGGGTTCTTGGGCATAATGGCAACCTCATCAACACCTTCGCCCTTTTTGAAAAATACTCTGAGAAACATACGTTCAGGACCACGACAGACAGTGAGATAATATGCTATATGCTTGATCAAGAGAAAGACCCTTTCAAGGCCGCGGAGAGGATATTCGACGAGTGCGAGGGCGCGTTCAACATCGTTGCGATGAACAACAAGGGGGAGCAGGTTCTCATAAGAGACGCCCATGCCTTCCATCCCTTTGTCTGGACCGATAAGAGAGACGACGGATCGATATACTCCGCATCGGAGGATATAGCTCTTGCGGCACTGGGCATATTCGACTGGAAGGAGGTCCCCCCCGGTGAAGCAATCGTCATTAGGGAGGGTGGGGAGATCGAGAGGAAGAATTACTCTGATAACCGGCGATTATGGAGATGCCCGGTTGAGGTGCTGTATCACATGGCTCATGGTTCTGTATATGTCGCGGGTGGTGAAAGGAAACTTGTGCTGGAAGCTCGTAAACGCTGGGGGGGAATGCTGGATCAAAAATATCCATTCGAAGCAGACGTCCATTCATACGTGCCGAGCTCTGGTCTGGGATATGCGATGTGCGCCTTGTTCGACGATGCCTTTTCCGTCAATCGCTTCGGCGGAAGGATATTCATGTCGCCTGAAGGGAAGGGCGAGCAGGTGGAAGAGGCATTGCATCTCAATAGGATCGAGAGGAGCATGCTGAAGAACCCTCCCATCAAGAAGGTTGTTGATGGGAAGAGGATATTGCTGAAAGATGATACGGGCATCAGGATAAATAATGCAAAGGCCCAGAGCAAATCCCTTTTCCAGGCTGGAGCGAAAAGCGTCGCTTTCCAGATAGCGGGTGCTCCTATCAGATACCCATGTTTCATGGGTTTCGACCATGCACAAAGAAAGAATTTGGGCGCAGCAAGATTCCCGGATGTTGAACAAGCGAACAGTGGAGTTGCAGCAGCAATCGCGGATTATTGCGGCGTCGAAAGAAATAGAGTGAAAGTCGGCTATCTCGACATAGATGAAATGACAGAGCCACTGGGCGGCTCTTGCGAGAACTGTCTTTCCTGTTTCACAGGCGTTTATCCTAGTGAGATACCCGACAATCTAAAAGCCAAATTATCGCTTGATTAGAAGGACAGCTCTATTTTTTATAAAATGCTGTGGCAATAGAGTATCTATGCTATGCTTGGCTATAGAATCCACGGCCCACACTTTCGGCGTCGGCATCGCTGACGGCAAGGGTAATATCCTGGCCAATGCGAGGGATACCTATAAGCCCAAGGCGGGCTGGGGGATAGTCCCTATGGAAGCCAGGCAACACCACGAGGATGTCGCTGGCAAGGTCATGGAGGAGGCTCTTGCTCAGGCCGGAAAGGGCCTGAAGGACATCGGTATCATCGCATTCTCCCAGGGTCCCGGCCTGCCCCCATGCCTCTATGCGGGGTTGAATTTCTCGGTCGGTCTATCCAAGAGCATCAAGAAGCCCTTGATAGGTGTGAACCATTGCATCGCTCACATAGAGATAGGCCGCCTAACGACCAAGCGCAAGGACCCTGTCACCTTGTACGTCTCGGGAGCGAATACCCAGGTTATCGCCTTCGTGTCGGAGAGGTACAGGATATTCGGCGAGACCCAGGACATAGGCATTGGGAATGCCCTTGACAAGTTCGGGCGCCAGGCCAAGCTGGAGTTCCCTTACGGCCCGAAGATAGAGCAGCATGCGAAAGGAGGTAAATGGATAGGCCTTCCTTATGTCGTCAAGGGCATGGACCTGTCATTTTCAGGCATCGTGACTGAGGCTGGCAAGAAGCTTTCTCAGGGAGAGAGCATGAGTGACGTTTGCTATTCCCTGCAGGAGACGACATTCGCGATGCTAACTGAAGTCGTCGAGAGGGCATTGGCCCACACGGGCAAGCGCGAGGTCCTTCTAACGGGCGGCGTGGCGGCCAACTCGAGGCTGCAGGGGATGCTTGATACGATGTGCAGGGAGAGGGGCGCGGAATTCGCCGTGGTGCCAAGGGAATACTCGGGGGACAATGCGGCGATGATAGCCTGGACGGGCATACTTGCAAGCAGGAGCGGGGCGAAGCCGCTTGCAGCGAAGAAGGCGGAGATCCTGCCCAGATGGAGGACGGACCAGGTCGACGTGAGATGGATCAGGAGATAAGCAACAGCATCAATCTTGAAATAAATTAAGAAAAGGGGATTCAGCGAAATCATTTAACAAGAAAAACGTCATCCCCTTCCCTTACCCTGTCCACTACCTTCATGCCTATCGATTGACCCTTCCCGGCGGTCTTGACCGGCTTGTGGTCTATCTGCATGCTGCCGATCTTCTGGCTGACGTCCGTCGTCGCTCCCTCTATCGATATGCTGTCCCCGACGCTGAGCTTTCCGGACAGCTCTATGACAGCCACGCCGATCTTGGTGAAATAGTGGGTGATGGCTCCGATAGGCTTCTTTTCACCCATGATAAGCACCCCCATCTAATAATTTCCGCCAAGAGTTAAATACTTTACTTCCGCTTGGGATATTATTATTGATCATATGCAGGAAGGATTTCACGGATTGGCGCTTATATTCACTGGGATCTGCATACTCGCATTCATACTCTCCAGCGCTTTCCCGGATCTGTCCGGGCAATTCATCCTCGTGTCTGACAGGGTCGCGGAAAGGCCATGGACCATAGTAACCCACATCTTCATGCATGCTGACCTGAGGCATCTCTATTTCAACATGTTCGCCCTTGCGCTTTTCGGCTCCATACTCGAGAAATACATAGGCTCGAGGAAATTCCTCATCGTCTTCTTCGCCACGGGGCTCGCCTCGAGCGCGGCCGACTTGCTGTTCTACGAAGCCACGCTTGGTGCTTCGGGAGCCGTCTTCGGGCTGCTTGGCTGCCTGACTATCATAAGGCCCAGACAGATAGTCTTGGCGCTCGGCGTACCCATGTACGTCATGGCCGCAGCAGTCATATGGGTCCTGCTCGACCTGACAGGCATGTTCTATCCGGACAACGTCGCACATGCCGCCCATCTGTTCGGAATGGGCTGCGGCATGGCGATCGGGGCGGTTCTGAGGGGCAAGCACAAAGAGCCGGCGAAAACCAAGGTGAAAGAGGCGGAAATATCCGACAAGGAGCTTGACGACTGGGAAGAGAAGTACATGAAAAGGCACTGATATCTGTCGTAAAGCGCAGGCTCTCAAACCAGGAATCCCTGTATAATTACCCATATCCACGAGAAGAGTAACTTCGCGGCAAGGATTAGCACCGTGCCTACTATGAGGTCGAATACGCCAAGGATTATCTGCCCAATGAACACGACCAGTCCGATAAGGGGGGCAAGGACCAACAGGAGGACGAGGCACAGCGCCATCCACAGGATGCCCTTGAAAGCCTCCTTGGGCTCGAAGAAGAAGAGCATCGCGGAACCCGCGACCAAACCGCCTATGTGGGCCATGTATGCTATGCCTACCACGTCCGTGGGCACTGCCGCGAGCGCGGCCTGGGTAAGTATGTAGAGCACGGCTATCAGGCCCAGGGGAAGCGGAAGCAGGTATATCCTTATGGGCTCCTTGGGCTTCAGCAGCATTGCAGCCCCAAGCATGCCGAATATGCATCCGGAGGCGCCGACCGCAGGTGCCGTGCTCGTCAGACCGTAAACGATGTTTCCAGCTATGCCAGAAATGAAGTAAATCCCAAGCCACTGGCCCGTGCTGAGCTCATCCTCGAGGACCCTGCCGAAGAAATAGAGCGCGATCATGTTGAAGAACAGGTGGCTGGGGCTCGCGTGCACAAACATTGACGTAAGCCATCTCCAGACCTCGAGGAAATTGGCGGAAGAGAAGCTGAGGATCTCGAATGCCTGCTCGAGCATGGATTCCGGCATGCTGAATATCAGCTCGAAGACGAGAACGTTCACAAGGATCATGGCCCAGGTCAGCTTGCTTTTCTTGCCGCTCATAATATATTATCAGCTTAACTTGCTCAAAAGCATGCTCTGGAAATGGAGAATGCGTTCTATATATCATTTCCTGCCTTCCAGGAACCTGGCGACCCTCTTCAGGCCTTCCTCGATCTTCTCGCTGTCCAGAGCGTAAGAGAACCTTACCCTTTCATCGGCTCCGAACCACTCGCCCATATAGGTTATCACCTTGTAGCGCTTGAACACGCCGAGGACGAAATCCACCGGCTTTTCGACCTTGGGCAGGACGTAGAATGCCCCCTCGGGCTTCCAGAGGTCAAGTCCCAGGTCGGACAGCCCCTCGTATATAAGGTCCCTCCTTTCCTTCCATATCTTGAGCTGGTCATCTATGAAAGATCGGGGGACCTTGGTGGCCTCGTATGCCATCTCCTGTCCGAGGATGTTCGTGTTCATGCTCGAGTGGGTCTTCATCTCTATCACCGCTTTCACGAACTCATTGTCCAGAGACCACAGGTAGCCTACCCGGAACCCGCACATGGCGAAGGTCTTGCTGAAGGAGTTTATGGTGACTACGTGAGGGCCCTTTATCAGATAGTTCTCCCTGACGTAGATCAGGTCCTTGTAAACCTCGTCCGATATGACGAAAACGCCGAGGTCGCTCGCGAGCTTCTCTATCTTCCTGAGGGTGCTAATGGATTCCACCCTTCCTGTGGGGTTCGATGGGGAGTTTATAATGACCGCCGTGCAATCATGCACCTTGCTGGCGAAATCATCGAAGTCTATCCTTCCCTCAACGAGCTTTGTATAAACGGGCTCCATCCCGGCGTATTTCACGTTGAACGGGTACGAATAGTAATAGGGCCTCGGAAGCAGGACCTTTCTCTTCTTCCCATTCCCACTGCCGTGTTCCGACAGCACCCTCAGCGTAAGGTCAAGGGCTTCTGACGCGCCGTTTGTCACGACGAAGCTCTTCGCCGTGGACCTGGGGTACTGCCTCGCCAGCGCCCTCCTGAGATTTACCTGGCCCTGGATGAGGCCGTACTTGAAAGCCTTGAAGGATGGAAGCATGTCAAAGACCTGCTTAGGTGGTGGCAGGTCCGGCTGTCCAGAGCCGAAGGATATCACACCCTTCCCCTCGACCCCAATGAACATCGACGGAGAGAAGCTGCCAGCGTTCATGGATATGCACCCCTTTCAATACGCCTCATTTACCGAATTTCCTCTGCTGATCGAAATACCAGTCCATTATGGATTTGAATTCCTCCTTCGTGAAGTCCGGCCACATGGTGTCAGAGAAGTATATCTCCGCGTAGCTCGCCTGGTATAGCATGAAGTTGCTGAGCCTGTGCTGCTTTCCGGTCCTTATCACCAGGTCAAGGGGTTCCCTTACGTAAAGGGCCTTGTCCAGCTTGAGTATGGGCTTCTTAATGGTGGCCTTGACCGCCTGCTTTATCTCGAACTTTGAGCCGTAGGCGAGCATGAGGTTCAGTATGTACCTGGAATAGCTCTTGGTCGATTCAACAAGCTCTTTGGCCACCTCCTTCACGTCCGGCTTCCACAGACCGTCGTTGCCTACCACCCTTACCTTTATATTATCCGCCCTTGCCTTGTCAACGAGCTTGCACAGCTCGTCCTTGTAGACCTTCCAGAGCACCTTCACCTCTTCGGGCGCCCTGTTCAGGTTCTCCGTCGACAGCGCGAAGATGGACACCATCTTTATCTCCTGGTGCTCCTTGCACCAGCCAAGGAAATCCTCCACCCTCTGAGCCCCCTCGACATGGCCGTAGAACGGCGGCTTTCCCTTCTCAATTGCATACCTCCTGTTGCCGTCCGGTATGAGCCCTATGTGGATGCTCTTCCTCTTGTTGTGGAAGTCGTCAGTCAAGGACATCGCCCTTCTTCACTACAATCCTCTCCAGCTTTGCTATCCTTCTCTTCAGCGGAGGGTGGGTTGAAAACATAGAGCTGAACCAGTCCGGCTTGAACGGACTCACTATCCATAGGTTTTCCGTGGCGGGGGAGCCGTGTATCGGGTTCTCTCCGCTCGCCTGCGATATCTTCCTCAGCGCTGAGGCCAGCTGCAGGGGCTTCTTGCTCAGCACGGCCCCCGTGAAATCTGCCCTGTACTCCCTCCTCCTTGATATGGCAAGCCTTATTATCATCGCGGCCAGGGGAGCGAATATGACCATCAGGATA
Source organism: Candidatus Aenigmatarchaeota archaeon (assembly GCA_016934325.1). Taxonomy (GTDB): domain Archaea; phylum Aenigmatarchaeota; class Aenigmatarchaeia; order QMZP01; family JAFGSV01; genus JAFGSV01. The sequence continues at coordinate 8,585 of JAFGSV010000007.1, read as the reverse complement.
AGCCCCATGACCGTCCCAGCGTCCCTCCTCCTGCCCAGGAACAGGCTCCAGTAACCGAACTGCGCCAGGAAGGCGATCGCCCCGGCGATGGTGGCCGAGACCGTCTGTATCAGGGTGTCCCTGTTCCTTATGTGGGATATCTCATGGGCGATGACCGCGGTCATCTCGTCCTTGGTCAGCATTGTCAGGCCCTGGGTAACGGCAACTGCGGAATGCTTCGGGTCCCTGCCCGTCGCGAATGCGTTCGGTACCTGGCTGGGGATCATGTATACCCTCGGCTTAGGTATGCCGGCCTCCCTGGCCATCGAACCTACTATATCGCTGAGCTCCTTGTCATTCGTCCTCTTTGCATTATACAGCCGCAGGACAATCTTGTCTGAGTACCAGTACGATACGAAGTTGATGCAGAACGCCAGCACCAGGGCGGCGGCCATCCCGGCCATTCCCGCGAGCAGGAAGCCGGCGGCTAGAAGGATGGCCGTCATCACGGAAAGCATGGCAGCTGTTCTTAACATAATTAACTTATGTGCCAACAAGGCTTTTAATTTGATGCAGCCGGTCTTATTCATGCCTGTGAAGAAACGATTTTCCTCAAGAGGTTCCTTGCGGCCTTCCTCTTTCCTTCATCGACCCTGATCACGCATGCTCCCCTGTCGTGCAGGCCGTAGATGACCGATGAGCCCTTCCTTGCCATGAGGACGAAGGGCAGCACCGCCATGTCCTCCTCCCCCATGACCTCTATCTTGGCCGGATCCTTCATGCCCAAAGCCTTCTGAGCCGCCATCCAAAGCTTCGTGGAGATGCGGCCCGGGTCGTTCCTGGCCCTCATGGTATGGTAATCCAGGGGGATTTTCTTCCTGAAAGGCCGCCTGCGGACCTTTCCGTCGACGACGAATATCTTGGGGATGACCCCGATGGTGTAAAGGGAATGGCTCACGTAGTCCCCCACCGCGATTATGTCGGTACCCTTCATGAACACGGCAGCCTTCTTTATGTCCTTGAACAGCTCGCCGTAAGGCTTGCGCAGCCTCTCCCTCATTCCCTCCGGTATGTCTATGTCGTGCAAAAGGAACATGCCGCTGTCATGCAGAATACGGGCTATGCCCTTAGCGACGTCCCGGGAGCTCTTCTCCGTGGTGTCGATCTCGACAATCTTTCTTCGTAGCATCATGGTGTCGATCTTGCACTCCTCCATGATCTCGGCCATCACGTTCTCCTCAGTCTTCTCGTAGCCCCAGCCCTTGTCCTTCGCCCTCCTCCTGATGTCCTTCGGATTCGTCCTCAGCACTATCGCGAGGTCGCTCGGTATCTCCTGCGCATAATGCGATTCTATGATCAGGTTGACGTTCTCCGAGCTCAGCCCGGACACCTCGTTCCTCAACGCGCCGATGTCGACCACCTTGCATTTCCTCTTCCTGTCATAGCCGGAGTAGAGGCTTTTCATTTTTGCCAAATCGTTCAGGCCGACGACCTTCCATCCAGTGATATCCCCCAGCTTCGCGGCAATGGTAGTCTTGCCCGTGGCGGGGGTTCCCGTGATGGCGAGTATCATATCATCTATTTGGTGAGAAGTGGTTATTAGTATTATTTGACGATTTGAAGCGGCCGGGGCTCACTTTCATAATGGCTTCCCGTAATGAACATGGAAAGCAGGCCATGAGATATATGGCTCAATCAGGATAAAGCCATAAACGCCCATAGAAAAGGCGCTTCAGGCCAGACTCTCTAGTGAAGGGAACTCCAGCAAAGATGGTGGTAATTGCACCCCTCTTCGTGCAGCTCGCAGCAGCCCTTGCACATATGGCTCTTCGTCTCGATGCACTTCACCTTGCGCCTGAGCCTTCTTCCGCATACGCTGCACGCGTTTCTCATTAATAGTGTTGTCGCCCAAGGTTATAAAGATGAGTCGGCATTTCCCACTTATGGGATATGTATATTACCGGCAGTTATAATCACGGCATAATAAATATAGCTAAGTATATAAAGGTTTTCCGACAACACGGGTTATGGGTGCTAATTCAAAGCCTTCACATGTATCGCCGGGGATTGATGACCCCGTCATTCATCTCAAAAACGACATAAGGAACCAATTCGAAAGCGAGGCGGATGTGACCTGGCGCTTCGCAAAGAGCCATGGGGCTACATCAGTTCTGCCCGACGATAAGGCCAGAACCAGTTATCCAAAACCGCTAAGGGATAAGTGCCCTTACGGCGCAATCGCGCAGCGTAAAATCGAAGGCTTCGGATACTGGGACTTCGGGGTTGAGCCCGAAGGTACTGAATTCAAGCTGTATTCCTACATCAACGATCCGGATGGGAGAAGGATCAGGCATTCCGATACATACAGGGTCATCATGGGGCTCGGGCCGGAAATACTCGAGAACTACAGGGCCCGCTGCAGGAATTGAATCATTTCTCCATCCTTCGCAGGTATCCTAATGCGAGTCCCAAATATTTTCGCGATGTCTTCTCGATGTCATCCAACTCGTTCTTGCTCATATCTTCCCCGAGCCTCAACGCGGTCACTTCTCCCCTCACCCATGCATAATAGGACTTGTAGAAATCAAGCACATGACGCAACGACCCGTCTCCGCTGTATTCGATGTACCTGTCGACGAAGTACCGGGAAAGGTCCAGCCTGTCATTGAAGTCGAGGTCCATGCTAAAGAACGCCACGTCGGCTGCCGTGTCCATGCACGAGAACCTCATGTTGAACTCTATGCGGTCGAATATGAGCGGTTTCCCGTCGATTATGAATATGTTGCCGCTGTGCATGTCCCCGTGTATCCTCCTGACCAACCCACCGGAAACCCTCCTGTCGAAGATTGCGGCATTGGCTTCGATGAAGCCAAGCATCACCTTCCTGGCATGATCGAAATCCGCCCTGGATATGACCCTGCCTATGAACGGCTCGGTCTTTTCGAAGTTCTCCTCGCAGTTGTATCTCAGCTTCCTCGGTTTCCCATAGGCGGATATCTCTTCGGATGTCTCCGCTTTTCGGTGGAAATCGGCCATTATCTTTGCTATGCGGTCGATGACCGCCTTGTCAATGCCGCCTCTGGAAAGGAGCCTGTTCATCAGCCTTTCCTGCGGGAGCTGCCTCATCTTGAGCACGTAATCGACGACCTTGCCTTTCCCGCCTATCCTGATCTTGCCGTCGTCATTGGTCACGGGAAGCACCTCCAGGTATATCTCGGGGCTTAGAGGCTTGTTCAGCTCGAGCTCCAGGTCGCAGTATCTCTTCCTCTTCTCCAGCGTAGTGAAGTCCAGGAAGCCGAAATCGACCGGCTTCTTCATCTTGTAGGCGTATTCTCCTGTCAGGAACACCCATGAGATGTGGGTCTGTATCATCTTGATCTCATGGGTCACGCGCACGTCATACGCCCCTGGAGACAGCAGGGCCTTTCGGATGTCAACCTCATCCATGGGTCATAATAGGTCGGGAGGAATATAAAATGCTTGCAGAATGAGCAAGAAGAGAATTAAAAAGACTTCCCACCATTCCCCCCCCCCTTCTTACGCAAACATGACAATTATTTAAGTGCATCAATTCTATGTTAAAGTGCCCAAAGGTGATTTATATGAAGAGCTTTGGTGGTAGTTCGCTTTGATAAGGAAAGCTGAAGGAAAGGATTTCCAGCAAGTTTCTGAGATGTATTTCAACAAGAGCATCAACCGCTTCGTTTACTACGATCCCATCAATTATGAGGATTTCAAGCGGATGTGGAAGAAGATGCTCAGGAGGAAGTACAACTTCGTCTGTGTCAGGAGAAGTGAAGTCGTCGGCTTCATCACCTGCATCAGGAAAACGGGCCAGGAGAAGCACATAGCGTACATCGGCCCCATCGTGGTCAAGCCCGGTAAACGCGGGGAAGGTATAGGAAAGGAAATGATGGATTTCCTGCTTCACAAGCTTAAGTACAGCAGCAGGTTCAAGAGGATCGAGCTCATCGTGAATTCCGACAACGGCAGGGCGATAGGATTCTTCAGGGATTTCGGTTTTGAGATGGAAGCCGTCCTGAAGAAGCACGCGGAAAGGGGCGGCGAGTATTTGGACGATTTCCTGATGGTGAAGTTCTTCAACTGATTCCCGAAAAATATCGTGAGACAGACAAAACAATAAAAATGAGTCCGATTCTCATATATTAAGATGGACATAATAGCCTTTCTCGTTTCGAACTGGTACGCTTACCTGTTCCTTCCGGCACTGATATTCGTCTTCCGCATAATGGACGTGAGCCTGGGCACCATCAGGGTAATCTTCATCTCCAAAGGCTTCCGTATCCTGGCGCCCGTGATGGGCTTCTTCGAGATACTCATATGGCTGTGCGCCATACAGACCATATTCGGCAATCTGGACAACCCCCTTTACATGATCGTATACGCGGCAGGCTTCTCATGCGGCACATTCACGGGCATCATCATAGAGGAAAAGCTGTCCGTCGGGAAGGTGATGATAAGGGTCATCACCAGGGGGGATGCCTCGTCGTTGCTGCAGCAGCTCAAGAAGAACAGGTACACTATGATCGTTGCCGGGGCTCACGGGCCCGAGGGGGAGGTCCAGAACATTATCATGGCCGTGAAAAGGCAGCACACCAAGAAGATCATAAAGATCGTCAAGGATTTCAATCCCAAGACCTTCTTCGTCATTGAAGATGTCAAGTACGCCAGCGAGGGGCAAAGTCACGAGCCTTTCAGCAAGAGTGTAAGGAACATCTTCGGCTATTACAGGAAGGGCAAATAGCCGGGAAAGGCGCGATCCCGCTCTCATTCCAGGCAGAGCGTCATGCTTCCCTGAGGTAACCCCAGTTGTGCAGCCTGTCGCTGTCCTCGAACCACCTGTCGCCGATGTCCTTCCTGTAGTACATGTTCGGCAGGACGATGTTGCCGATCCTCGAGTATGCCTGCTTCTGGGCCTGGAGCATGGTCTGCCCCGTACCGCACACTATGAGAACGACCCCGGACGTGCCAGTCACTACCCACTCCCCGTTGAGCAGCTTCACGTCCTCTATGTGTATCCCGTCCAGGCTCGGCTTCTTGAAATAGATCACGGAGTCCTTCGTATGGACGTCGAACGTCTTCTTGTCCTTGTAAGGGAAGGGAGGCGCGACTATCCTCACCCCGACCTGGAACCCCGATCTCACCTTAAGCTTCCTTGCGTTTCCCTCGGACAGGTCATAAAGGAACTCGCTTATCGGCGTCAGCATGCCCTCCTGCTGGATGCTGATGGTAGGATAACCGAAACGCGAGGTGAATTCGAGGGGGAATATGCCGTTGTTGTTCACGATGCAGTTCAGGTCGATGTAGCCGACGTACTCCTCGTCCCTCAGCGTGGATTCGAGCTTCTTCAGCGTTGAATTGAATATCCTGTTGGGGGCGCTCCAGAACATGCTGGTCCCCATCTCGCCCGTCGAAGGCCCTATGTTTCCCGGATAAAGCTTCTTGTGCTCGAAGTTCACGTTTATGGGATTGATGTATTTCTTGCCGTTGAAGAACGCGCCCACCGCCACCTCGACCCCGGATATCCTCTTCTGCAGCTGGAAGACCTTTATCCTCTTAGACCAGGCCTTCCCGTAGGCATCGAGAACCTGGATGACGTCCCTGCCGTCATCCTCCTCCCCCACGAACAGGAATCTCTTGACGTTCTGCGCCTCGCCGCTGGGCTTTATGACGTATTTGCCCGGCTTCTCCTGAACGAACGCTATCGCCTCGTCGAAGGAGGTGAAATTCTTGTACGGTATTATGGGTATCCTTGCGTCCTTGAGCTCCTCCTGGCCGAACGACCTGTCATCCTCGAGCTTGTCAGTATAAGGCGTGCCTCCGACGACGCCATGGCCCTGGTCCCTCAGCTTCTTGGCCTTCCTCCCCTGGCCAAGCACGTCATCGAATATGATCACGTCCGCCCAATCGACATCCTTCTTCCAGTTTTCGCTCTTGGGGACGAACCCGTCAGCGACCTCCTTTTCCGCCGGATGCTCGATGTAATACTTGACGTTGTGCCCCTCCTTTGCGACCTGCCATGCGATGTCTCCTATGAGTGCGTCCAGGGACACGAACAGGAAATTCCTCTTTTCCATATAACAATTATGTCCCTGTGCATTTTAATATTTCCCTGTTATAAAGGGAAATTTCATATTCGTCTCATGCGTTAAAATCTTGAATGGGAACAGCTTATGCTTATGTCCTGCTCAGCTGCCTGTCCTGTATGCTCCAACACTCCTAGCAAGCTCGTTGACTTCTTCCGGGTGGGCGAAGAGAGCGCAGGGCATGCCATCCGACTCAAGCAGGTGATCGTTCTTTCGTATCTCCTTGAACAGCCTTCCACCGAGGGCCGTGCTAAGCTTGGTCCTTGCGAGGTTATGTGTGGCAATGTTCGATACCGGGCAAGGCGTCAGGTCCCCCGAGGGAGTGACGTGCGCGAATCCCCTTCCCGCCGAGACACAGCCGCCAAAGTACTCCTCGTCCCCGGGGGAATGAATTATATATATGGGCTTCTTGTTCCTGTATTCCAGCATCCTCGCCCTGAATTCCGAACGCTCATGCTCGTCAAGCATGAGGCCGTGATCGTTGGATGCGTGACCGTTCCCCGGCGTTGTGGGTATGTACTCCATGAATGCCCCTATCCTGACGCCCTTGCCGGCGAGTTCGTCTATGTTCTTCTCATCCATCCAGAACAGGTAGTTGTCCCTGGTTATGGTCACCGATATCCCGGTGAGGGTTCCGCATGCATTCAATCTCAGCAAAGCCTCCATGGCTTTATCATGGACACCCTTCCCTCTCCGCTCGTCATTTATCTCCCTTCCTCCCTCGATGCTCACGAGCGCAGCAATGTTGCTTAAACTCTTCAGCTTTTCGTACTGCTGCTCCTTGAGCAAGGTCCCGTTCGTCAGGATGATGAACAGGCTGTCTTTGAAACCCCCGCACAATTCCAACAGCCCGGAATGCATGAAGGGCTCTCCGCCCGCAATCACGAAGCCGAATATCCCGAGATCCTTTGCCTGTCGTATTATGCTTTTCCACTGCCCGAAGCTGAGTTCCTTCCTGCTCCCGGTGCTACCCGAGACCGTTCCGGCCGCCTTGGCAAAGCAGCCCGCGCAGTTCAGATTGCACCGCGAAGTTATGCTTATTATCAGGAATGGCGGAACCACCAATCCCGACCTAAGCATCTCTTCCCTCCTCCTTTTCGCCTTGATGTGGGTGCCCAGAAGGGAAAAGAAACCTTTGAGATACCTCGGATTGCCAAGCGCGAACGGCAGGAAGACCCTTGCAAGATTCGGATCAAGATTATTCGCATTACGAATAAGTGAGGCTGCATCGTTTTCCATCTTGATTCAAGCCATTTCAACAATAAATATTCTTCAGCCGGCTTGTCCTCGGTCCATTTACCGAATCATATAAAAAACCGTCGTTGTTATTATTGGTAATGGATCCGGGCAGAGGGCGGAATGTTCCAAATTCATGCATCTGCTCAGTTCGTGATTACCGCAAGCTTTTGATATACAATGAGGCCAAGTGCCATGACATATACCTTCGAATATTCGAAAAGGTTCAGGGACATCATAATCGACATGCACCGTGAGAGCGAACGCCTGCCTTTCCATGAAGGATACATCAAGGCCCATCTCGGCGGACCGGACAGCAACCTGAGCAAGTTCATCAGGGAGATATGCCCCGAGATCGCTCATCATTGCGGCGACATCAGCTCCAAGAGGGTGCTCGATTTCGGATGCGGCACGGGTGCCACGACGGCGGCCCTGGCGATGATCTGCAGTGATGTGGTGGCATTCGACATTGACGAAAGGAGCGTCTCTATATGCAGGGAGCGGCTGAGGGAGCATGGCCTGAGCGGCAGGGTCGAGGTATTGTGCGCACCCGATTTCGGAGAAGTCATAGATAAAGCCGGTGAATTCGATTTCATACTGGTTAACGCCGTATTGGAGCATATCCCCTTGTCCAGAAGGGGTCTCAGGAGGAGGATCCTCAGGATGCTGTTCGACATACTCAAGGTCAAAGGCTACATGTACATAAGCGGGACCCCTAACAGGCTGTGGCCGATAGACGGGCACACGACGGGATTGTGGTGGATACCATGGACGAAGCCTGGCTCGAGGCGCGCTTACAGCAAGGCGATAAGGGCGGGCAGGCATTTCGAGAACCTCGGGAATCGCTCCAAAGGCCCCCTCGGCCTGGAGGAGCGGGGGGCGTGGGGAGCCACATTCTTCGAGATCAGGGGATACCTCCGTGGGAAACGATACGAAATCGTCAATTTGCTGCCTGGCCATGATAAGCATCTCAGCTACACGCGTCACACGGAAAACATACAAAGGCGAATCTTCGATTTTTTGATTTACTATTTATTTACGAAGTGGGCGAAGATACCTATGACGGCATTGGCGCCCGGGATCGAGAACCTCGCAATCCGGAAGGTTGGTAAATGATGGATCCCCAATGGAAGAAATGAATGCCCCCGCCGGGATTTGAACCCGGGTCATCGGCTTTCTTCCTTATCATCGCCATAAGGCTCATATCTTTCATCATCAAGACGAAAGGCCGGTATCCTTGGCCGGACTAGACGACAGGGGCCT
>JAFGSV010000006.1 GCA_016934325.1 Candidatus Aenigmatarchaeota archaeon | reverse complement strand
TCCCGTAGTTATGGGGCATTCAGTCGATGAGTTCGACTGGAGCGACCCTGTTCCGGGCAACCTTATCGTCAATGGCAAGATTGGCGTCGGAGTATCCGGCCCGAGCGTCACGGACCGTCTCACGGTGGCAGGGACGATCAGGATTATCCCCAGGTCCAGCGCCTCATGCAGCTCAAGCCACAATGGAGCCATCTATTACGACAGCGACAACCACAGGGTGTACGTCTGCAAGAGCGGCGCATGGGTGGAGTTCAGGGGTCCCCAGGGCACCCGGGGTCCTCTAGGCATCCTTCGACCACATCTGCCCTATGCGTCAGCGTCGCTGAACCTTATACAGGTGATTCGATATGCAGATGCGGGCCCTCTGACCAGGGCTCGTGTCAAGACAAATGGCTCCATGCGCGGCGTATTCGGATACTGGTTCGTGCGGCGCGAGCTGCTGGTCCCAGGGAGGGCCTTGCGGATCCTGCTGCGTTAGCAAGCCGTTTTGACTAAAACACTACGCTGAAGAACATTATTGATTTACATTATTGATTTACATTATTGATTTACATTATTGATTTATTATATAAATCATATATTATGTGAAGAATTATGTGAAGAAATTATTACGTGAAGATAGAATTCAATCTTGGGAAACGCCATCTTCTTATCTGAGTTATAATTCATGCTATCGTGGAAGGAATGTTTTATTAAACAACGAATACCGTTATTAATAATATATGAATGATAAGAAATCGAAAAGCAAACTCATTAAACATCTCAAACTTGAAGTTGACAAGACAAACCGCTACATGGTTATTGTACTTACCATAATGCTATTATTGCTGGGGACATCCTACGTGATTGCTTATGGCGGGACTAACCCGCTCGAACATGGGCATAGCATAGGAGAGCTTGAGAACGTGCAGAGCAGGGTTACCGGAACGTGCGCGGCCGGCAACTCCATCAGGGTTATTAACGCGGACGGGACAGTGGTGTGCGAGAGCGATTCCGGGGACAACCTCGGCAACCATATCGCGACCGCGAATCTAAACATGAACGGTCATAGAATCACCAGCGTGGCCAGCCCCTCCGCCAGTACCGACGCCGCGACCAAGGGTTATGTGGATGGGTTGGCAGGCGCTGCCTTTCAGTGCACCACGGTGCATGTTTCAGGGGGTAGCAATTATCAAACACCTGTCACAGCGACTTGTCCGTCAGGCTATTTTGTCACCGGTGGGGGCTGCAGATCAGAACACGACGGTTATGGGACTGGCTGGCATTCTAATTACGTATCTGGCAACGGCTATGAATGCAGGGCTGCATACATATCCCCGACCATTGCAACGGGTGCCTATGCCAGGTGCTGCAGGGTTGTGTGATGAGGCGAACCCCGCGTGATTCATTTTCGGGATTCTGATACCGTTGTGCTTGCAGAATCCATCTCGATTCACTGAGCAGTCGAATGTGGAAGCACACCAATTTAAGATTAATATATCAAGCGGAATAATTATTAATTATGGAAATAAACATTGAAATCATGAAGGAACACTGTCTCGTTCTCTTGTTGTCAGTGATTTTTCTGATAGGGTCCGGATTCGTTGTGGCCACGGGCTCCGATGACCCTGTTCTGCATGGGCACGACGTCGGCGAGATCGACTGGAGCAAGACCATCCCCCTGATCCGCACGAATCAGATTTGCATTTCCGGGACCTGCCGGACGGTCTGGCCGTCCGCGACAGACACGAGATGCGATGTAGCCGGCAGGTGCAGCCATGTCTGCATCTACTCCGACTGCAGGACCGGCTGGCCTTTCATGCTTCCCGTGCCCCCGACATGCAGCGGTGAGAATGTGCCCAGATGGACAGGAAGCGCATGGACTTGCTCCCTGGTGAACATAAACGGCCCTTTGTATTACCAATGCCCCAGCTTGACCAACAACTGCGTCCAATCGTATCCGTGCAAGGGGCAGAGGAGCGCCATACCCTACTGCAATGGGCAGCGGCAGGCGTTCACCGACTTTTGCACCGGCTGCGGCTGCTATGTGTCGGTGAGCCACAGCTGCAGGCCGGTCTATACCTGAAAGGCGGGAATGAATGAAGATCAACAAGAAGACGCGGAGAAAGGAACTCTTGCTGATATTGATAGCCCTGCTGGCCTTCGTTTCCGGGTCGGTCTTCGTGTTCGCGTTCGGATCCGAAAACCCCCCGTGGCACGGCCATGACATTGAAGAGATGAACTGGACGGAACTCATACCGGCTATCAATACCGATCAGCTCTGCATGCAGGGAACCTGCAGGGCGGCTTGGCCGGTCTTCACGGACACCAGGTGCGACTCCGCCGCAAGCGATTGCCACAAGCTCTGCATAGGATCTGTGTGCAGGGACATATGGCCCACTTCGGTCGCGGCTCCACCGGTCTGCTCGGGGAACGAGATACTCGTCAGGAGCGGCGGGGGGTGGGCGTGCGAGCACGTGAACGTCGCCGGACCCACCAGGTACAGGTGCCCCAACGAGGCGGACAGCTGCGCGACCCAGAACCCGAAGTGCAATGGGCAGATCCAGGCAGGCTCTGTCTGCTACGGGCATTACCGTGCGTTTTATGACTTTTGCATAGGCTGCGGCTGCTACATCAACATGCCGTACAGCTGCGAACCGCTCTATGACTGATAGGAGACGTGACATGAAGATGAAAACCAGGAAGAGGATCCGGGACGGGCCGTTGTGGCCGGTCTTGATAGCAGCCATATTCTTCTCTCTCGGCGGCGGTTTTGTCATAGCATACGAGTCAGGCCTGGGCCCGGACATACTCGGGCACGACGTCGGCGAGATCGACTGGAGCGGAACGATCCCCTCCATCAGAATCGACCAGACTTGCCTGGGAGGCGATTGCCGCTACTTCTGGCCCAGCTTCCAAGATACAAGATGCGACCAGCCTACGAGATGCAGCCAGATTTGCATAGGCACCAGCTGCAAGAGCAGCTGGCCGGCTGCCGTGTCCCTGCCGCCGAACTGCGACGATTACAGCCTGCCAAAATGGACGGGATCCGCCTGGAGCTGCGTGCCGGTCGACATCGGCGCTCCCCTGTATTATGACTGCCCGAGCATGTACTCAGCCTGCTCCGGCCTTCCGTGCGAGGGTCAGCAAAGCGCTTACAGCTACTGCTACAGGTCGGTAAATGGCGGCTGGGGTTTTTGCACTGGTTGCGGGTGCTATTACAGCCAGATGGTCGCATGCACCCCAAGGTATAGCTGAATGGTTTCTGAATTCTCTTTCGCTGCATTTTCGCATCTTGCTCATTCAAAAATGACCGGCAACGACGTTCCCTCCCGATGTTTCCACATGAAGGGTAGGTCATGAGCGGGTATAGGATACGGATTCTGCGTATCAAGCGGATGGCCACGGCTCAGCTGAAATCATAGAGCGTCTTCGGCTTCCTGATCCTCGATTCCCCGCCCTCGCCCTTCATTCCCTTGAGGATGCTCTTCATCCTCTTCTCCCTGTGATGGCTGGTCCAGAAATAGCCCTCGTCCCTCGTGTCCTCGGTGATGAGCAGGACCACCCGGCCTATGCTGGCCCTGCCGACCCTGCCCCTGCGCTGAATCGATCGCAGCGGGCTCGGGACGGGCTCGTAGAATATGGCGAGGTTCGCGCTCGGGATGTCGAGCCCCTCCTCTCCGACGCTCGTGGCCACAAGGATGTTGAAATCACCCGCCCTGAACCTATTCACGGTCTCCATCTGCTGCTTCTGGGTGACCCCCATCTTCTGACCCACGAACCTCACCGGCTTTGCGCCGCTCACGTTCGAGACAGCCCCGACGATCTCCTCCACGCTCGTCCTGTAATTTGCGAAGATGATTATCCTTGAGTCCAAGTCCCTGCGCATCTCCTCGTCGACTATGGTGCAGAGCTTGGATATCTTGGGATGCCTGCTTCCCCTTTCAGCAAGCTGCTTCGTGAGCCCAATGGCCTTGACGACCTGCTTGTCGTTGCTTATGACCTTCGACGCCTTCGTCTTGTCCGATTTCAGCTTATCCCAGTACTCGAGCAGGGGCCTTATGCCCTGCGTCTCGAGCAGGCCTATGGCGTGCTCCAGCTTGATGCACTGCGTTATTATCGAAATGGCCGCGAAAGCGGACCTCTTGCCCCCCTTCAGCTGGCCCATGAAATCGCCCTGCAGGTAGAGCAGGTCCTTCTTGGTGACGAGCCTTGAGGGCTTGGTGAACCCGAACTTCCTGAGGTGCGCAAGCTTCTTCTGGTACACCGTGTTGATCATGTCCCTTATCCCGACGAATGAGGGGGGGAGCGAAACCCTGACCTGCTCGATCTCCTTATGCATGACGTATGGCTGCACATCCATGTCATGCTCCGTCCTGATGTCGACGGCCTTGACCCCCAGGTTGTCGCAAATCTCGCTGATCTTCTCCCTGGTGGCTCCGGGGGAAGCGGTGAGCGCGAGTATCCTCGGGTGCTCCGCCTCCTCTCTGTAGCGCTTGGCGATGAAGGGGTAAGCGTACCCGCCTATCGAATGATGGGCCTCGTCGACGACGAGCAGCGAGAAGCGGCCCAGGCCGAGCCTGTCCTTGGCGATGTCGTTCCTTATCGTCTGGGGGGTGGCGAAGATGATCCTCTTATGCTCGTAAAGGACTTGCCTTTCACTGGGCGGGACCTCGCCCGTCACAACCTGGAACTGGCCAGGGTCGACGTTCAGGAAGCGCCTGAAAGAGGCGCTGTGCTGGTTCGTAAGGGGCTTCGTCGGGGCCAGGACCATGATCTTGTAACCGGGATGGGTCCTGAGCATGTGTGCCGCCAGCATTATCGCGATCGGGGTCTTGCCCAATCCCGTGGGCAGGACGACGAGCAGGTTCTCCTTTATGACCCGGCCCAGAATGCTCTGCTGGTACAGCCTTGACTGCAGGACGCCGGGCTTTATCATGGGGTGCTCGACGAAATCGCTCATAACTTTTAAAGCGAAACAGGATTAAAATAAAGCATGCCGAAAAAAATCATCGGACTCGTTGAGAAGGTCAAGATCATCGGCAACAGCGAGAAGGAATCGCTAGCTCTAATCGACACCGGAGCCAAGCTGACTTCCGTCGACATCAAGCTCGCCGCCGAGACGGGCATCGGTCCCGTAACCCGGATCACGAAGATAAAGAGCGCCTCGAAGGACGTAGGCACCAGGAGGCCGGTCCTCGAAGCCACGATAGAGATTGCCGGCAGGAGGTTCAATACAGAGGTCAACATACAGGACAGGTCCCACATGACCTTCCCTGTCCTGATAGGCAGGAACATATTGACCGGCAATTTCCTGGTCGACGCGGGGAAGAACAGAGAGATATTCAAACAAGTGGCGATGAAGAAGAAGATGCTTTCCGAGTATGAATAGCTATTTTTAAGTCATTGTTTCAAATAGATGCTTCGGGATGATATGATGAAGCTGGCAATACTGGGCCCGGGGAATGATGCTGCGGGCTATACCACGAAGCGGTTGCTGGAGGAGGCCCGCAAGCAGTTCAAGAAGGCCTGCCTTGTCCCCGTCGCAGAGGTGATGCTGAAGGTGAACGACGGGATGGACGCCATGTGGGAGGGCAGGAGCATCCTGGATTACGACTATATATTGCCGAGGATCGATTCCAAGAGGGCGCAGATCGGATACCACGTGATGCGGTTCCTGGACGAGACCGGGGTAAGGAAGCCCTTTTCAGCGTCCAGCATAGTCACCGCGCACAACAAGTTCCTCACGCTGATCGAGATGGTAAGGAGGGACATCCCGGTTCCCGAGACATGGATAACCGGCTCGAAGGATATGGCGGGCGGCATTATAGACAAGCAGAAGATGCCCGTCATCATGAAGCTGCTGTCCGGGTTCGGCGGCGAGGGCGTCATGATAATGGAGAGCAAGGAAGCGGCCAAGGCGACGATACACACGATGAAGACCCTCAAGCAGGAGATCCTCATCGAGAAGTACCTTCCCAATCCCGGGGAGGACATAAGGGGGATAGTCGCGGGGGACGAGGTCATCGCTTCCTTCAAGAGGATCGCGAACTCGGGGGAGCAAAAGGCCAACATACATCTCGGGGGGAGGGGCGTCGATTTCAAGCTCAGCCCCGAGATGAGGGAGATCGTCCTCAAGGCGGCAAAGGCGATTGGAAGCAAGATATGCGCCATAGACATGGTCGAGAGCAAGGGAAAGGCCTACGTGATTGAGGCGAACATAAACCCCGGCCTGAAGGGGATCGAGAAGGCCACGAACATCAACGTCGCTCAGAGGATAATAGATTTCGTGCGCGGCGAGATCAGGAGATAGGTCGGATAGACCGCTTCGTGAAGGCCGCCACTGATGCCGCTTTCTTTCGGGATTCGAGATATAGCCATGCTGCCGTCACATAGACTTATTAACCCGGGATTCAATTATGGGCATATAGCGGGATAAGCGGGAAAAATATGACGCTGTGCATCCTCGGGCAGGATAAGACCGAGAGCAACCTGAAACTGCTGCATGAGGCCAAGAAGAGGTTCAATTCCGTATTCTTCGTGCCCATTGAAAGCATAGGCGTGGGCCTGAACAGCGATTTCAGCATCGCGTACAGGACCTCCGACCTCCTGAAGTTCAACGCGGTGCTGCCCAGGATACCGAGGAACTTCCATTCCTACGCGTACCAGCTCCTATCCCTCTTCCCCAGCAACACCTTCATGCCAATACCCCCGATAGCGTTCCTGCTGGCCAGCGAGAGGTTCTTCATGCTCACCGTTCTGCGGAAGAGGGGCATAGCGACGCTGAACCTATATCTCGCCAGGTCCGTCGCTGCGGCCACGAGGATACTGGACGGCGCCGACTTCCCGGTCGTCATCCGCGTGCCCACCCAGAAGACGGGTGTGACGGTGAAGGGGAAGACAGAGGCGAAGAGCATCATAGAGGCCCTGGGATCGCTGAAGCAGCCGGTGCTGATAGAGGACCTCATAAAGGACATGGTCTCGGTCTTCGTGGCCAAGCCCGATGTCGTGGCCGCCGTCAAGAAGGTGACCAAGGAGCAGGACGTGGTGTTCGCTCCCGGCTCCATCAAGTCCCAGAAGCTTGACATGGAGGTCAAGCATCTCGCCCTGGACGCGGCCGAGGCGATAGATACCCAGATAACGCGGGTTGACATCTCGCCCGGGAAGGAACCCAAGGTCGTTAACATAGAGCTGAACCCTGGCCTGATGGAGCCAAGCAGGGTAACGAAGGTGAACATCCCAGAGAAGCTGATGGAATCCATGCACAGGAACTACAGGGAGCACCAGGAGAAGCCCATCCTCATGAGGTTCTTCGAGGACGCCAAGTCCGTTATGAGGGATGTTCTGAAGAAGTGAGGGCTGCCACTTCATACCAAGACAATCATAAAATTTCCAGTCCTACAAGCCTCTATGAAAAGCCGCAAACGCCTGAAGAGGCATTTTTATTAATAGAGGCCTTATTATGAGTATGGACCTGAACTCGCTCGGACAGTCATTGTGGGCCTGGATCGCGGATTTCTCCAGCAAGCTCCTGCCCGAATACATACTGCCGAACCTGTGGCTCATCTTCGAGGTCGTATTCATACTCGTAATAGCATATATAGTGGGCAGGTTCGGCAAGTTCGTCACGAAGAGGCTGCTCAGCATGGTCGGCCTGAAGAGGATGACCGCCAAGTCATGGGCTGAAAACGTCCTCAAGATAACCGGATACAAGGGAAGCGTCGTCGAGCTGATAGGGGACCTCGTGAAGTGGCTGATATACATACTGTTCTTCACCTTCATTCTGCAGACCCTGGGGCTGTCCGGCGTGGCTGACGTATTCGGCCAGATCGCCAATTTCGTGCCGAGGTCCATAGGGGCGATACTGCTCATGGTGATTGGCTTCATAATAGCGGATTTCTTCGGCAAGGTCTTCGGGGAGGCCGGGTTCAGGATGCTGCAGGACCAAGACCTCGGGAAGTTCGTCGGGGGGCTGGTTAGGTACACCATAGGGATGGTCGTCCTTATAATGTCGCTCGCCCTCATCGGCCTTGACATCGCCGCCCTCTCGATCCTGCTGGCAGCGCTGCTTGTGACCATAATCATGATAACGGCAATCAGCCTCAAGGACATACTGCCCGAGATAACCTCTGGCATCCAGGTGAAGAGCAGGCTTAAGGCCGGGGACAGGGTAAAGGTCGACGGCTACTCGGGCGTCGTCGAGAGCATCCGGCCGCTCGTGACAATGTTGAACTCCGGGAAGTCCGTGATAATTATGCCCAACTCGATTCTGACGAAGAACCCCGTAGAGAAGCAGAACAGGAAATAACGGAACGGTTCAGACAACGAAAAAACAAATAGAAGCTTGCCCAATAATCTAATATGCAGGTGAAACCCGGATTCATTGTTTTCGAGAACGGCGACAAGATAACTTGGTCGACGCCCCATTCCGGGCCCGCGCTCGAGACCCCGACGTCGAGGGACGACAACTCCGATACCGTGGCCAGCCTGTGCTGGATGAAGATAGGCGGCAGGCTCGTAATCTCCACCATGCCCAGGAAGAGGGCCCTGGGGATAGACTTCAACAGGGACAGCCCGCCCCTGCGCAAATCCCTCGAATACCATCGCCTCTTCTCGGAGAACAACTGCCCGGAGAAGCTGGAGGAGTACAGGAAGAAGTACGCGTTCTGCGCGGCGGACAGGAGGGACCACGAGCGCAGGATGAGGATATACAGGAGGTTCTGGTCAGCGGTCAGGGAATCCGGCAGGACCGTGGTCTTCGTCCACAGGAAGTTCACCCGGCTCAAGAACTTCCCCAGCATCATGGACATAGTGGCCTACGAGGGTTACGGGTTCAGCAAGAACATCCTGGCGCCGTTGGTCAAGAGGATTGACAGGAAGTACGCCGATTTCCTGCTGTCGATAAAGGAGAACTACGTCAATGCGATCCTGCTTGAGGAGAAGAGGACGGTGGAGAGGATCGCGGAGATATACGGCGGGTTCAGCCTGGACAGCATGGGCATCGAGTACAAGAACAACCTGCTCGATGACTTGCTGGTGATCAGGCGGCTGGCTGACAGCCGGAGGGTGGAAAGGCTCGACAGGCATTTCACCCAGAAGAACTTCATGCTTGCCGTCAGGTCCGCATTGGTCAACGGCGGGACCCCGAGGATCACGGTCGAGTCCATATTCAGGGGCGAGCACGGGAGGTCGCAGAAGAGGGACATCTTCCGCCTGAAGAACGTTATAAGCATAGAATCGAACGCCTTCATCAACTACTGGTACCCGAACGAGGCCTCGGACATCATTCTCGACATAGTCAACGAGATAAAGCCGATGAGGAAGATCACGGAGTACCTGCAGGACGCCTCTTCCGAAAATTAATTAACGGGCTGCCGACATAATAATTCTATATGATCAAGGTCAGGGACGGGAGGCCCGGCGATGCGGACAAGATATGCGGATACAAGCTGGAGAGCGTCAGGCTGAACTTCCCCGAATGCGAGTTCTCCGACAAGATGTTCAGGGCGCATCTGCTCAGGCAGCTGAGAACGGATCCCGAGAACGTCAAAGTCATCGAGGCCGACGGGAAGGTGGCGGGATACATATGGCTCAAGATAGTCGAGAGCACGGTCGGCACCTTCGGCAGGATCGAGCACGTGTTCGTAGATCGGGGCTTCAGGAACCATGGGATAGGGAAGCGGCTGATGCTTGCCGCCGAGGACTATTTCAGGGGCAGGGGCATAAAGAAGGTCAAGCTGACGGTGACCGCAGACAACAAGGCAGCGGTCTCCCTTTACAGGCATATGGGTTTCGAAACCAGGAGATACGTGATGGAAAAGGATTTATAAATTCTGTCCAAAATATTATGATGGGAAGGGCTTTCTCTCTGTTTTCGTTCATGGTTCTCACAATCGCTTTAACCCTCGTTCTGGCATCCAACCTTTCGGAAGCCATCAGCGTCCCCTCCGCGCAGGAGAATATCGACCTCACGATAGAGCGCGGCTCTTCATATTCCTTCTTCATGCTGGTGAACGACGTGGATGAGGAAGCCGTCCTGACGGCTGAAGGGGAGATAGATGACTGGGTCAGGTTCGGCGAGGACAAGAAGACCAAGATAAACGTGTCGTCTTCCTTCTTCATGACAATCGTGCTCGTGACAATAACGGTCCCGGAAGGCATGGACCTCGATGAGTACACTGGAATGATCAAGGCGGACGGCAGGAAGATCTCGAGCCTTGCGGTGAAGGTCACCCTCGAGCTCAGCGACGCCAAGGCTTTCGAGCAGCTGTCGGACGTCGACAAGGAAGTCGGAAACCTGAAAGATAAGGTAGAATCACTGACAGAAAGCCTGAACATGATGAGGGTGGACGTCGCGACTCTTGAGGCCGAGGTCTCGAGCAGGATGCAGGAGATCTACGAATACCAGAGGAACCTCACTGTGCTTGAGGACGAGAGGGATTCCCTGCTGTCCGAGAACACGGAACTCGAGAGCGAACTGAACGAGTTCATGGACAGGTCGGCCGAGCTCGAGGAATCCAACAAGGAGCTCAACGCCATCACCGGCTCCCTGATAAGCACGCAGCTGCCGGGCATGTTCTTCGGTGGGGTGATACTGGGCATCATAGCTGTCACGCTCGTCGTCAAGAGGGCCCACGTGGCCAAGAAGCTGAAGTCCAGGGTCAAGAGGCTGGCGGGGCGGGGCAAGGAAGAGGGATTCAGGTACAGCTTCAATTGAATCATGAGAGGCCCCAGCTGGCATCGTCATATTTCTTTTCTTTCGGTATCAGTTCGATCTGCTTCCTGATTTCCCGGATGTCATCCTTGTCCAAGGGCTCGAACCCTTCATAGAACCCGCTGGACCTGTCTGGCAGATGCACGGCTTCCTTGAAAGGCTGGTGCTTGGCGGATTTGGCCCTGCCATATATATGCACATGAAAATATGGCTCCTTTCCCGACTTGAAGGCCCAGTTCCCCATGTCATGGTAGTTGACCCTTCCAACGTCGACGCCCCTATCCCCCATTGCCGTCTTCAGCGCCTTCCCGACGACCATCGTCAATCTCATGAATTCTATTGCCAATCTCGGGGGGCATCTCCGTCCTGTCCGGAACCCTCTCTTTCGGAAGTATCTTGATATGGCCGCCATCCGTTCTGGTCACATGCGGCCTGTCAAATGCCTCGACGATGAAATCCCTGGTTTCGTATATCAGCGCCATAAGAAATTATTGTTATATTTATAATATATTCAGGCTATTCAGGCAGTTCATCGCTACAGGGAATGGTTCTAAAAACTATGAGATGATCCGATGGAAATCAGCCCTTCTTGCCTTTGTGGGCCAGGCCCCTAGACTTCTTCCCGCTGCTGGTGAGGCCCCGGCTGGCCCTGCCCCTCTGCTTCCCGGAGGAGATCCACTTGAGGCCCTTGTCACGCTTTATAGACGGGTGGTCTGGATCGACCAGTATCACCTCGTACCACGTGAACTTACCGTCCTCGCCGGCCCAGTAGGAGTTCAGGACCCGCATGTTCTTGAACTTCCCGGCAGCCTTCTCCTCGGCTGCCTGCTGCTTCGACTTGTTGAGCGTGAAGAACCTACCGGCCCTCCTGGGCCTCCTTCCCCCCGCCTGCTTGGGGGTCTTCCTGCCGCCCCTCTTTATTCTCACCCTGGCGACGGCGATCCCCTGCTTAGCCTTGTATCCCAGGGTCCTCGCCCTTGCCAACCTGGTGGGCCTGTTCACCCTCTTGACGCTGAGGTCGGACCTCCACTCGATGATGTTTTGCTTGAATGCGTCTCCTAGGCCCTCCCCGGGCTTCTTCAATTTCCTGGATGATGACTTATGCATACCATCACTTTTCGCTTGCAAAGTTTATAAATATTGGATGGCAAATATATTTAACTCTTAAACCCGATTTATTAAATATAAATTTACGAGGTGATTTTATGGGTGCTGCGGCAAAGATTCTGCTTGGCCTGATAATCATAGCGATAGGCTTTGGATTGTTCCTGGATTCGCCTTCTCTCGGATTGTGGAGCAGCGTTACAGGGATAAACTGGTGGAACAACTTCATCATCGTTCTCACCGGCGTGATACCAGCCTTGCTGATACTGGTCGGCCTGTTCATCGTCTGGCTCGAAGCGGACGAACTGAGCGCAGAGAAGGAAATGGCCGTCGAGACCGAGCCGATGGATTCAGAGGAAACCAAGGACGTCAAGGCAGCGGTCAACGCTTCCAAGAAGCGAGGACGACCAAAGAAGAAGTGACGCTCAAGATAATAACCCAACGACCTTTCGTATGCCAGAGTTCATTTTCTTCTGGCTATTTCTGATTCTTTTTGGTTTTGCCTTCTCAGTTTCTTGAAGGCGGATGTCGGATATGATACCGCTAGGAGAATTCCAGATGCAGCTTTCCGTCCCTGAAGGATTTCATGGAAAGCCTGAACTGCGGGGGCTTGGTGAGTATCTTGAAGTACGCCTTTTCACCCGCTATCGCCTTGACCTCGACCGAGGATTCCAGCTCATGCACATCGACGTCTTCCTGGGACCTGACTCCCGGCATGTCGATATCAACGGTGACCTTTTCCCCAATCCTTCTAACGTCAGCCTTCGGCTCTTCCATGCTCTTGGGGACGTCCCTCTTCCTCATCGCCGGGAACGGGGACCTGCGGCTCTCCTTCTCCCGGGCGGGGGCCGGCCGCTCCTCTTGCTGCCTGACGCCGAACCTGTCGCGCAGCTCCTTCTCGATGCTCTCCCTGTTGACGTCGCCGTACGTCTTTATGTCGACCCTGGGCTTCATGCCGGTGCCCCTCGTGATATGAACGCTGAATCCCTTCTTCTGCATGGGCTTCACCGGGCGCTCCATGTCCTGGGCCCTCCTGAACCAGGGCGAGAGGTCGAGGGCTTCCAGATCATTGTCGAAGCTGCCCATCTCCGCGAAGGAGCTTTTCATCTGATTGAAGAGCTGGCTGAATATGTCCCTGCCGAGGCTGTCGAACATGTCGCCCTTCCTGGCCCCGCACCTTGGGCAGAAACCCCAGCCCCCGTCAAGCTTGAAACCGCACCTTCTGCATCTCATAGTAGAATTCTTATCATGCAACCCTTTAAAAGCTTAACACACATCCGGCGAAGTCGGGCTGGCTCATCGGATAAGCAGGTCTCAGTAGAGCTCCTCTTCGTAGGCCTCTTCTTCCCCGCCCTTCGCGCCGAACAGCTTGGACCCGAACTTTTTGTACAGGATGAAACCGACGAAAGCTAGAAGGACGAGCACGACGATGACGACGACCCAGGTTACCCAGGACGTGTCGGCCTGCTGGATAGGGGCCGAGCCGATCTCGCTTATCAGCGCTCCCAGCGTGTTGTACCTCGTCTGGGCGCTCTGGTAGCTCGCCTTCCCCGTTGCGTATTCGCCGCTGTTCATATCGGACATGGCATCGGATATCTCCGCGTCGAGGGTGTAGAATATGCTCGAGATCGAGTCTTCGCTGAAGCCGGCGTCGAGGAATTCCGATTTCAGGTACTCGACATCCGATTGCATCGTGTTGAGGTCCATGGTCAGGTCCCGGGCGCAGTCCAGGCTTATGTATATCGTGTCCTGGCCCCCGGTGCTTGTTATCTTCACCCATCCCGAGATGGTCTCCTTGTTGGGAGTCACCTCGAGCTCGATCGATCCGAACGAGCCCGAAGAGAGGGATGAAGAAGGCAAGGTGACTTCGGTTATGTCATCCAGGTCGCTGCTCAGGCTGTGCCCGAACCCCCCAAGGTTCCCCGTTCCCGTGTTCTGGACGGTGAAGGAGGGGCTCAGGGGGACGCCGACCATGCAGTCATCGGTCTCCCAGAAGCCGGGATTTATCTCTATCTTGGCCCCTTCCCCGTCCCCGGCAGCGAGGTTGAGGCTGACATCTACGGGAACGGAGACTATGCTGTTCCCCGTAACTATGACCCTGCCGGATTTGCTAGACCCCAGCGTCGCAGGGTTGACCTTGACCGTCAGGGTGGCTGACGAGCCGGGCGATATGCTGGTCCTGTCGAAGGTAAGGGTGGTGTAGCTCGTGATGTCCTCGGTGCTGGCGGAAAGGGAAACGCTGGTGTTGCCCATGTTCTGCACGGTCACCGTCTTCTGCAGGATCCCCGTCTTGTTGGTGATCAGGAAAGTGAGCGCAGCGGGGGACACTTGCAGCACCCTGTCAACCGAGAAGGAGCGCTGGGCGGAAGCTCCCCCCGCGTTGACCGTGACGACGTAGTTCCCCTCCTCGTAAGTATTCAGCAGCTTGAAGGTTATGCTGTACTGCTGGTTGGAGACGCTCTTGGTCCCCAAGGACTCCGTCCGGCCGCTCGGCAGCAGGACGCCGGCGGAAACCTGGTCGTACTTTGTCTGCCCGGATATTATGACTTCCTCTCCGAGCCAGTATGAATCACTGTCGGTCTCGACGCTGAGCTCGGTCTCCTTGGTCTTTATCTCGAATTTGGAGACGCTCCCGCCGGCCTGCATCGTGTCGGTCCTGAAGCCGAACGCCGCATAATAGGTCCCCGTGCCGAGGGAATTTATGTCCATGAGGTACCGGCCGGGATACTCCGTCTTTTCGAGGTTTGTCCTGTTGAAATCCTGGATTATGTCCCCTGTCTCGGCATCGAACAGCGTCATCCATACCTCGTTGCTGTTTGTGGGTGCATCCACCGTGATCTTGACGTTGCCGTTCGCGTCGACGCTGACCCCCGAAGCCATCCCCAGGGAATGGACGAGAACGGTCTTGTTGAACTCGATCTCCTTGTAGAAGTCCTTCGCAGTATAATACATCCTGTACTGGCCGCTGTTCCTGAAGGGCGTCGGCCCGCAGTTGCCGTAGAAGTTGCTGACCTTGCCGGAGAACTCGCAGACCCAGCAGTCATTGAATTTCAGCAGCGATCCCTCGTCGATGACGTTGAAGAACTCGTCAGATACCCAGTAGCTGACCTTCATGGGATGGGTGAGGTTTGACAGCGTCGTTTCCACTGTTAGCCTCGGGATTATGAGCAGCATGCTGGAATTCGCGGACGGGTAGGACGGGAGGTGGTTGTAATCGCAGATGTTGAACGCCCGGGCATTCGCCGACAGCGCGATAAACGATACGATAGCAAGCAGCAATCCGATTTTTCTCATATAATAATAGTTGCCCTTGGAATACTTAAATATTAGGCCTGATTGATTTGGCTTAATTATTATTAGAACTATTCATTACGCTAGTAAACAAATTGTGTAACTCCTTCCAGGGACATGATATAAAAACAAAAATGCCAACAAGCTTCTGTTGATGATATCGGTATGTGCAAATAGTTTCTTATTAAAGAAAACAAACATAAGAAAATTATGATAGGTAGCCATAGAATCAGAGAATTGATGAAAATATCAGAATTTGTAGAATTGATGAAAAATTACAATCACAAAAACATCGTATATACCAGCCATACATTCTTCAGGTTGAGCGATAGGCAAAAAGAAAGCTTCACCCCCGAGACTATGAATGAGTTTTTATTCGAAAAAACGCCTGTTTTAGTGGGAATTCAGTATAACGGGTGTTATGCGGTATTTTATAAATATATAAGACAAAGATTTATTAGGATAATACTTGACATAAGGTCTGATGTAATTCGCGTTGTGACCTTTTATGTCATTGATAAAAAACAGTTGCCGGTGATAAAATGATTGAAAAAGAAAGGAATTTGGTTGGTAAAGGGGAATTTGATTATGATTATTATAGTGACATTTTGTTTTTCAAAGTAAAAAATAGAGAATATAAGAAATCTATTGAATTTGAAAATCTTGTTATTGATATCGATGAAGAAAATTTCGTTGTTGGATTGCAAATCTTTGACGCTTCTGAATACTTTGGTATACGTAAGCAATTTTTAAAAATAGCAATGAGGTGGAAGTTGAAAGCCCGTGTGAATAGGTTAAGTAAAACACAAAGTAGAATTGAAATTCGTCTTATGTTTCAAATAAAAGTGAGAAATAAAATATTACAACCTGAACCGATAATAACACATGATGTAAAAGATTCTTTGGGAAATTCTAATATGATATGTGTTCCAGTCAAACAATAATTTCCTGATTTATTCTCCTATGCCAATATATTATTGGAGGCGCGCATAATTCGCTATTAAGCTTACCAGCTCTTAGTCACCGCATAATGAATGCTTTTTATTTTCAGGGAATGATTATCATATATGGGCACGACTATAACAAAATCTAAATTGAATCCCGGACTTGCGGAAAAGTACATCACTAAAAAAGTGCCTGTTGTTCCACCGAATTTCACGATACGGGATACCCTCGAATACATCAAGGACCATATAAGAGAATTCGACTCTCTTGATTACGTTTACGTTGTAGAAAACAGTAAACTCGAAGGCGTTTTTTCGATGAGAATGCTTTACTCCCTTAATCCGAGGTCGAAGATAGAAAATATATGCAAAGTCCCCGAAATAGTCAAGGTCGGTCCGAATAACAGGGCGGTTTTCGCTGCTTATTTGTCACTTAAGAACAAAATTTCATCAGTGCCGGTTGTCAATGACGATGGTACATTTCTCGGGATCATAGCAAAAGAGAGCATCCTTTCCATTCTTCATAAGAAACACCTTGAAGATAAGTTCGTTCAGGCTGGAATCCACAGAAGACATACAGAATTTGAAGACGTGATAAATGTGCCGATATTTGAAACAATAAAATTCAGGCTGTTGTGGCTGTTCGTCGGTCTGATTGGAGGATTGCTGGCAGCCGGAATTGTGAATTATTTCGAGCAGACACTCAGCCAGAACATAATGCTGGCAGCCTTCATACCGCTCGTCGTTTATATTGCTGATGCGGTTGGCACGCAGTTGGAAGCCTTTTCAATCAGGGATTTTGCATTGCATCAACGTCTGGATTTTTCAAAATACTTCATGAAACAAAGCCTGATTGTTATGATAATAGCAACCTTTTTAGGAATCACATCATTGGCTCTATGCTTGATTCTTTTCGGTACATTCGTTATTGCTGTGATAATCGGGATATCGATAGTATGTGCCACCCTCTCATCGGTATTTACCGGCCTGTTTATACCTTTTTCATTCAGAAAATTTAAGAAGGACCCGGCCAGCGGCAGCGGGCCCATAGGCACTATAATTCAGGATATTTTGAGCGTTACGATTTACTTTTTCATCGCAACATTGTTGCTGTGAGACTAACCGCTCCATGGATTTTTTCTGCCCAGCACCCATCGGTATTGTTCTTCATTTTGATTGAATTCGATACCAAGAAATAATATAGATTTATAATCCAATATCAAATCGATATCCAGGAACGGGCCACAATATTCGCAACCGATTAGAGGTACTTTAATATTATGCCGGGTTGGTGCAAAAAAATTAATGACCACTTCATCAAGATTGCTGATCCTGGCTCATGGACATTTTCCCTAGGATTTACACCTCTGTCTTATTGAAGAGGTGCCTTGCCAGCAATATCATCGCGGCGCAGAAGCAACCCAGGATGCAGAAATCAAGCACAACAGGCAGATGGGATGTCCCGATTATGAGGCCTCGAAGGCCGTCAACACCATAAGTCAGGGGATCGAAGTAGGTAATGCCGGCAAGCCATGCCGGCAGCTTGTCCAAAGGAAACAAAGCCCCCGATAGCAGGAATGTCGGCATGACCAGAAAATTCATTATGAGCTGGAAACCATGCATGTCCTCTATCTTGGATGCAAGGGATATGCCCAGGCCCACGAAAGACATCGCTATCAGCACTATGAATATTATAGAAGCCACGGCACCCAGGGGGTTCGCGATTCTTACGCCCAGCAGCATGCATATCGCTAATATCAGAAATGCCTGTATCACGCCGCTGGTCATGCCGGCAAAAATCCTCCCTATCACAATCGAGGTCCTGCTGACCGGAGCCACCATTATCTCTTTCAGGAACCCGAACTGCCTGTCCCAGAGTATGGAAACTCCCGCGAACATCGAGGAGAAGAGCAGGCTCATGGCAACGATGCCCGGCGCAAGGAAATCGAGGTATGAGATCCCCTCAGGCAACCCCGTTATACCCATTGAATTGAACCCCATGCCGAGGAAGGTGAGGAAGAAGAAAGGCATCGCCAGGTTACCAACCAGCCTGCTCCTGTTCCTGACGTATTTCTTCATCTCTCTCAGCCAGATCACGTAGATTGCGTTCATATCCATTCTCATCCCATTCACCTTCTGTTCCTTGCGCGCATGCGCTCCCTGAGGCGATCACCAGCGTTCGCCTCCTGGTCCCTGATTCTCTTGCCAGTGAAATGGATAAAGACATCTTCCAGCGTTGGCTTGTGCAGATCGATTGACTCAACTTCTATCCCAGCACTTTCAGCTTTTTTGAGGAGCTCTGGTATCCTGCTTCCGGCGTTGGCCATGGCTATCGAAACGGAATTGTCATGCCTCTTCACTTGCTTCACCCCCTTTATGGACCTGACTATTGAAGCCGTCTTTGCGGCATCCTTGACCTTAAGCGTAATCAAGTCCCCACCCAAGGACCGCTTCATGTTTTCCGGCGTGTCGATCGCAAGTATCTTTCCGTGGTCAATGATAGCCACGCGCTTGCACAGAAAATCAGCCTCTTCCATATAATGGGTCGTGAGAATGACGGTGATATTGTAGGCACTGTTCAGCTTCATTATATGATCCCATATAATCCTCCTCGTCTGGGCATCGAGGCCAAGAGTAGGCTCGTCTAGGAACAGCACCTTCGGCCTGTGCATTAGACCCCTGGCTATCTCAAGCCTGCGCTTCATGCCGCCGGAGTATTTTTCAACCAGCTCATCCGCCCTGTCAGACAGCTCCACAAGTCTTAGCACCTCATTTATCCTTTCTTCGCGCTCCTTTCTTGGCATACCGTACATCCTTGCGTGGAAATCAAGGTTCTCCCCTCCGGTAAGCTGGTCGTCGAGGGCAGGGTCCTGGAAGACAATGCCTATGCATCTGCGGACAGAGTCCGGATCCTTTGCGACATCGATGCCGCAGACCATCGCCTGGCCGGAGGTGGGCTTGGTCATGGTGGCAAGCATCCTTATGGTTGTGGTCTTTCCCGCGCCATTTGGACCAAGCAGTCCGAATATCTCACCACTTCTCACCTCAACGTCTATGCCATCCACTGCCTTTATCCTGCCATTGAAAACCTTACTCAAATCTCTGACTTCTATCATATGCAGCATAACCATACTTATTATCAAGAAAGTAAATAAAAGCAGAGCATGATTTGGTGTGATGGAGCCGATCGCTTGTTTTCATGAGAACGGCGGCATGGGGCAGAGGTGTTGCCGCATGGATAGCCGGGTTTTCCGGCACATCGAACATCCACACCGCATTATCGGCGATCTTCTGGGACGATTCATTTATAACCCAAGAAATGCTGAACAATAATTGCAGGTGTCAGCATGCCGCGATTCTTCAAGAGGGTCTCAAAGAAGGCCGGTTCTTCCCCCGGCGCGCTCGTTCACATCGGGAAGAAGAGGATGGAAAAGGCCAGGATCACGATGATCGATTACGACGAGAAGCGCTTCACAGCAAAGGAAGTGACAAGGATCGAGGAGTGCTTCCCCTTCAAGAAGAAGCCAACCGTTACATGGATCAATATCGACGGCCTCCATGAAGTGGACATAATCGAGAAGATAGGCAAGGAGTTCGGCATACACCCCCTGGTGCTCGAGGACGTTCTGAACACGACGCAGCGGCCCAAGGTCGAGGATTTCGACGAATACATATACATAGTGCTGAAGAGGCTCAGTTATGACGAGGACAAGGATGAAACGAGATCTGAACAGATGAGCATCATACTGGGCGACAATTACGTGATTTCGTTTCAGGAATCCGCAGGGGACGTCTTTGACTTCATAAGGAAGAGCACCCAAGAGAATAAAGGCGTGATAAGGAAATCGGGTCCTGACTATCTCGCATACCGGCTGATCGACTCTATCGTGGACAATTATTTCTTAATCCTTGAGAAGTACGGGGACAGGATCGAGGGCATCGAAGAGGATATGGTTAGCAATCCGAAACAGGAAACCCTGGAGACGATACATGCGATGAAGAAGGAGATGATCTTCCTGAGGAGGTCCGTATGGCCGCTGAGAGAGGCGGTGAGCGGGCTCAGCAGGTCAGAATCCAGGCTTATGAAGAAGAAGACGCATTTGTACATGAGGGACGTATACGACCACACGATACAGGTAATCGATACCGTCGAGACCTTCAGGGACATGACCTCGGGACTTCTCGACCTCTATCTCTCGAGCATAAGCAACAAGATGAACGAGGTGATGAAGGTGCTGACGATAATCGCGACCATTTTCATCCCGCTGAGCTTCTTTGCCGGTATTTATGGCATGAACTTCAATCCCGAGGCGTCCTCTTTCAACATGCCTGAGCTCAACCACCCCCTTGGCTATCCGGCGGTTCTGGCGTTCATGACAATCGTCGCATTGATCATGATCTCTTATTTCAAGAGGAAGAAATGGATGTGAGGATCACATGCCTTTGCTCTTCAAGCATAGATAGCATAAAATCTTGCCATCACGCATGTTGGAATCGTTCTTGCAAACGGAGTAGCCGCACTTCGAACAAACGAATTCCGCTGGGTTTCCACAGAAAAAACAGTTAGATCCTGAACCCATGAAGCCACCAATGGTTATTTTCCCCGCACTCTATAAACATCATACGTGTTTAATACTTATTAATTCTTGAATTGAATTTTAGTCATTTGAGAATAAGGTTGATTCACTAGGAGAGGACAATCGCTGCTATATGGAGGGGGACGCCGATGCAGAATGCTCATGCCCTTCGATATCCCCGCATTTTCGGGCAGGGAATATGGAATCCATGACTGAAACCCTGTTTTTTGGGGTGGTAGACAAACCAATATATTCAGAAACGCGAATTATATTTATGAAGGTAGGAATTTTGGAGCTCAGGGAATACCAGTTCATCCAGGACGTGGCCAGGCAGCTTTCCGGCAAGGGGACGGAGGTGGAATTCATATCCCTGGCGGAGCAGAAGCTGCCCCTGGAAGCCAGGCACAGGGTGATCATCGACAGGCTGAGTTTCCAGGACACTTATCTCAGGCAGTCCATGATGCTCGCTTCCCTGAGCGGGTCATACGTCATCAACAACCCCTTCTCATCGACCATCAACAACAAGCTGCTGCATCACAGCATCATAGGCTCCCTTGGCGTGAAGCAGCCACGCACGATCGCGCTGCCTCGGATGAGCGAAGGCTGGGAGCTTGGCGATTCTGTCAAGGAGCCGGACTGGAACGCGCTCAGAAGGGAAATAAGCCTGCCGGTCATCATGAAGCCGTACGACGGCTTCGCATGGGAAGATGTCTACGTAGCGACGACCCTGAGGGAGGTGGAAAACCTCTACAACTCCATGAAGGGGAGGCATCTGCTGCTGATCCAGGAGAAGATAGAGTACACCGATTATTTCAGGGTCTTCTGCATCAACAAGAGCGACGTCCTGATAGTGAAGTGGGACCCGAAGCCCGGGGGCCTGGGTGTGTATTCCGAGCCGGACCCGCAACAGCTCGAGGGCATAGCGAAGAGGATCACGGAGACGACCATAAAGCTGAACAGGGCCATAGACATAGATTTCAATGCCGTCGAATGGTGCATCGACGGCGAAGGTGAGCTCTGCATCATAGAGGCTATGAACGAGGTCCCTGAGGTCGAGAAGAAGTCCATGCCCGAGGACATGTATTGGTGGACAGTCGAGAAGTTCTGCGATTGCGTCATGCATAAGCTTGATTCGGACGAAAGGAACAGGACTATCTTCGATACGCACGCCTGACCCCTTTCAATATCAAAAAGCAAAACAATAAAGAAACCTCAATCCATGAAACGTGAAGAATATACTACTTCTTTTTCTTAATTTCCTTCTTCTCAGCCTTTTCCTTCTTCTTGCCGAAACCGAACCAACCCATCCAACCATCTCCTTGACCTATCCAGTCAATCTTTATGTAATAATATATATTGTCTGTCCTTGAATTTATAAGTCTGTCCTTGAATTTATAAGCAAGCGCAACAATTACTATTAAACATGATAATCACCGTTGCCAACCAGAAGGGGGGCGTAGGGAAGACCGACCTTGCCGTCAACCTTTCGGCGACCTTGGCGAAGAAGGGCAAGAAGGTACTGCTTTTGGACATGGATCCCCAGGCCAATGCGACAACTTACCTCACGGGGAAGAAGCACAGGAAGACGACAAGCGCGCTTCTCTTGAACGGCAAGCTGAAGATAAAGGACATAGCCGTCAAGACGAGCGTGGAGAACCTGTTCATAGCGCCAGGCAGCCCGGAGCTGTACGCGACCCAGATAGAGCTGCTGAACGACGTCGGCATGCAGTTCAAGCTCAAGAAGAAGCTCAGCGCGGTCAAGGATTACGATTACATAATCATAGACACTCCGCCCTCGCTCGGGCTGCTGACCCTGAACGCCCTGACCGCTTCATCCCATGTGATGATCCCCGTGCAGGTCAACTACTTCGCGCTCGACGGAGTCGAGAAGGTGATGAACACCATTCACAAGGTCAGGGAAGACCTGAACCCCGACCTCGATGTGAAGGGGCTGGTCCTGACCATGTACGACAAGAGGAACAACCTCTCTTCGAGCATCGAAGGCTTGGTCAGGGGCAGCTACGGGGACAAGGTCTTCGATACCGTCATTCCCATAAACGTGGACCTCTCCATATCCCCCAGCAAGCACGAGCCGATTACGATTTCATCCAAGGAGAGCAGGGGCGCTTACGCGTACCAGAATCTGGCTGAGGAGCTATTGAACATCGAAGGTGGTTAGATGGATTCGGATGAGTTCTTCGGGGCGAAGGCCGGCAAGGTCTGGAAGGTCCTTCACGGGGCGGATTCCAAGACCCTCACCCAGCTGCAGAAATCGACGGGATTGACGCTGAAGGAAGTGAGCGTGGGATTGGGATGGCTTGCAAGGGAAGGCAAGATAAGGCTGGTTCGGTCGGGAAACAGCCAGGTGAAGTTCAAGCTCGTCGAATAGCCGGCTGGCCCGTTGCCGCGCATCACTGACCTCTCGAGCAGCGCGGGTTCTGTTTAAAAATTTTACCGCGAATATTATGTATGGCTGCCGGGAAAGACGATGAAGAGAGGATAGACCTGGACGAGTTCTTCGAGGAGATGATCTCCATCATCGAGAGAAGGATGAGAAAGCAGGAGGCTGCCATAGCGAAGGTGGAATCCGAGATTAAGGACCTGAAGAGCGGAATGCAGAAGCTGTCGGGAAGGGGTGACCTGAAGATTGACAAATCGGTGCTCAAGGTTTTGAAGCAGCTATGATATGGAACAAGCTGTTCTGGACGATGTTCGCCGCCATGCAGATTCTCCTGCTGTATTCCCTCTTGATCATGTTCTCGCATGAGATACTGTTCGTCTGCGCGATCCTGCTCATCCTGGGTGCTTTCAAGCTCGCCGAGGATTTCAGGATGGCGAAGGAGAAGGGGACCGCATCCCAGATCACGGTGAGAAAGAGGCTGCTGAAGAGGTTAAGATAGATTAAAATAGTTCTTGATAATATAACATATGCTGTTCTCCAAACGCGAAAACCTGCAGGGCCTTTCATACTTCCTCGCAAACCGCGGCTGCTTCTTCCACAGGTTCGCCGACTCGGGATTCAGGAACAAGTGGACGGGTTTCTGGGGAAGGGAAAGGAAGTTCCTGGAGTTCTTCGCCGTTAATGCCGGGGGCGAATGGCTCGGCACACAGAACGCGCGGAAGGTCGAATACGATTTCGCGAAAGCCGTGCACCATTACATGACCAGAAAGGGGGCCGTCAGGGAGACGATATTCATCCCCGATGATGGCGATACGGTCTTCGTCAGGATAGAATGCGCCAACCGGGCCGAGTTTGAGATCAAGCTTGCAGTCAACATCAGGAACATCAACGAGAACGTAACCGACAGGCGATACTCCGCGCAGATAAGCGGACAGACCCTGAGGATTTCAAACGCCGTTGGCAGCCTGTCCTTCGAATCATCCGCGGCTGAGCAGGACATAGTCCTGGGAGGCAGGTACGAGAAGCACGTGCCTTCGGGGGAAGAGCAGAATTATTACATCCCGGGCCTCATCAAGCTGCGCGGCTCCGACATCGTGTTCGCATTCGGGCCGGGGAATCCCGAACCCGGCAGGTACCAGGAACTTCTTCAGTCGACTGCCCGGGCTCGCAGGGGACTGGTCAGGGGCGTGATCGAAACCAGCAGCGGACCGCTCAGGAAGGGGTTCGAGTCTGCCGTTCTCTCGATGCATCTCCTGAAGAGGGCGGACGGCTATGATGCCGGCCTCCCGTGGTTCCAGCAGAACTGGGGAAGGGACTCCATGTGGGCCCTCCCCGCCCTGGTAGACCTGGGTTACCACCGGGAGTCGAGGGAGATGCTGGAGTATTTCGCGAAGAACGCAGCCGGCTTGTGCATACCCAACTTCGTGTCGAAGTCCATGGGCAGGTCCTTCAGCTCAATCGACGCCACGCTTTTGTGGCTTATAGGCCTCGAGCACTATGTCAGGAACAGCGGCGACACGGGCTTCCTTGCGGGAATGGAGATGAGCGTCAGGGATTTCATCGCGTTCCTGTTCGCGAGGGAAAGGGGAGGATTGCTGCAGCACGATTTCGAGAGGAACGAGACCTGGATGGACACGCAGAGGAGATACTGCACGGCCGTCGAGATACAATCCCTCTACTACAGGGCCCTGAAGGCCGCTCATTACGTCTTCAGCTTTCTCAGGCGCGAGGACATGCGCATCGGCATCCAGAAGAGGATAAACCTTCTGGAGAAGGCGTTCGACAAGGGATTCCTGCACTCGGGCTTCTACGCCGACAGGCTCGACGGGGCAGGCCCTGTGAGGGAGAAAACCGCGAACGCCGCGATGCCTCTCATCTACGGTCCCGGGAAGAGGCCGAGGGCGGTCCTTGACGTGCTGAAATCCGGGGCCTTCGCCAGCAGGAAGGGAACAAGGACATTGGCCAGGGACCAGCCCGGCTATTCGCCTCGCGGCTATCACCGAGGTTCCTCATGGTCCCTTACGACCGGCTGGTGCGGGGCGGCCGCTTTCGTCAATGGGGACCCGGAGACCGGCTGGGATATGATCGGCAAGATGATCGATGACATGGAGTCCGATTCGCTCGGCTGCATCGGCGAGTGCTGGGATTCCGAATCGGGTGAACTGATCGGATGTCCGCTGCAGCTGTGGGGCGCCGCGTTCCTGGTCAGGCTTGTGGACGATTTCATGCTCGGGATCGACGTCGACGCACCCGGCAACGCGCTGGCCGTGGCGCCGAGGCTGCCGCGCGGGGTGGAGCGCATAGAAAGGAAGAGGCTCATTGGCGACAGGCAGGTCTCCCTCGTTTTCGAAAGGAAAGGAAGGTCGACCATGGTGAGCTGCAGCGATCCCGGCATAAAGCTGATTAAGAAGCCCTGACAAATATTGTTAAGGTGGACAATTGAAGGACATCACCCTTTTCGAGGTGAGCTACGAGGTCTCAAACAAGGTCGGGGGCATCTATACCGTTCTTGTGTCGAAGGCCTCGTACGCGCTCGAAAGGATTAAGGATTACTACACGGTCGGCCCCTATTACGAGGACAAGGCGAAAGCGGAGTTCAGGCCGGAGAACGTCCCGGCCCCCCTGAAAAGGGTCTTCTCGAAGCTGCACAGCAAGCACGGCATCGAATGCCATTACGGCAGATGGCTGATCGATAAGAGCCCGAGGGCCATACTGGTCGACCCGGCGTCGATCAAGAGGAAGGTGGATGACATCAAGTACGAGCTCTGGGAGCATTACAAGATAGACTCGCTCCATTCGGACGAATGGTTCAACGAGCCAGTCGCGTGGTCATGGGCCGTCGGCATTCTCATACGGGAGCTGGTGGGCAGCGGCGCCTTCAAGAACAAGGTCGTCGCGCACTTCCATGAATGGCTCAGCTGCGCCGGACTGCTGTACCTCAAGAGGAAGAAGGCGGGCGTGGCAACGGTGTTCACCACCCATTCGACGGTCCTCGGAAGGACAATAGCGGAGACCGGCAAGGAGGACCTTTACGAGATAATCGACAAGGGGCTGCATCAAGGCGCCGTCGTTGACGACAAGAAGGCATATCATTACAAGGTGCAGGCGAAGCACATGATGGAGAAGGCGGGCGCGGTCAACGCTGACGTGTTCACGACCGTATCGGAGATAATGGCGAGGGAGTGCAGGTTCATGCTGGGCAGGCAGCCGGAGGTGCTGACCATGAACGGGCTCGACATGAACAAGTTCCCGCGGGCGGATGTCCTGCGGAAGATGCATGAAAGCTGCAGGGAGAGGATAAAAAACTTCCTGCTCGGGTACTTCCTGCCGTACTACGACGTAGAAGCGGACGGAAGCCTCGTCTGCTTCATCTCGGGCAGGTACGAGCTGCGCAACAAGGGCATCGACGTCTTCATAGACGCCCTCGGAAGGCTGAACGAGAGGCTCAGGGATTCCGGCAGCGGCAGGAACGTTTTCGCCTTCATATGGGTGCCGGCTGGTACCGATGGAAAGAAGCCAACGGTCGTCGAGCACCTCCAGCTGTTCGAGGACGTAGGGAAGGCGATTGAGGACGAGACCGGTAGGATAGAGAAGGAGGTCCTGAAGTCTTTCATCAGGGGGGAGGAGCCAAGGAAGAGCGACGTGTTCGACTCGTCTTTCCTGCAGAGGCTGCGCGAAATGGGGGCCCGGCTGAAGAAGAGGAGCGGAGAGAACCCGCCCATAACCCCCTTCGAGATGCACGAGAACAGCATCACGCATGCCCTGGCGAAGAACGGCCTGCTGAACGGCGAAGGCGACATGGTCAAGGTGATATACTACCCCGCCTACCTTTCCGAGAAAGACGAGCTGCTCGAGCTCAAGTACTACAACGCCATGGCCGGCTGCGACGTCGGCGTCTTCCCTTCCTACTACGAATCCTGGGGCTACACCCCCCTCGAGGCGGCGGCCCTTGGCCTCCTGTCGGTGACCACGGACCTCAGCGGATTCGGCAAGTTCATAAGATCGAAGATTGGGAAGGGCCCCGCCAGCATCGTTGTGCTGGAGAGGGACAAGAGGAGGTACGATGATGTGGTCTCCCAGCTCGGTGACGTTCTCTTCAGCATCTGCGGCATGAGCGAGAATGACAGGCTCGCGGGGGCCGCCAGGGCGAAAGAGCTATCTGCGGCCGCAGACTGGAGCTTCATGTACGAGAACTATCTTCTTGCCTATGACAAGGCGACCGGGCGTCACTGAATCCTGCTCTTGAGGTCCGTCAATATGTTCATGTAGTTCAGGAACGCGTCGTAGGGCGTGTCGTAATAGTTGAAGTACTTGTGGACATCCCCGTCCGCGAACCACTTCGTGCACATGTAGTAGAAGTGGTCGGAAGTGAGCAGCTTCCTCCACGTATGCAGCAGGTGCCTGTTCTTCCTCTTATTGATGGCCGATTCGAGCCGCTTGACCTCCTCGAACGCCTGCACCTGCATCTTGTTCTCCAGCCAGGCGCTGAGGTCCCTGTGGACGTCTGCCCATGAGCTGAGATGGGGCACGTCGAAATCGCCCACGGGGCTGAAGGTGCTCAGGGCCTCGCTTATAGTCATGAAGCTGAGGTTCGGGTGCTTGAGGCATTCAGACGGCAGATGATGCAGGAAATCGAATATCCCCGTCTCCGCCCACTGGTGCTCCCCGAACGTCTCGTAGTCCATGAACAGGTTCACCACCTGCCCGTCGGCCCGCGACAGCCACGAGGCGAATTTGTCGGCGGTGAGGGGCCATTCCTCCCAATCGCGTGTGCTGAACCTGAAGGCTATGTCGTCGCTCATCTTGAAGTTCCTCAGGAACACCGGGATGCCCGATCCCTTGGCCCTGTACAGGTAGTTGGCGGACCTCCAGTCGAGCACGTGCTGCAGGCCCTCCGCGATGATCGCCTTGTAGCCGAGCTCCTCCACCAGCTTAGCGATGTCGTTGCTGTACATCGCCTCCGTGTTCCTGAACACATTCGCCCTGATTCCGAGGGCCGATCTGATCTTCTTCCTGTGCATCCTGACCTGGTCAACGAAATCCCTCTTCGATATCAGGTAAGCCAGGCTGTGGTAATACGTCTCGTTGAAGACCTCAACGTTGCCTGTGTCGACGAGGCGCTGGAATGACTCCAGGACATCCGGGCAGAACATCTCCAGCTGCTCAAGGAAGACCCCGCTCAGCGAGAAGGACACCTTGAACCTTCCGTTGTGGGCGTCGATGAGCTCCATGAGCTTCTTGTTCGTAGGGAGGTAGCACTTCTTGGCTGCCCTCTCCATGTAGAACCTGTTCATATCGTCATCGAAATAGTTGCTGTTCTTCCCTATGTCGAAGGCGCTGAACCTCCTGAGCCTTATCGGCTGGTGGACCTGGAAGTAGAAGCAGACGGCCGGCATGCTAGGCACCCCCGAAGCTGGAATAGACCCCGATGGTCTGCTCGGCGGTCTTTCCCCAGTTTATCCCCTTTATCTCCTTGAGCCCGTTCCTCGACATCTCTTCCCTCATCGCTCCGTAGCTCAGGACGCCCAGAACCTTGTCCGCCATGCTGTCCACGTCCCAGAAATCGACCTTCATCGCATGCCTCATTATCTCGGAGCAACCCGACTGCTTGGAGATGATTACGGGCAGCCCCGAGGCCATGGCCTCCAGCGCAACGATGCCGAAGGGCTCGGAAACCGATGGCATGACATAGACGTCGGCCATCCGGTAGTATTCGGCGATGCTCTCTTGGTATCCGGTGAATATCACATGCTCGGATATGCCCAGGTCTATGCTGAGGTTTATGAGCTCCGGAAGCATGTGGCCCGTCCCGACGAAGATGAAACGCACGTCCTTCTCGACTTCAAGCACCTTCTTCGCGGCCCTGAGAAGATAGTCAGCGCCCTTCTGTATGGTCAGCCTGCCCAGGAAGAGGACCACCCGCTCGTCGAGCCCGAAATCGACCCTGTCGCCACCGTAAAGATCGGCCTCCACGGAATTGTAGATGACCGTGATCTTGCCCCCCGGGACGTTGTACTTGTCCATGATCCTCTTCTTCATGTAGTTGCTGACCGTGATTATCCGGTCAGCCTCGTACATGCCCTTCCACTCTATGTGGCTGATCCACGGGTTCGGCGAAAGCGGGCTCCTGTCGAACTCCGTGGAATGGACCGTGACGACAAGGGGCTTCTTCTTCTCATGCTTGACCTTGATCCCCACCGGGAAGGTCATCCAGTCATGGCAGTGGATAACGCTGCAATCCTCCCTGGCGACCGCCCTCGCTGCAAGCTCCGTGTACTTGTTCACGTCGCTCAGGAAATCCCTGCCGTACGGCTCATCCGTGTCCCCGTTCCTGGATATGAACTTCACGTCGTAAGAAGGGATGTAAGGGGTAAGGCTCGATTTGATCTCCACGAACTTGCCCTCCTCGGCGTGGATGATCTTGATGAACCCGTGCTTGAAGTCCTTGCCGAACCTCGGCATGACGAACGTCACGTCGACGTCCTTGCCGTGCAGCGCCTTGGTCAGGCCGTAGCAGTGGGTCCCAAGTCCGCCCGTGTTGAACGGGGGGAATTCCCAGCCGAACATCAATATTTTCATCTTGCCTCCGCTACATGGAAACGCAGCCCGAATTTCAAATACAAGAATATATTCCTGGAGAAGAATATAAAGATAACAGGATATACTAGCAAATTAATCATTTAAATATCAAGCGGACAAAGAGATCGTATGGTTTCCATAAATGAGTTCAAGGCCCTAGACCTCAGGGTGGGCGAGATAGTCGCCGCGGAAGGCGTCGAGGGGGCGGACAAGCTCTTCGTGCTCCAGATTGACGTCGGGGGCAGGCAGGTCCAGACGGTCGCCGGCCTGAAGCAGCACTACAGCGCCGACGAGCTGAGAGGGAAGAAGGTCGTGGTCGTGGCGAACCTTGACCCGGCCAAGATAAGGGGCATAGATTCCCAGGCGATGCTGCTCGCCGCCATCGACGGCGGGACCGTCAGCCTGCTGGCAGTGGACAAGGACGTCGCCGTGGGCTCGAAAGTCATGTGAACGATGAACAGCAGAACTGGGATTGCCGATTTTTTCTGATCCGATTTCTTTGTTCCCACAAAAAAGAGATATTTATTTTCCCCGTCCATTAGATAATGATGGCCGGGGAAATCAGGGCGCAGCGTGTTCTCACGGGCGGCAGGATAAGCATAATCGCCGACCATCGGGAGCGGGGCACGAAGGCCTGCGAATGGCTGCGCACGTACGACGCGAGGATAATCGAGAAGCAGCTGGAGGTGGCCGATTACATAGTGTCGGACCGGGTCGGCATCGAGAGGAAGACCGTCAACGACCTGCTGCAGTCCGTGCTGGACCAGAGGCTGTTCAGGCAGCTTGAGCTGATGTCCGGCACTTTCGAAAAGCCGCTGCTCATTATCGAAGGTGACCAGAAGACGCTCTTCGAAGCGAGGAACATGCACCCGAACACCATCCACGGCGTCCTTTCATCCATAACGCTCGACTATCGCATCCCTATCATCTGGACCCACTCCCCGCAAGTCACCGCGGCGCAGATATACTGGACCGCATGCCGGGAGCAGGTGGCGGGAAAGAGGGGACTGCAGACCAGGGCCTGCAAGAAGGCGAGCAGCGTGCAGAAGCAGCAGGAGTTCATTGTCGCAGGGATCCCTAGCGTCAATTCGGTCCTGAGCAAGAGGCTGCTCAGGGAATTCAGGACCGTCAAGAAAATATTCTCCCTGGACGAGCCGGACATCATGAAGGTCGACGGCATAGGGAATAAGAAGGCGAAGAGCATCTGGAGCGTCCTCAACGCGCCGTATGAGGACGATCCTGGTGAAAGGGGAAAGCCTGGCCCGGCGGCGCCTTCTTTCGGGCGAAACCGAACAAAAACAACAGTTAAATAAAAGCGGCCCGAAATAATATTCAACATGAAATCAGGAAACATGGGCCTGGCATTCCTCGTGGTACTGCTGCTGGCGCTGGGAGCAGTGCTTTTCGTCAGCATGGATGTTCCCGACGTGCCCGTGAGCGAGGACCAGGGGGTCGTGCCCTTCCAATCGGAGCAGGACTTCAAGGACTACCTCGACAACTCGGCCGCCCTTTCTGGGATGGGATATTACGGCGGCGTCATGGCTGGCTCAGCGAGGTCCATGGCCGTCGCGGAAGACGCGAACTTCGACCAAGGCGTCAAGGCCCCGACCGCGGCGCCTGCGGGAGCGGGCGGCGAGGCAGAGAGGGTCTCGGGTACCAACGTGCAGGTAATTGGCATCGACGAGCCTGACATCGTGAAGACCGACGGGCAGGACATATACTTCTCATCATCCCCATACGGATACTGGAGAAGCTCCTACTATTATGGCGGCGAGACGAAGGTCATAGGGGCCTTCCCTCCCGAGGAGCTGGAAGAGAGGGCGAAGATAGACAAGACCGGGAACCTGCTGCTGGTCGGCGACACCCTGGTAGTATTTACTTATGACAGCATATACGGATATGACGTTTCGGACCCCGATTCCCCTGAGCAATCGTGGAAGGCCGAGCTGAACGGGAGCATGGTTGACGCCAGG
This sequence comes from Candidatus Aenigmatarchaeota archaeon, assembly GCA_016934325.1. Lineage (GTDB taxonomy): Archaea > Aenigmatarchaeota > Aenigmatarchaeia > QMZP01 > JAFGSV01 > JAFGSV01. The sequence continues at coordinate 20,034 of JAFGSV010000006.1, read as the reverse complement.
CTCTATGACGGCAAGATATACCTGATCACGAGGAACAACATCGATTATTACCGTCCGTGCCCGCTTGTCGCGTTATCGACGGACGGGGTGCCCCTGACCATATCGTGCTCGAGCATATTCCACCCCGCGAATCCATTCGAGGTTGACGTGACCTATAATGCAATAGTCATGGACCCCCAAACCGGACATGCGGAGAAGGCGGTCTCATTCGTCGGGTCATCGAGCTCTTCGGTCCTGTACATGTCGACCAATGCGATCTACGTCACCTACCAGTACCAGGGAGACATATTGAAGATATACACCGACTTCTTCAGGGAGAACCCCGACTTGGTCCCCGCCCATGTCGTAGCTGATATGGACAGGATTGCGGGATATGACATAAGCATGACATCAAAGATGACCGAGTTCGGGATCATTCTGCAAAGGTACTGGAGCTCCCTGAGCAATGACGAGAGGCTCAGACTGGAGAACGAGCTATCGAACAGAATGTCGAATTACACCGCGAAGCACAAGAGGGATCTCGTCAGGACGGGCATAGCCAAGATAAGCCTGGACCTGAACATCGAGGCGAGCGGCTCGGTCCCGGGAACATTGCTGAACCAGTTCTCGCTGGACGAATACGAGGGCAACCTGAGGGTCGCCGTCACGGTCGGCGGCTCCGGCTGGATGATGAGCGGCGAGAGCGCGAACGACGTCTACGTGCTCGACGACGGCCTCGATATCGTCGGCTCCGTCCTGGACATGGGGCTGACAGAGAGGATATATTCGGTGAGGTTCATCCAGGACAAGGGATACGTGGTCACCTTCAGGCAGATAGACCCCTTCTACGTCATGGACCTTTCGGACCCCGCGAACCCAGAGATAAAGGGCGAGCTCAAGATACCCGGATACTCGAGCTACCTGCACCCTATAACGAAGGACAAGATACTCGGGATCGGCAAGGAGGGCTCCCAGGTCAAGATTTCACTTTTCGACGTAACGGACCCCGAGAACCCGTCTGAGAGGTCCAAGTATACCCTCAGCGAGTACTGGTCCGACGTATTGAACACCCATCACGCGTTCCTGCTCGACGAAAAGCACGGGATATTCTTCATGCCCGGCAGCAAGGGAGGATACGTCTTCTCTTACGAAGGGGACGAGCTCTCCCTGGTCAAGGCGGTGAGCGAAACCGGGGCCATCAGGGCGATATACATAGACGACTACCTCTACATAATCGGCGCGGCCAAGATAACGGTGCTGGACGAGAACACTTGGGAAGAGGTCAGCGACCTTGAGCTCTCAGGAACCGACAACATCCCGAAGCCGATATATGAGGGCACCATTGACATTATCGATGTCGAATGAAGCGGAAAACGGTTTCATCGTCTTTTCTTGTCGAGCATGGCTCTTATGAAACCCAGGTACAGCGGGTTCGGCTCGAGCGGCCTTGAGGTGAATTCTGGGTGGAACTGCACCCCGATGTGAAACCTGTTCTTCGGCAGCTCGAGAATCTGCATTATCCTCTTCTTCGGGGCCATCCCCGAGAAGACCATGCCGTGCTTCTCCAGGGTTTCTATGCAGGTCGTGTTCACGTTGAACCTGTGCCTGAACCGCTCCCTGACCAAACCCTTACCGTACAGCTTGTAGGCCTGGGTGCCCTTCTTCACCACGACATCGTGGCCTCCGAGGCGCATCGTCCCTCCCAGCTCCTCGATCTCCTCCTGCTCCGGGAGTATGCAGATCACATCCTGCTTGCAGTTGCTGTCGATCTCAGTAGAGTTCGCCTTCTTCATCCCGCATATGTGCCTTGCATACTCTATCACTGCCATCTGGAAGCCAAGGCAAAGCCCGAAGTACGGTATGTCGTGCTCCCTTGCGTACCTGATGCACTCGATCTTCCCCTCGGCACCCCTCGATCCGAATCCCCCCGGGACTATGATGCCGTCAAGACCCTTCAGCTTTTCAGAAACGTTCTTCACTGTGATCTTGCTTGTCTCGACCCACCGGACATTAACCTTCGCATCCTCGTAGGGGGCCGAGTGCTCAAGCGCCTTCAGTATAGATATATAGGAGTCGTGGACCTCGGTGTACTTGCCCGTTATCCCGACCTCCACGGTCTTCTTCGCCGACTCGATCATCTTGGTCAGCTTCACCCATGAGTCGAACTCCTTGCTCCCGTTCTTCCTGCTCTTCAGGTTCAGTATCTCCATTATGGACTTGTCCACGCCCTTCTGCATCAGATTGAGCGGAATATGATAGATGCTCTCCATGTTGCTCAGCCCTATCACCCTCTCTACCGGGACGTTCGAGTATATGCTTATCTTCTCCTTTATCTTCTCGCGTATGGGATTGTGGCTCCTGCACACGATCAGGTTGGGCTGGATCCCGAGGCTCATGAGATTCCTAATGCCGAGCTGGGCGGCCTTGCTCTTCTGCTCGCCCAGCGACTTCGGCTCGATGATGTACGTGACGTTCACGAAGCAGACGTTCTCCTTTCCCTCCTCGTATGCGAGCTCCCTCATGGCCTCTATGAAATATGCGTTCTCTATGTCCCCGATCGTCCCGCCGACCTCCACCATCACTATGTCGGCGTCGGACTCGACCGCGAGCTTCCGGAGGAACCCCTTGATCTCGCCCGTGACGTGCGGGATGAACTGGACATCCCGGCCGAGGAACTTGCCCGCTCTCTCCTTGTCGATGAGGTCCTTGAATATCTTGCCGCCTGTCAGGTAGCTGCTCTTTGTCAGCCCCTTCTTTATCATCCTCTCGTAGGATCCGAGGTCAAGGTCGCATTCAGTCCCGTCGTCGAGAACGAAAACCTCTCCGTGCCTGTAAGGATTCAGCGTCCCGGCATCGTAGTTCAAGTACCCGTCGAACTTGATGGGAGAGACCTTGAATCCGTGCAGGGTGGTGAGAAGGTTACCAAGGCTTGCGCTGAAGGTCCCTTTCCCGACCCCGGACATCACGGAGCCCATTATGATGATGTATTTGGTCCTGCCGACCCTGTAACCCTTGGGTATCGACGTGTAGAATTCGTGCTCCGTCGTCTTCTTCGACAACGTCCTGACAGTTTTCTTTGTCGGCATAATAAGATATGCGGAAAAGGTATAAAAAGTTATCTATGATGCCGTAGATATCAAGCGATAGATTTCATCCCAAGTAACTCAATATAAACATGGAATCGTGTTCAACATTTCCCTGGATGCAATGGAATTGCCCTTTTAATGGTGCCCAGGTGCTCTTCGGATACAATCCTGAATCCGCATTTTGGACAGACCTCTGTCGGAACCGCTGTTTTTATAGGAATCGGATTACCGAATTCACCGCAGAAGTCCTCTTCTTTCATTTCTATATCACAGTCTGGGCATATTTCAGGCATCTTTTCCACCCCCGCCTCTAATTCGTTCAAACATATTTATATCTTCCGGGTTCGATGAAAAACCGGTTATTACGATATTTGAATGATTCGTTGGGATAAAAACCAGGGTTGTATATTCGTTATCGTTCCATTTATGCACACACTTATATCTTTTCGGTTTGGTAGGATGTTTGAATATCACACCGCACCTCAATATCTCCGGTATCTTCTCATCAATTTGCCTAACACAGAGCTTGACAACATGGTCAAGATCCATTTTCAGTTGCCTTTTCCACCAGTCCGTGCCGTATTTTTCTTCGATTTCTCCCCGTAACATTATTTTATCTCAGGAACTAATAAATAAAAAATTACCCCTTTTCCCATCTTGGTGTGATTCAACGTTAATCTTATTTCTTGCGAACATGAATGATAATTTCCAAGCCTCTAAGCAGCGGCCCCGAAATCTACGCCAGATTCGATGAGCCTGTCCTTGAACTTCACAAGCGCCGCCTGTATGTCGTCCATGTTCCGGGCCCCCGTGCAAATGATCTTGCCCGTCCCGAAGAGAAGGAAAGCGACCCTGGGCTCCTTGACCCTGTATACGAGACCGGGGAACGATTCCGGCTCGTACTCCGTGTTCTCTATGGAGAATGCGATCTCGTCAAGGCTCAGCTTCTTGTTAGTGGCTATCTGAGTCGACCCGACTATGTTCTCGACCCTGACGTCGAAATCCTTGGGGACGTCGATCCCCAGCTTCTTCAGGTCTCCCGCCACTATCGAGACGGCCTCCCTCGCGTTGTCGACGCTCCTGGTGCCGGTGCACACGATCTTTCCCGACGAGAATATCAGCGTGGCCGCCCTGGGCTCCTTGATCCTGTAGATGACGCCCGGAAACGATTCCGGGGAGTACTCGGCGCCCTCCAGCTTGCTGGATATCACATCGAGGGGGATCTTCGTCCCCAGAGTGACGAACACCACCACGTTCTCGACCTTGACATCGAACTCGCTCATGACAACACCCGTGTAGATTCTTAAGGTGCCGTTAGCTTTATAAAGGGAGGCAATTCGACAGATCGATCCCCTGTTTTTCATCGTATTGAAAGGGTATTCCCGTCCCACATCCCGATTCACATTTAAGAGCGGCTGACAATTCCCTTATATGACCGTATTCATTGACATCGCAGTGGCGGGCGTGGTCGTCAACGACGGCAAGATGCTCATCATGAGGAGGTCCAAGTCAAAGAGCCACTATGCCGGCAGCTGGGACTTCCCTTGCGAGAGGGTGAAGGACGAAGGCTCGCTCTCGGGCAACGTGGTCAGGGGAGTGATGGAGGAAGCGGGCCTGGCCGTGGAGGTCGTCAGGAGGGGCAGCCCGGTCACCCTGGAGGACGGCGACTGGCGATTCGTCGTCGTTCCCCTCCTTTGCGATGCCGGGTCGAGGGACGTGCGGATGGATCGCGAGCACGACGACTTCCGGTGGGTCTCGCTCGACGAGCTAGACGGCTTCGACATGATACACAACACGCGCGACATCCTCAATGCGCTGGGCCTGATGAGAAAGGGGTAGGATGCTTTCATGAGCAGGGCGCTTTTCGTCGGACGCTTCCAGCCGTTCCACATGGGGCACGTGCTTGCGATAGAGGAGATACTGAGGAAGCACGACCACATCATAATAATAGTCGGCTCCGCCAGGCAGCACGACACGCCGGAGAACCCATTCTCCGTAAAGGAGAGGATAGAGATGCTAACGAGGAGCCTGCTCGCCAGGGGTATCAGGCATTTCGAGATCGATTCCATCGAGGATTTCAACGACGACAAGCTGTGGACCTCCGCGATCAGGGACGCCTACAAGTTCGATGCCGTGTATTCCAGGAACCCATGGACCCTCGAGTGCTTCGGCAGGAACGGCGTAAGTGCCAAGAAGCACAGGCTATACCACAAGCGCAAGTACAGCGGCGTGGAGATAAGGAAGAGGATGGCGGCCGGGAAGGGATGGCGCGACCTCGTCCCGGCCGAGGTCCATGGCTTCATTATCAATATAAAGGGAGAGGAACGCGTCAGGCGCCTGTTGGCGAAACAAAGCTAATCGCTATGAAGCCGAAATCATTTGCCTTGATCCTGCTCATATGCCTTGCCACGGTGCAGCTGGCGCAAGCCGCCGACGTGGAGACGTTCGTCTCCCCGGATTCCGGCTATCAGGCCATGTTTGATTTCCTCGACGGCTCAGGCGCATCGATAGCCTTGGCCACGTACACATTCAGCTCCCCCGAAATCATGGACAAGTTGCTTGAGAAGCGGGCGGAGGGCGTCGCTGTCGATGTCCTGGTCGAGAAGAGCCCCGCCGGGGGCGTTTCCGACGCGGAAGAGGCGATCCTGTGCACCCTTGCCGGTCACGGCATACCAGTCCATCTGTACGACGGCCCTGCGAGGTACATGCACGCCAAATACGTCATCAGGGACGGGTCATCCGTACTTGTGACGAGCGAGAACATGGGGACCACGGGCTTCTCCCCCGGCGGGGACTACGGGAACAGGGGCTGGGGCGCCATCGTGCACGATGAGCCGATTGCGGAAGCCCTTCACGCCATCTTCGAGGAAGACAAGGGGTTTTCCTTGCCATTCGAATGCGGGCTTGACAATTTCACGGTTCCGAGATGGGGAAGCGGCGGGGGATACAGGCCCGTCTTCGGCAGGGAGCTTTATTATGGGCAGGAAGTCAAGTTGATTGCTGCGCCGGAATCCCTCGACGGGCTGCTGTCGTTGATAGTGTCTGCGAACTCCTCGGTGTCGGTCGAGCAGTACTACGCATACCAGCACTGGGGGTCTGTCAAGCATGACACCGTTGACACGGCCCCTAACCCGCTGCTGGAAGCGCTCATCGACAGGGCCAGGCACGGGATAAGCGTCAGGGTCCTGCTCGACAGCACCTACTTCAACATGGACGAGGAGAAGGGGGTCAGCAACCTGCACACGATTGCGTACTTGAACTCCATCGGCGAGGGGGAGGGCATCCCGCTCGAGGCAAAGGCAATAGACCTTGATAAGAGCGGCCTCGCGAAGGCCCACAACAAGGGCTTGGTCATAGACGGTGAGACGGCCCTCGTGTCGAGCATCAACTGGAACGAGAATTCCGTCATGAGCAACAGGGAGGTCGGCCTGTTGATATCTGGCGAATCCGCCGGCTACTATGCGAGGGCCTTCGAGCATGACTGGTCGGGATCGGGAACCGGGTACGGCCTTGGCCTGGTCCCGGCGGTCGCTTCGCTCGCCCTGCTCATCATCGTGGTTGCGTACTTCGGCAGGAGTAGGGGACATGTAGGAGGCCGGCTGCGGTCCAGATTATCCCTTTCTCGCAATCATTTTTAACTGAGCGGAGACAAATATCAATCAATGATCGAGTGGTTCGCCCTGCTCTATGAAAGCCCATACATTTTCGCAGCCGTTATCATTGCCCTGGTCATTATCATGTACGTCATGATCAGGCTGGTCCTTTTCGTGGCCAAGCGGAGGCACCCGGGGAAATACATATCGCATATCATGTGGAAGATGAAGGCCAAGCGGGAGAAAGGCGGGATGAAGACGGTCGAGGACGTCTATGCCGCCATCATGGAGAGCCTCAGGAGGGAGGGCATCCTTAGCAAGAAGGACAAGGACGGCTTGCGCTCCAGGAGCAAGGCACTGGCGAGCCTGCCTGATGGCGAGAAGCGGAAGCTGCTGACGAGCCTCTTCGATCTTTACGAGTCGAAGGAATATGGTAACAGGAGGATATCCAATGAACCGAAGGTCGTTTCTGATATCCTTGATCGCTACGCTAATCTTTAGCCAGCCGGCCCTGGCGGCCGAGCCTTCCATGGACATTGTTTTCCCGTTCACAGAGGCCGCCAACGAAACCATCATCGCGAGGCCCTATCTGCACCAGTCCTTCCTGGAATACCTGCACAACCAGTCCGTCTATCCCGTGATCGGCGATGACGGGGTCCCGCTCTTCTACTATTCAGGCAACGGGTCATACGGCTGCACGGGCATTTGCGGCAACATAACCATGAACAACTACGTCCTGGGGTCGGAAAGGCTCGATGCTGCCTCGCTCGAGGGACTGAACGTCATCGACGAGTCAGTGGTCGTCGGCAACCGGGAGATGGAGGATTTCATCGACATCATAAACGGCATAAGGACGGCGCTGGCCGACAACCCGCAGGCGCTCGGGGAGTTCGAGAAGCAGATGCTCGGCGACCAGGAGGACTTCCTGACGAGCACTTACTACGGGAACGCCTACGACGATGTCTTCGACTACGCGATCGACGATATCATGAAGGATCCGGAGATCTACGATTCCCTGACGAGGAACGTCAGGTCTAGCGACCTCGAGGGTGCAGTGCAAGACCTCGAGAGGTACCTTGGCGAAAACTTCGACATCGACGAGGCATACGACCTGTCGAACCTCTACTCGGCCCTGAATGACAAGAAGATCGGCCCCGTCCAGCTCGAGGAGTTCATGCGCAACGTCTTGGATTCCATCGCTGAAATGGAGAACGCCGAGCTTGACACGCATGACCTTGGGAGATACTCCGACCTGCTCAACTCGGACGAATTCAAGAAGGCCGCCGAAAAAGCGGCCGATATGATCAAGGAAAATCCCGAGGCCTTCGGGGACGTCATCGACATGGCGAACGAGGCCCTGGATGACCCGGCCACCTTGGACATGTTCAGGGAGGCGGTGGACAAGCTCTTCGAGAGCGCGGACTGGGAATCGGTGAACGAGGTCCTCGACCTATTCAACAAGCTCGACAACAAGGAGCAGCTGCTGGAGACGCTCATGGAAGGGTTCACGGGGCACATGAGGGAGCTGGTCAGGGAGGGCAAGATCGACGAGATAAAGGGCATGCTGCAGGACCCGCAGATGCTCGAGACCATGATGAAGGCGACCGAGACGTTCTCGCAGACCTTCCTCGAGATGCTCGGCGACTGGGCGAAGGAGATCCCCATCGAGTTCGCGTACATTATAGCCATCGCCGCGACGATAGCAACTTTAATCATGCTCGCCAAGATTAAGATATAGGTGTGGAGAAGGTGTGAAAATGGCAACGGAGCTGCTGGACAAATACAATGAGTACCAGAGGATCATAGGCACCAAGCTGATAGGGTTCGAGATGGTCGCCGAATGCCTGCTCATCTCGCTCGTCGTCAAGGGGCACGTGCTGCTGGAGGGCCCGCCCGGCGTGGCCAAGACCATGCTGGCCAAGACCTTCGCATCCTTGGTGGATGCCAATTTCAAGAGGATACAGTTCACCCCGGACCTGCTGCCCACGGACATCGTCGGAACCGTCATATACGATCCGGACGCCAAGAAGTTCAGCACGAGGCCGGGACCCATATTCACGAACATACTGCTCGCGGACGAGATAAACAGGGCCTCGCCGAAGACCCAGGCCGCCCTGCTCGAGGCGATGGAGGAGAGGCAGGTCACCATCGAGGGCAAGACCTACCCCCTGGACGAGCCCTTCATGGTCATCGCCACCGAGAACCCCGTCGAGCAGGAGGGAACCTACCCCTTGCCGGAGGCCCAGCTCGACAGGTTCCTGTTCAAGATAAACATCGACTATCCGACGAAGGACAACGAGGTCAGGATCCTGCAGACGAAGTTCGGCGAAGGGGCCGGAGCGACGGTGCCCAAGGTCTTCTCCAAGAGCGAGATAATGAGGGCGAACAAGCAGCTGGGGAGCGTCTCGGTCTCTGAGAAGATCATGCGATTCGTCTCGGACGTGATATCGAACCTGAGGATGAACCCGAGCATAGTCTGGGGACCGAGCCCGAGGGCGAGCATCTCGGGGATAAGCACCGGAAAGGTCATTGCATTGCTCAACGGCCGGGAATACGTGGTCCCTGGAGACGTCCTCAGGCACAGCGCCCATATCCTTGGACACAGGATAGGCCTCGGACCCGAGTACGAGCTGGAGGGACTGACGAAATCCGAGATAGTGGAGAAGTCCTTCGAGAACATCGACGCGGTCTGAGCCCGTCTCTGCAAGGGTCTCTGTCAGGATTTGGTATGCGAAGGGTAATCATAAACAGGATAGTCAAGAGGGCCGTTTACGGGGTTCTGTTCGTCCTAGCATCATATGCGATAGCGCAGACCGGAATCCAGCGCTGGCTGCTGGGCATGGAGTTCGACATCCTGTTCCTGGATTTCATATACGTCCTGTTCGTCACCTTCCTGCCGGAGGCCTTGGAATGGATAGGCTACGGCATTCTCTTCTCGGTGGCCATACTGCTGGTGAAGTACAGGCTGTACCCCGTCCACAGGCTCGAGAGGCACTATCTCGGCATAAAAAGGGGGAGCATGCTCAAGTACGTGCTCATCTGTGGCGTCATGGCCGTCCTGCTCTTCCTCGTGCCGTATTTCGTGCGGCAGCCCCCGCTGACCGGGGAGATCGTCGCGGGCATGAACCAGTTCATCATGCAGGCCGGGACCCAGGCCTCATCCATTGGCGGATATCCCGGCCAGATCCTCGGAACCGTGTTGTACGCCCTGGCCGTGGGCTTCAACTTCTTCGTGATAGGCCCGCTCTACCTCTTCTCTTCGGTCAGGCTGGACGCTTTCATCGCCGCCCTTTTCCTTTCCCCGCTTTTCTTCCACGCGACGGTGGTCAGCCTCAGCAGGAATCATGTGAGCGTGAGCCGGAGCGTATCGAAGCATCTGTGCCAGGAAGGGGAGAGGCTCGTGCTGAGCACGAGCCTTTCATCATCCTTCCCGGCCCCTAACATGTCGATCGGTCCCGTCCCCGTCCCCCGGAAACGGAAATCGAAATGGAAGATGAGATCGAGGAAGAGCCTGTCGTTCATGTCGGTCGAGAACAGCGAGGATCTCGAGCTCAAGGAGGGCTACTACAACTTCGACATAGTCCCGGTCACCATCACGACGTTCCCGTTCCTCAAGACCACCGTCTACAAGGTCTGCGACGCCAACGCCGACATATCGGTGATCCCGCCCCTCCATTTCAAGACCAGGATGTACATCAGGAAGCCGAGCGTGGTGAAGGAGACAGATTCCCTCATAAGGAAGCAGCTGGGGTCATCGCTGGATTTCGCCGGGATCAGGGAATACCAGCACGGCGATCCCCTCAGCCGGGTCTGGTGGAAGGGCCTGGCCAAGAGCGGGAAGATGCTCGTCAAGCAGTTCCACTCCTTCTCGGAGGACAGGTGGATGCTCGTGCTCGACATGACGAACCCGAACTTACCCGAAGATGCGATTAAGGGCATGATGCAGTTCAGCAGGATATTCATAGAGCTGTGCACCAGGAAGGACATCTCGACTGGGCTCTCTACTTTCGCGCCGAGCTTCTATTACATAGACTACGAGATCAACAAGAGGACCCTGCTTTCCGGGCTCACCAAGGTGACCATGCCGCTCTACGAGATCTCGACCAAGGGCGTGGAGCTGATACTGCAGGATGCCCTGGGACCGGGACTTGAGAAGCTGAAGAGGAAGTGCAGGGAGAAGCACATGACCCTGTCGATGGTCTACTCCTATTCGGGGCTTGGCAAGAAGCACACCTACATGTCGTGGAGGGGGGAGAACATCTTCAAGAGCTGCACCAGGAAGTTCTTCACCCAGATGAGGAAGAGCGGCAAGATAGTGCTGATCACGGACGGCAGCCCCGGGAACATGGAGATGTTCAAGAGGTTCAAGGAGATATGCGATAGCAGGAGATACCCGTACACGTTCATAATCACGGAGCCCAACAAGGAGACGATGGCCAAGTTCAAGAGGGCGAAGATCAAGCACATTTACGTACCCTATGACAGGCTGGCAACCCCCGGGTTCGTCATGGGGCTGGTCAGTTTCGTGTAGCGGCGATGATTAAGGAGAAAAAGGATATGCGCGGGATACCCAACACGATAGGCAGGCTGTACGTCCAGTTCCTCATAATCATAGCGATAGCGTTCGTTTTCTCGCTCGCCCTGAACGGCATCTTCTCGATAGAGGACGCGGAGATGAGGATCGCCATGTCATCGGCGTTCCTCGCTCTCTTCACGGGCGCCCTCATGCTGCTCGGGAGGGTTTGATAGAAGAATCTGCCTGCCCTGATATCCATCCCTGAGCGATGCGGTCAAACATCCCTGCGAAGCAGCGGAATCGAGCGGTCAAGTATAAATTTCTTACCTTTCATAACTGAAGATGCAGAGGTTATGGCATGCCTATAATGAGAATGGGTTCGATTCGCTACTCTTCTTTCCCTCATGTCAGAGCGCAGAGTATAATTAGCAACAATTATCCTGCGGGTTTTCTGCAACAGCTTGGAGATGCCATGCAATGCGAATGCGTATTGGACAAAGAATTCAATACCACACGGGCATCTTTCATATCCGATAGGAACGTTTCGAGAATTAAGATCGAGGTGGGTGTTATCGCTAAGGAAGGGGGCGATGAAAGCGACGGCACCGAACCCGCTCAAAGGAGAATAGGCACATACCAGATTACCATTTATGACAAGGGGACCGGTACACATTTCAGACAGGGAAGTTATTTTCATTACATTGGCGCTCACCCGTTGCATGATAACCCGCATAGTGTGCATCTTGTCAGTGCAGGCCCCTCAGCGAGATATTGTCGCCAAGACCAATTTTCGAGTGACATCATATTCCCGGGCATCAAGCCATAATGAGCCATCGTATGATACCCAACCCCAGGCGGTATCAATATATATTTCTTGAAACCCATTAAGAATCCCGGTGATTCTAGTGACATGGCCCCTATTCTTCGGCGAGAACATGGAGATCGGGGACCTCGGCAGCAATGTCGCCATATGCACCCTCTGGACCGAGACTAGGAAGATCGATGTCGGCAAGGGCAAGTTCGCTGTCAAGGGGAACCTGTACTCCGGAAACGGGATCAAGTACCTTGTGAGGAATCTCCTGGCCAACCCTAGGATAAGATACATCATCATGTGCGGGAACGACAGGACCAAGAGCGGTGATGACCTGTCAAACCTCTTCGGGAAGGGGATCGATGCCAACGGCAGGATACTCGGCTCCGACGTCGTCCTCGACCCGAACCTGACACCCGATGTGATCGAGAAGATGCGCCGGAACGTGGAGCTGATCGACATGAGGGGAAAGGAAGACGACATCGAAGAAAGGATAGGAGGGCTCGATCCCAAGCCGCCGTATTCCAAGCCCGTGATAATCGAGGAGTGCAAGGAAGAGTGCGGCGACCTTGAGGTCCCTGACGTCTCGGGCCTGAGGGTCGAGGAGGCAGGGATTGGCAGGGCCTGGCTGAATCTGCTTGACCTCGTCATGAAGTTCGGGGAGAACAAGGACAGCGAGCACGGCCTGAAGCAGAAAGAGCTGCTCAACGTCGTGAGCGTCATCGACGGCGACGACACGGGTATAGCGGAATGGCTTCCCTTCGAAAAGCCCGAGCTCGAGAAGTATTTCGAGACCTTCTTCGGAACGGGTTCCGGCAAGGGCCTGAGCTACACTTACGGGAAGAGGCTGTTCCAGTACATCATGCCCGGCACTGAGCCCAAATGGGAGAGCGAGGCCAGGGCGACCTTCGACCAGATCAAGAACGCGGTGCAGCACCTGAGGCTCGCGCCTCACACGAGGAGGGCCGCCGCTTTCACGTGGTACGTCCATGAGGACAGCATGTCCGATAGCCCTCCATGCCTGACGCAGATAACATGGAGCATCAAGCACGGCCGGCTCTTCGAGACGGCAGTCTTCCGGTCCCATGACATCTTCGGGGGGTGGCCGATGAACGCGTACGCCCTGAGGCAGCTCCAGCGCATGGTGGCAAAGGACGTCGGAAAGGAGCCCGGGGCGCTGACGATAATCTCCAATTCCGCCCACATCTATGAGAACAACTTCGACCATGCAAGCAGGATAATCAAGGAGCATTATTCGGGGAAGTCAATGGAACTGATGGAGGACAGGCTCGGTTACTTTACGATTGCGGTCGAGGGCAAACAGCTGGTCGCGAAGCACCACCTGCCGGACGGCAGGGAGACCGGCTTCGTCTTCAGGGGGAAGGACGCAACAGCCATCTTCAGGAGGATAGTGCACGAGAACCTGGTCAGCCGGCTGGACCATGCCGCATATCTTGGCAAGGAGCTTGAGAGAGCGGAACAGGCGATGAAAGACGGAAGTAAATACGTGCAGGGATGATCCAGGCATAGATTTAATACAGGCGGGCAATAGAATAAGATGGGATTGCCATGGTCGCGATAGACAAAAAGACCGTCAAGAAGGTGGCGGGAATCGCCAGGCTGAACCTTACCGAGGGAGAGCTCAGAAGGTTCTCTGAGGACCTGGTGTCCGTTCTTGACGCCTTCAATGTTATTGGGAAGGTCAGCACGAAGGATGTCAGGCCGACCTTCCAGCCCGTCGATATCAAGAACGTCGCCAGGGAAGACAAGATCGAGCCGTGCATTCCCCAGCGTGAGGCCCTCGCGAACACCGGGAACAAGGAAGAGGGGCACTTCAAGGGGCCCAAGGTGGTTTAATGGATTTCAAGGAAGCGCAGAAGAAGTCCAATGCAGTCAACAGGAAGTTCATGCTTGCCAGGAAGATGGAATGGAAGCCCGAGGTGATGCTGACCGACATGGCTGAGGAGGTAGGGGAGCTTGCCAACGCCATCCTCGTCGACCGGGGATTCAAATCCAAGAACAGGAAGAGGGCCGAGATAATAGATTCCCTGTGCGACATCATGTTCGACATCTTCATGATCGCGGACTTTTACGGCGTGGACTTGGGCAGGGAATACGGCAGGGTCCTGAAGATCATGGCCGAGAGGATAGATAGCGGGGAGTTCTCCGACAGCTGAAGGTGGGGGTGTGCATTGCCATGGATCCTGAAAAGATGCTTGAGATCGAGGTGAAGTTCAGGGTCGACGACCCGGGTACTATAATCGAGAGGCTCAAGCGGGTCGGGGCCAGGAAGGTCGATGATGGGTTCGAGAGGAACATCAAGTTCGACAGGAAATGCAGGCTCCTCAAGGCGGGGTCATTGCTCAGGCTTAGGTCTTACGCCGGAAAGGCCGACATAACATACAAGAAGCGACTGCCCTCGGAGAAGTTCATGATGAGGGAGGAAATCATACTGAACGTGGACAGCTTCGAGAGAGGGAAGCGGCTGCTGGAGGCCATAGGCTTCAAGCCGGATTTCAGGTACGAGAAGAGGAGGCAGACCTGGGAATACAACGGTGCCGGCATACTGGTGGATGAGCTCGTCATCGGGAACTTCATAGAGATCGAGGGAACGAAAGAGAAGATCGAGGAGACAGCCGGTAAGCTCGGGCTGGATATGCGAGATGCGATACCCATGAGCTATGGGGAGTTGTTCATTGAGCATTGCAAGGCGAAGGGTGTCCCTCTGCACGACATGGTCTTCGGGGAGGGGCATTGATGACAAGGACGAAGCTCTCGGCCGTGGGATTCATCGACGCAGTCAAGAGGGGCCAGGTGAACCTCGATGAGTTCTATGTTAATCTGTTCACTGAGCTCGCGAGGCTGAACGAGAAGCATAACTTCATGATAACCATCGCCGAGGGAAAGCCTTCAAGCAGGGGAGGCAGGCTTGCCGGTCTTCCAGTGTCCGTCAAGGACTGCATATGCACGAAGGGGATACAGTCCACGGCCGGAAGCAGGATACTCGAGGGATACGTGCCTCCCTTCGACGCCACCTGCGTTGAAAGGGTCAAGCAGGCGGGGGCGGAGGTCGTCGGAAAGACAGCTCAGGACGAGTTCGGGTTCGGGACATTCAGCACAAACTGCGCCTTCGGGGTTCCAACGAATCCCATCGACCCGTCCAGGAGCTGCGGCGGCTCGAGCGGTGGCGCCGCCGGACTGGTGAGGGCCATGGACATGCCCCATGTCGCCATTGGGCAGTCTACGGGGGGCTCCATCTCTTGCCCCGCAGCTTTCTGCGGCGTGGTCGGGCTGACTCCTACATATGGATTGGTGAGCAGGTACGGCCTCATAGACTACGCCAACTCACTTGACAAGATAGGCCCCATCGCAAAGACCGTGGAAGACGTCGCTCTTATGCTCTCGGTCATCGCCGGCCGAGACGCCAGGGACCAGACCACGATAGACAAGAAACCGCAGGACTATCTTGGTGCGCTTGGCAAGGGCAAGGACGATCTGAAAGGGATGCGGATCGGAATACCGAAGGAATACATGGGCGGAGGTGTGGATGACGGAGTTCGCCGGAAGGTGTTGGATGCTGTCGGAAAGATGGAGGAGCTTGGGGCGAGATCCGCGGAGTGCACCCTGCTCAATACCAGATATAGCATACCGGCATACTACATCATCGCCACCGCGGAGGCGAGCACGAACCTCGCCAAGTTCTGCGGGATGAGATACGGTGCTGAAGGCAAGGTCGAGGGGGAGTTCAACGAGTACTTCTCCAAGGTAAGGAGCAAGCACTTCGGCGACGAGGCGAAGAGAAGGATATTGCTTGGAACGTTCGCCAGGATGGCCGGATACAGGGATCAGTATTACCTGAAGGCCATGAAAGTAAGGACCTTGATAATCAACGATTTCAAGAGGGCTTTCAGGCGCTTCGATGTCCTCGCGGCCCCGACGATGCCTTTCATAGCGCCCAAGTTCTCGGAGATAAGCAAGATGAGCCCCATCCAGAACTATATGTCAGATATACTCACCGTAGCACCGAACATGGCGGGGATACCGATGCTCTCCGTCCCCTGTGGAGAGATCAGGGGGATGCCGGTCGGCATGCACATCCTCGGCAACCATCTTGAAGAAGGGAAGATACTGAGAGTCGGGAAGGCTTTCGAAAGTCTATCAGGATGATCAACCATAGCCCGCGAATTGCAGGTCCCCTCTCGCTTGAGGCATTATCACTACAGGCCCCCCGTCATACTTTTCAACCCTGCCGACCGGTGCAGCCCCGATTCCGTTTGCTTCAGCGATTCCCATCACTTTGTCCGAGTACCTGGAATCGACAATAACGAAGAATCCCATGCCCATGTTGAATTTCCTGTACATCTTCTCTTTATCGAATCCGGACTCTTCCTGCGTGAGCTTGAAAATTTCCTGCGCTTCCATGGGATCGGTTATGACGTATCTTACATTCTTTCCGACCCTGTTGAAATTGTGCAGTCCATATCCGGTATTGTTGATGCCAATAATGGGAATCCCATCTGAAGCGATCTTCGCCATGACTTTGCTATAAATCTTGGTAGGAGTCAGCAGTTCTATCCCTATCTCTTTTTCGGTGCCGGGAATTTTGTCGTCCAAGGAAAACCTTCCCTTGTACCTGTTCCTGAATTCTCCCCTTTCCTCAAAATTGCCGTTCAGCAGACGCAGCCTCAGATCTGTGTAACCGTTGCTGTGAGGTCCGCTGCTTCTGAAGGCGATTATTTCATCGTGCGGTCTGGGCGTCAGGTCAGGATCGAACTTCGTCTTTTCGATGA
This sequence comes from Candidatus Aenigmatarchaeota archaeon, assembly GCA_016934325.1. Taxonomy (GTDB): domain Archaea; phylum Aenigmatarchaeota; class Aenigmatarchaeia; order QMZP01; family JAFGSV01; genus JAFGSV01. The sequence goes on along the minus strand of JAFGSV010000006.1, from coordinate 3,259 downwards.
ACCCGATCATCGCGCCCGCAAGGTCGAAGCCGTAGCCATCCCAAGGCCCGGATATGATCTCATCCAGACTGGCTGTCTCCCCCTTGCCGATGTTTACCCGAACGGGAATGCGCAAGACTTCGCCGGCGTCTGCCAACCTTAATCCCTCAACGATGCCTTTCATGATATTTCCGGTGAGCCCCTCCTCCTCGATTCTGTGCTGTGCGGCAAGATAGTCCATGTACAAGAATGGAGCTGCATTTCCGTTACAGGGATGCGCTGCTTTGTCGTTAGCCGCCATGGCGACACAATCGATGCCGACGGTGTCATATATGCCCATGACTGAGGCGAGGACGACCTTCGTTCCGACGCCATCGATGGCTGTGGTAACATAGTGATTGGGAATTACATCGGAACGGAACAGTTCCACGAACCCCCCTTTGCTTTCAGCAAGCATGTCCCCCTTCATTTCCGCCGGTATCGCATCTTTTATTGCGGCAACTGCAATGGCTTCCCTATTAGAATAATCGTACTTATCGGTTGTCATTGGTAATATAATTGGCAAAAAAATTAATAAGCTAATCGTTTTTTTATTTCAGCTCCCGATAGAATCAACATGGAAATCGATGAGGAAAGGCTTGTTTCGACATTGCAGAGCCTGGTCAAGATACCCAGCTTCAAGGACAGCATAGACATATCGAGATGGGTGAAGGACGAGCTGCAAGGCTTCGGGTACGAGGTCTATTCGGACAGTGACGGGAACCTCATAGCAGAGATCGGGAAGGGCCCGGGATTCCTGCTGAATGCGCATCTCGACACGGTGGGCCCTGGGGAAGGGTGGAAGCATGACCCGTTCTCCGGGGAGATCCATGACGGGAAGCTTTACGGCAGGGGGGCAAGCGACTGCAAGGCCGGGGTCGCGGCGATGATCGAGATCGCCAGGATTCTGAAGCGGGACGAGAAGAAGCTGCGGAAGAGGGTGGTCTTCACGTTCACGGCTTTCGAGGAGGGCTATTCCGAGGGGGAGAACGGGGTCTGCAGGATCCTGCCGAAGCTAAAGGGCATCGACAAGGGGCTTTCACTCGAGCCTTCCGCCTTGGGCAAGACGATTGGCATAGCCGTGGGGTGCAGGGGCAGCACCTTCTACCATGTGGAGATATTCGGGAAGAGGGGCCACAGCTCAAGGCCCCACTTGTCCGACAATCCCGTATACAAGTTCCCTGCATTCCTTGAGAGGATCAAGCATTTCCCAAGAAGGAAGACGATGATACCGCTTACTGGCGAGATCGTCAATGATCAGATAACCGTGACTGAGATCCACGCCGAGGAAGGCGCCAACGTGGTCCCGGGCGTCTGCAGGGTTACCCTTGACAGGAGGTCCCTGCCCGACGAGAAACCGGGGGAGGTTGACGGCAAGCTCGAGAGGATCTGCAGGCAAGCCTTCGGCAACAAATTCAGGATGATGAGAGAGAATGCCAAGCAGGGATACTATTTCGATGACAGGCGGTTCCTGGATATGTGCGTGAATGCGGTCGAATCACTGGGCCTTAAGGCGAAGCCCTACTTCCAGCAGGCCAGGATCGACTCTTCCCTGCTATACAATCTCGGAAACATAGGGTCGTTCATGCTGGGCCCGGGGAGCATGAATCTTGCCCATCAGATCGATGAGCACTGCGAGATTGAAGGGATGTTCAGGGCAACGGAAGCCGTCCTTGAAGTGATAAGACGATGGGACAAGGGCTGACATCCCAACCATCCGACCCGGCATAAAGCTTTTTAATTTCGGCTCGAAGTTGGATTTATGGAAAGGACTATGATCGGCGAGGTGGGCAAGCGCGCCGGGAAGGCGGTGAAGCTGCTCGGCTGGATATACAGGACCAGGTCGGGTAAGAACATATCGTTCGTCGTCGTGCGCGATTCCACGGGCATCGTCCAGTGCGTCGTCAAGGAAGGCGTGAAGGGATTCGCGGACGCGCAGAAGGCGTTGGTCGAGTCCTCCGTCGAGCTCACGGGAACGGTCAGGAAGGATGACAGGGCCCCGGGGGGTTACGAGGTCCAGGTGAGCGATTTCAAGGTGATTGGCTTCGCTGAGGATTTTCCCATCAAGGAGCAGCAGAGCCCCGAGCTGCTGCTTGACAACAGGCATCTCTGGATCAGGAGCCAGCGGCTGACGAAGACATTCAAGGTCAGGTCGGCCATCCTCGGCGCGATACACCAGTTCTTCAGGGACAGGGAGTTTTTCGAGATACAGTCCCCAAGCATCACGAAGATGGCCTGCGAGGAGGGGTCCACGCTCTTCGAGGTGAAGTACTTCGGGGAGAAGGCTTATCTCACCCAGTCATGGCAGCTGCATGCGGAGGCGATGGCCAGCGCTCTCGAGAAGATATACTGCATAGCCCCCAGCTTCAGGGCGGAGAAGAGCAGGACCAGGCACCACCTGGCCGAGTACTGGCACGCCGAGGCGGAGGCGGCCTGGATAAACCACGAGGATTCGCTGCGGCTGCAGGAGCAGCTGGTCTCGCACGTCGTCCAGGCAGCGCTTGAGAAGCACCGCAAGGAGATCGAGGAACTGGGGGGCGACATAAAGCAGCTGGAGCGCGTCAAGGCGCCGTTCCCCAGAATCACTTACAAGGAAGCCCTTGACAGGCTTGCCAAGAAGGGGGTCAGGATGAAATGGGGGGAAGACCTCACCGACCTGCAGAGCAGGGAGCTGGCGCGAGATTTCGAGAAGCCTTTCTTCATCATCAACTGGCCGAAGGAGGCGAAGCCGTTCTACATGCTCGAGAACCCGGACGACCCGGAGACCGTCATGAACGCCGACCTCATAGCCCCGGGGGACTTCGGGGAGCTCATAGGTGGCTCGGCGAGGGAGACCGATGTGGAAAAGATACTGGCCAACCTTAAGCAGCAGGGGATACCGCCCAAGAACTACGACTGGTACCTGGATGTCAGGAAGTTCGGCTCGGTTCCCCACGCCGGCTTCGGCCTCGGGGTGGAGCGGCTCACCCAGTGGATATGCAACGCGGAGCATGTCCGCGACTGCATAGCCTTCCCCAGAACCATAAACAGGGTTTATCCTTAATCAATGAGCTTCCTAAAGATTGTTTAAGAGCCTTAAGAAAACATTAAAACGATGCTCGCTTTTCTTATATGGGGTGCAATTATTCATTATGAGAGTCAAAATAGGATTAGAGAGCCACGTGCAGCTCAATACCCAGAGCAAGATCTTCTGCGGATGCAGGAACCCGGTCAATCTCGAAGAGGAACCGGCGCCGAACAC
>JAFGSV010000005.1 GCA_016934325.1 Candidatus Aenigmatarchaeota archaeon | reverse complement strand
CATGTGCATCGTTTACAACCTGCACAGGTATGTGAATGCTGTTTCTTGTTCAATCTTCAGCTATGTTTTCTACAGAGCCGTTTAAACCGTGTTTTATAAAGCTTGGGGGAAATCGCATAATATGCAAAAGAGGATAATCGTAGGGATATCGGGCGCCTCCTGCATATGCCTCGGGGTGAGGATGCTGGAGACCCTGCGAAAGGCCGGGGCGGAGACGCACATGGTGGTCACGGAGACCGCCAAGAGGGTGCTGAAAGAGGAGACGGGCCTGTCTTACGGGGAGGCCGAGAAGCTGGCGGACAAGTCGTACGACAGCCATGATTTCTTCGCCGCCATCGCCTCGGGGTCTTTCAGGACGGACGGGATGGTCGTGGTTCCCTGCTCCATGAAGACGCTGGGGGGCATAGCCAGCGGGAACTCCTCGAACCTGCTGCTCAGGGCGGCCGACGTCATGCTGAAGGAGAGGAGAAGGCTCGTCCTGGTGGTCAGGGAGACCCCGCTGAACCTGATACACATAAGGAACATGGAGACGGCGGCCCTGGCGGGCGCCGTGATTCTGCCGCCGATGCCGGCATGCTACACGAAACCGGAAACAATCGACGACCTGGTCACCCACGTGCTAGGCAAGGTCTGCGACCAGTTCGGGATAGACATTGGCTACAAGAGATGGGAATGAAAATTTTTCGAAAAATCACCGATTTCCCAATATTTTTTTTCATTTATCCCCAAACAGTAATAAATATCTTTCTTTTTAAAATTCAATCATGGCAGCCGAAGCTGGAATGCGCAGGGGAAAGCGGATGGTATTCTTCTCGGATACCCACATAGGCAGCCCGAACTTCACGCGGGAAAGGGAGGATTTGTTTTACGATTTCCTTGAACAAGGCATTGACGATGATGTCGACGCCATGTACCTGGTGGGTGACGGATTCGATCTGATCCTGAAGGAATGGAGGGATATCGTATCCGACAAGAAGCTGGTGGGAAGGCTCAACGAGGCCGGGGAGAAGACGGATTTCCACGTCCTGGTCGGGAACCACGACATAGGCCTCGACCATATAGTCGATTTCGGGAGAGTTTTTCCGCATCTCGAATTGCAGGGTGCCACAGAGAAAACCATCGTGCTGCGAGAGAAGGTTGGAAACGAGTTCTCACCCAAGGCTGCCATAGAGACCCTGAGCTCTGGCAGGCATATAAGGCCGTACGGGAAGGATATCATAGTCGCCCACGGCTATGAGTTCGACCACTATTTCTCGGGGGATCCGAAGAGGTACGACACGGTTATCCGAATGGCTGGCAACCTCAGGAATATCGTTGGGAACCATGTCGACACAAGGCTGCTCCAGTTCTGGGAGGCCATAAGGGACGGTCTAGGTGCCGACCCCGATATGCAGGGTAACAAGAAGGAGCTGCTCCTTGCCGCCAGGGATGCGGCCCTATACAGGCCTGAAGAAGGTGAGGTAGTCAGGAGGCCAAGCCCCCTTCATGCCGTGATATTCGGCCACACTCACCACCAGGCCAAGCAGAAGCTGCATGACGAAGTCCGCGAGGAAAGGAACATGATAAGGACATGGTATGTGAACACCGGATGCTGGATAGACAACGGCAGATACAGAGGCTCAGACTTCACGGTACTCTACAAGAACGGCCAGATAAGGAACTACAAATGGGAGAATCTGCGGGCATGAAATGAAATAGGGTCATTTTATCGATGATAAGTACATTATCTGAATCAAGTGCCTTCTTTCCAACCTGTCAGATAGGAATGCTGCTCCCTTGTGAGGTCGTCGATTCTGACACCCAGAGACTTGAGTTTCAACCTCGCAACAGCCATGTCAATTTCTTCCGGCACAACATAGACCTTGGTTTCAAAACAATCCTTATTCCCTACAATATGCTCAGCCGACAAAGCCTGCAAAGCGAATGAATTGTCCATGACTTCACTCGGATGTCCTTCCGCGCATGCGAGATTGACAAGCCTGCCTTCCCCCAATAGGAATACCTTCTTTCCGTTCTTTAAGGTGATTTCCTCTATGCAGTCTTTTGTTCTCCTGACAGATTTGGCAATTTCTTTCAGTCCTTTGACATCTATTTCAACATCGAAATGGCCAGCATTAGACAGAATGGCACCTGACTTCATAAGACCGAAATGCCTTTTGGTGATCACGTGTTTACAACCGGTTACTGTGATAAAGACATCCCCAACCTTAGCTGCTTCTTCCATAGTCAATACTTCATGACCATCATAATATGCCCTGAGAGCATTCACGGGATTCACATCCGTTATTATCGTATGCGCTCCCATCCCCTTTGCGAAAGTGGCTACACCCTGACCACAGTGTCCGTACCCGCTCACAACGACACTCTTACCCGGGATTAAAATGTTTGTTGCCCTGATAATCGCATGCAAGGCACTCTCCCCTGTTCCATAATAATTATCGAACATGTTCTTGCATTGCGCATCGTTTACAGCGATTATCGGGTATTTCAGAACGCCGTCCTTCTCCATGGCCCTGAACCTGATCACGCCGGTTGTGGTCTCCTCTGTCCCTGCTATGATATCCTTGAGGAGTTCCTCCTTCTTCGTAAGTATCCTGGTCACCAGGTCGCCGCCGTCGTCCATGGTTATGTGCGGCTTATTTTCCAGGACCTTGTCGACGCACCAGTAGTAGTCCTTATTGTTCACGCCCCTCCAGGCATATGTCTCTATCCCTTCCTTGCTAAGCGCGGCCGCGACGTCGTCCTGGGTCGAGAGGGGGTTTGACCCGCACAATGCGACACGCGCCCCGCCGGCCTTCAGGGTCAGCATAAGGACCGCGGTCTCCTTGGTCACGTGCAGGCAGCAGGATATCCTTGTCCCCTTGAGGGGCTTCTCCCGCCTGAACCTCTCCATGATGCTCATGAGGACGGGCATCCTGGACTCCGCCCACTCTATCTTCAGCTTGCCTTCCTTTGCGAGCTTGATGTCCTTAACCTTGCTCATCATCACCACATGAAAACCATAGGATTTTTTCGATTGTTATTTTTTATCCTCCATATTAATAACTTGCACCCATTGCATCCTGTCGGCGGGAAGGGATTGGGAAAGGGAAGAGGCAGCCGTGCGCTGCTGGGGGTTAGGGCCGCCTTCATTCGCTGCCAGCGGCGGCAACGTACTGCTTGAGCTGATCCAGTGTATCAAACAAGGGGAATCCGGGGCCGGCCGATTCCGCGCTGTTCGTGGCAATCTCGTCCGTCTCGATGTCAAGAAAGGCATCCTTTTCTGGGTCGTAATAGACGTTGGGCCTAAAGCTTGTCCAGTAGCTGCCGCAATCCATGAGATTATCTCCCTGGACTCTGTGCAGGCCTTTCAGTACTACTTGCCGGGCCAGGAAATACTTGCCGATTTTCGGGCTACCTTCCGCATAATCTTCGAAAGGCGAACTCGCATGAAATATGTAATCGAAATCAAAACGCATAATATTCAAATGCGCATATAGTTTTTTATACAGTGGAGATGTTCTGACATGAGCATCCTTCACCAGGGAACAGGCACGCAGACTTTTTTTTTCATTTCACGCCCATTCAAACCGCTGACGGGTTCGCTAACAGGCATGGAGGGCGGCAGGTCAATAACTTAAAGCCTGGAAACTAAAAAATATCTCATGCAAGACCTCATACTGCTCAAGATCGGCGGCTCCATATGCACGGAGAAGACCAAGGGCGAGTTCAGGGTCAAGGCCAAGACCGTCGAGAGGATTGCGTCCGAGATAGAGGAGGCGCGCGGGCAGAAGGGATTCAGGCTGATCGTCGTCAACGGGGCGGGCCCCTTCGGCCATGTCAACGTCACCGAGTACGACATCGACGACGGCCTCAGCACGCCGAGGGATTTCCAGGGCTTCGTCAAGACCGTATGCGACTGCAGCTACGTGAACTACATGGTCAGCGAGGCCTTGAGGAAAAAGGGCCTGCTGGCGTTCCCGTATCCCAGCTCCAGCGTGATCATGCAGGCCAGGAAGAGGATAGTGTCCTTCTCCATAGACCCGATAAAGAGGCTGTGGGACGCAGACGACGGCATAATCCCCGTGATGAACGGAACCATGGTCCCTGATTCGGTGCTCAAGGGCTCAGTGGTTGGAGGGGACGCGGTCATCGAGTACCTTGCGGACCTGCTCAAGCCGAAGCTCGTCATATTCGCCGTCGATGTCGATGGCATCCACGCGTCGGACCCGAACCATGACAAGAGGGCCAGTCTGATAGGCACCATCACGAAGGAGAACTTCCATGAATTCAGGAACGGGATATCCGGCTCATCGAACACCGACGTGACGGGCGGGATGCTGGGAAAGGTGGAGAGGCTGCTCTCCGGCAGGGCGACCACCCTGATAGTGAACGGAAACAGGCCCGGCAGGGTGAGGGACGCGCTCATCGGCAAACCCGTGAGAGGAACTATTATAAAACCATAGGATAACATGGAATTGGTCATATGAAGACGCAGAAGAGGAAGCTTGGCCACCTGAGCGTGTGCCTGAGCAGGGACGTCCAGTCAGGCAGGCCGAACGGGCTTGAGCGGTACGAGCTCGTGCACGACGCGCTGCCCGAGATGGGCAGGGAAGATGTGAACACTTCGACGTCCTTCCTGGGTCATGATTTCTCCGCTCCCATCTTCATCGAGGCAATGACGGGGGGCACGAGCCAGGCATCAAAGATAAACAGGAACCTGGCCAAGGCCGCCGAGGAGCTGGGAATAGGAATGGGCATGGGCTCCCAGAGGGCCATGATAGAGGGCCCGGCCGTCGCTCCGACCTATGAGGTGAGGAAGGTCGCCCCCCACATCTTCCTTGCGGGCAACATAGGGGCTGCCCAGATAACGGAGATCGGGGTCGGCAAGCTGGTCAGGGCCGTGAAGAGGATAAAGGCGGACGCGCTGGCAGTGCACCTGAATCCCGCCCAGGAGGTCGCCCAGGACGGGGGGCACGTCAAGTGGACGGGAGTCCTCGAATCCATCAGGGACCTGTGCGCCGCCGTGGATTTCCCGGTTATTGCCAAGGAGGTCGGCTGCGGGATATCGGGCGATGTCGCCGTCAGGCTTGAGAAGGCGGGGGTCGCCGCGATTGACGTCGCCGGCGCAGGCGGGACCAGCTGGGTCAAGGTCGACTCCATAATAACCGGCAAGCCGCTTGATAATTTCTATGATTGGGGCATAGCTACAGCGGAGTGCCTCGAGCAGTGCCTGCAGAGGGTGAAGGTCCCGGTGATTGCCTCGGGGGGGATCAGGACGGGGATCGATGCGGCGAAGGCGCTGGCCATGGGGGCCTCGCTCGCCGGTATCGCGCTGCCCCTGCTCAAGCCGGCGGCGCGATCCTCGGCAGCCGTCAAGGAAGCCCTCGAGCGCATCATAATGGAGCTCGAGACCAGCATGTTCCTGGTTTCCGCGAGGAACATAGAGGAGCTGCGCGGAAAGATAGCCAAGTCATGACCCCGGGGTTACCGGGCAGGGGATTGACATGAAGATTCCCAAGAAGGAAGTCGTGAAGTTCGTCGTGAAGAAGGTCCTGCACAGGCGGACGGCCGATTCCCTGCTGGAGCTGACGGCGCTGGTGAACGACGAGCTGAAGGGCGTCGACTCCGCTTACACCATATCCGAGGGCAGGCTGAGGGTCATAGTCGCATCGATGCGCGAGGTCGGGATAAGGATCGATACCAAGAAGGGCGGGAAGCCGAGGAAGTGCCCCGCATGCGCCGGCGGCCTGAAGAAGGTGTACGGGAAGAACCTCAAGGGCCGCCGGATGCTCGTCCACCTGAAGTGCCCCAGATGCGGCTACAGGGGCCATGACGGCAGATGGATGCCGAGGCAGTACGGATTCTGGCTTGGTAAGGCGAAGGATTGATGGCCAAATTTATTTGAGCTTGCCGAATACATAGTTATGAAGGACGAAATCAGGAAGGACATCTTCGGGAGGGACGTCGTGATAGCGACCTCGAGGTCCAAGAGGCCCGGGGCCTTCCTGCACAAGCATGGCCGGGAGAAGGCCTGCCCGTTCTGCCCCGGGAGCGAGCACAAGACCGAGAAGACGATCCTTGCCCTGCCGAACGAGAAGAACTGGAAGGTCAGGGTGTTCAAGAACAAGTTCCCCGTCCTGTACGACAGGAGCATGAAGCCCATCAAGCAGAATTTCTACTCGACCTTCACCCCGTGCGGCGCCCACGAGATCCTCATCGAGACGAGGGGCCATGACAGGGAATACTTCAACATGCCGGAGAAGGACATAGTGCTCATAATAAAGGCGCTGAAGGAGAGGCACGAGCAGCTGATGAAGATCCCTGACGTCAACTACGTGACCATATTCAAGAACAAGGGCCTGAGGGGCGGCGCAAGCCTTGCCCATCCCCACATGCAGATAATAGCGTCTCCCATCTTCCCGCACAAGATATCCGAGGAGATGCGGGAGTCGGAGAACTACTTCAAGCAAGAGAAGAAATGCGCCTATTGCGCGGTGATCAACAACGAGGTCAAGGAGAGGAAGAGGGTGGTCTACCGCAACAGGGACTGGGTCGTCATATGCCCATTCGTCAGCAGGTGGCCCTACCAGACCACGATCCTGCCCAGGAGGCACTTCAGCGACCTGTCAAAGATGAGCGATGCCGAGATGGGGACCATGGCGAAGGCCACCAAGCGCCTCTTCTACGCCTACTCCAAGCTGTTCGAGGACCCCCCGTACAACCTGATGTACCACAACTTCCCAGAATCCGATTTCTGGCACTTCCATATAAGCGTCTACCCGAGGCTGATAACCCCCGCGGGCTTCGAGTTCTTCGGCCTCAACGTGAACATTACCCAGCCGGAGCAGGCCGCGAGTGAGCTTAAGAAATCCATGAAATAGCGTGGAACAGCCAAATCCCGCAGCCTCGGCTTCAGAACTTATGCCCGAGGCCCTCCAGTTCCTTTCTCATGACCAGGGCGTCGTTCTCCAGCGCCGGGGATTCGGATATTATCGTTATCTCATCGAGGCCGCTTCCCAGGATAACCTTGGCGACCTTCCTGAAATCGGGCTGCCTGTGATCTATGTTAAGGTGCCTCTTCTCCCCCTTGTCCGTGAACTCTATGTTCGAGAAGTGCGTGTGGAGCCTGTCGTAGCCCGCCGAGATGACCTTGGATAGGACCTTCTTGAAGTCGACCTTGCCCTGGTATTTCGCGAAGATGTGGGCCCAGTCGATGACAGGCACGCATCCCTTCACCTCAGAGCAGACGGACAGGATTTCATCGATGGTACCGAACTGCGAGACCTTGCCCGTGGCCTCGAGCCCCAGCTTGACGTTCCAACCTTTCTTTCGCAGGACGTGGGACATATCGATGCACGCTTTCTTGACCATCCCGAGAGCCTCGGGATGCCCGAGCTTCCCGTAGTATCCGGGATGGAAGACGATCACGCCGGCCCCCATGTGATGGCCCCTCTCACAGGAATCGAGTATCCTTAGCTTGCTGGCGTCCACTACCTCGGGATTGCACAGGTTGACGTAATATGGGGCATGGACGGAGAGCCTGATCCCGAGCTTCCTGGCAGCCTTCCCGGCCTGGTCAGCGAGCCCGTTGCTCATCCGGACGCCCCTGACGAACTCCACCTCCATGGCACCGAGCTTGAGCTCGGAGACCCTCTCGATCCCCGATACCGTATCGGTCTTCGCGGCCGACTGCGGCACCCCTGCCGGACCAAGGTATATCCTCATAGCTATTGTTTTTGCTCAAGAGAAATAAAACCTTTCGGGTGAATCACGCTATGAATCTCAGGATTATCTCGAACGCTATCAGGAAGGCGCACGCGATCAGGACGTGCTCGGGCTTTATCTTTATGCTCTCCTTCGACTGGTCGAAGTACCGCATGAGGCCCGCGCTCGACTGCGGCATCATGTTCTTTTCCCTTCTGCTCATATCAGCACCTTTTTATTGTTCTTTTCCCGATTTAATAAGCTTATCAATATGAAGCGCGTGCCGGGAATAGCCCACTTTCTGTGCATCCCCGCGCCTTTGAGGGCGCACGGGGACGGTGGTATCTGTCTATGCGCCTTAAACGGCTTGCACCCCGCGGCGCCAGCTGTTTCACCCGCTCCATGCTTCACGGCTCTTGCAGGTTTCATCGCTCTTGCATGGGCGGTCCATTTCTGTGCAGGCGGCAGGCTTCTCAGCCTCTGCCTTCCGGCAGCACGTCGTTTGGGTGAGTGGAACTTCCTCACCAGCTCGCCCCGAAATCGCTCCCAAGGCAGCCGGCGAAACCACCTTCCCGGCTCGCGCTGATAAGAGTTGTGAATGAAGGGTTTATAAAGCTTTTTTCGGCCGTTTTTAAGCGTTTTTTCCAAATATTGGTTATGGCTGGATTGGTAGAGAAGGCAAAGGAGCTGATGCGGCAGCAGACGGAGAAGAACAGGTCCCCGGCATGGCTCCTCACGGAGATGGCCGTCGAGAAGGGCAGGCAGTTGGCAAGAAAGCACGGCGCCGATGAGAGGCTTGTCGTCGCTTCGCTCTATCTTGCCCACACGATATTCGACCAGAAGTTCATGGGTGAGGTCCAGAAGAAGCACACGAAGCTGAGCGCGGAGTTCGTAAGAAAGCATCTGGATGAGTGGAACGTAGCTGAAGATGATAAAAAAAGCATCCTTAATTCCATCAGGGCCCATCACAACCATGTGCCGACGGAATCGCTGGAAGCGGAGGTCATGAAGAACGCCGAGTGCTTCAAGTTCGTCACGCTGAAGGGAAGTATCATCTTCCTGCACGAGTGCGGAATGAGGGGGGACGACTTCGAGACCGCGGTCGAACATGTCCTGAAGAAGATGGGGCAGAAGCGGAAGCTTTTAACCCTTCCTGACTGCATCGATGAAGCTGACGAGAACATCAAGGTAATCAAGGAATTTTTCTCAAAGCTTACAAATGATGGGTAATCGATTGAAAAAACTTGCCTTCTATATCTTGTTATGAGGGTTATATTGTACTATCATGATCAGATATAGCTGTATGTCGGTCTGGGAAGAGCTGATGATATCGAAGTGCTCGGGCAGGGCGGGTGCGTTGAGGCTCCGGTGGAAATACCATACAAGAAAAAAATAATTTGCAAGTGGCCCGATTTCTCACAAAGGCCTGACCAAAAGGCCACAGTCGAAGTCAGTGACGACGTTTCCGATACCATTGAGGTGACATGGGAGAAGGGAGAAAGGATGCTGTTGGGGGATTACGGGATCGTTGTGAGATGTGACGAATTCGAGCGGTTGAGGACAATGAAACCAACGAACGAATTTGAGCTCAGTTGTGAAAATTCCATAGGCACGAGATTCGGAGGAAATGACAAGGTGTCGATTTACATTCTGGATTAACAGGATTAAAATTCATTTTATTTCCCCTCTCATTTTAAGCAGCATGTGGGGATATCCGATCTTCTCGGGTTCCAGTCTGTCGAGCTTGAGCGTCTTGGCGAAATCGAGCAGGCCGGCTCTGGCCTTTTCAACGGACCCGAAGTCCTTTATGGTTTCAATCTCCATGAAGAAGCCCAGGCCTTTAACCTTGTCGAAGGCTATCTCGTACTCGCCTTTGTACGTGTAGACCTCCCTTTCCTTCTGGACCGATATCAATTTCCTCATATTCAGAGCCGCAAATATCTTCTCAAGGCTTTCCGGGTTTTCGACGTCAGTCTCGAACTCATCGCAGTGGGTTCCCGATTCCGAGTCCTTGTCCAGATACCAAAACTTGTAATTCAGCTTGGCTTTCCCGCCCCTTCTCCTTATGCTCAGCCATTCATTCACGAATTCCGCATCCAGGAAGTCCCTGTGGGATGGCGAGAAATAGTCGTCCTTTTGGACCGATCTCTTCTTGAATTCCGCGATTTTAGACAGCCTTTCCCTGAGTTGCAGGAATTCCTCTTCGCTCAGCTTGAACCTTATCTCTATTTCCGTGTTGCCAAATGACATAATCAGATTTTCGGATAAAGATATTTATAAGAAGAATAATGGCGAGTCGCTCCTTTGGCTAGGGTCTGTCAGGCGTTTAGTGACCGTGGGCTGAACATCTCGTTGCCTTGATGCTTACACCCCGGTCCTATCAACCTCTTAGTCTAAGAGACCTTCCTCCTCGTGCCGACAGTTGCCAGTCAGTTTGAGGAATGGCGAACTCTTTTCAGGAGCGGCTTCGGGCTTAGTTAAGCAACCGCGAGGAACCGTATTATAAACATAATGACGACCCGACTTCCTCGTCACCAAGTGATTACCTGAGACCAGGTTTCTCAGAACCATTCTTATCGTCGGATGGGGGATTCCATATCTTCTGTGCAATTCCAAAGCTGTCGTTCCATCCCGGAATTCTCTGCGGAATCTGATCATATACGACATGTCTTTTTCCCTGCAGAAATTTCCGGAAATCATATCTAACAGCCCTTTCATCTTTCTTCTTGTATGAAATCCCACCTCTTTGAATTTCTCCAGATCCCTGACCTCCAAATTCGTCCTCCCTTTCCTGTCAACCCTGGAGCTGTATCTTATCCCCATTTTTTCAAGGCACGTGGTGGCTATCTTGATAACGTACCGGTCCTTGTTGGTTAAACCCACTAACTTGTTTGCCTTGTCGAAATGGCCCTCGCTGTCGAATAATCCCTGCAGCAAGGACTTCATATCGATTTCACCTTTGGTGATAAACCCAGCCAGTTTCTTGTATATATGGCTGTAGATTATCCTCAAAAGCATGGTGTTGTTGGTATAAACGGCATAACCAATGTTTTTCCTCCAGGGACTGCCACAATAAAGATTGATGTCTTTCCTGATTAATCCGAACTCTCTTGAAGAGCTCGAAATTAATTTTTCTCTATTGAACCTGCCCTCTCTCGGGATTTGGATGTCAATTTTAACCCTTTCGATTCTGAATTCTCTTTTCAGCCCAACCCTGAAACGATGGATGAGTTCCTTGTCGTTATTCACTATTCCGAACCTTCCTGACGAAGTTATTCCGTTCCTCATCACCGTCCCCTTTCTTGGACTGAAGTTGTCTCCTATCCAAACACCGATCATCCAGGCAACTTCTTCATTTATGGCAATCTGTTCGGGAAGCTCTTTTGGTGGCCTAAACCTCTTCATGCGTCGTTCTTCGGATTTTAAGATGCTTTCTATATTTATCCGCATACTAGAATATCGTATGAAGGGTTTATAAGGTTCCTCGCGGTTAATGCTTTGCTGTTCCAAAGGATAGATAAACCTTTGAAATTTCAGCCCTTATCCGCGACGGCGTAGCTACTCAGCAATGCTTTCACAACTGATACACCAGAGGCCGCGATGCGTCGTTCCTTTCGTACTTGAAGCATCCTCCCCTTAGTTCGCCTACACATCCAGTAGATAAAGACCGTACTGGCTCGCACCGTACTTAACCCAGCTAACGTGGCTCTTTGATGGGTGAACACCCCCACCCTTGGACGCTGCTGCACGT
>JAFGSV010000004.1 GCA_016934325.1 Candidatus Aenigmatarchaeota archaeon | reverse complement strand
TCCCCCGTATCTCGCCGTAGACCGACACGGAGCTTGCGAAGACGAACCTCTTCACGCGCCCGCATTTGCTGATCAGGTTCTTGGTACCGGCGGCATTGACGCCGTACAGCATGGCTTTCGGCTTGCTGTAGGAGACCAGGCCGGCGAGATGAACGACCGTGCCCACGCCCCTGACTGCATCGCGCAGGGTATCGGGCTTGGTGATGTCCCCCCTTACGATATCGGCCTTCTCGTGAAGGTTGCCGACCTCTTCCCCTGGCAGGCACAGGAGCCTTACGTCCCGGCCCTTCCTGATCAGCGTTTCCGTAAGGTTCCTACCGACGAACCCGGTCCCTCCGGTAATCAGCAGCATAGATTATTATTTCCCAGCGGCACTTTTAAAAACTTGAGATTAATTTAATACAATGGACGTGAAGGTTGGCAGGGTGGTCAGGAGGATCATCCCCAGGAAGAGGTTCAAGGTCAAGACGGGAAAGACCGAGAAGCACATAAACAGGATAATCTCTTCCGGCAGCGGAGTCTTCATGGGACTGATCGATCCCGACAAGCAGAGCCCCAAGGAAGCCCTCAAGCTCGCCAAGTCGATGGACGAGGGAGGGGCGGACGTGATCATGCTCGGCGGGTCGATAGGGGCCCAGGGCGTGGCCCTCGACGAGATGGCGAGGATGATCAGGGAGAGCGTGGACGTCCCCCTGCATCTGTTCCCCGGGAACGTCAGCAACATAACGAAGTACGCCGATTCCATGTATTTCATGAGCCTGCTCAACTCGAAGAACCCGTACTGGATATCGGGGGCGCAGTCCCTTGGCGCGCCGATAGTGAACAAGTACAAGATAGAGGCCATACCGACGGCATATCTCGTCTTCGAGCCAGGCCAGACCGTGGGCTACGTTGGCGAGGCCCAGCTGCTGCCGAGGGACAAGCCGGACCTGTCCGCCGCCTATTCGATGGCCGCGCAGTACATGGGGATGAGGTTCGTGATACTGGAATCCGGATCCGGTGCCCCTTCCCCCGTTCCGACCCCGATAGTGTCCGCGATAAGGCGGATGTGCAGCATCAACATAGTGATAGCCGGGGGAGTGAAGACCCCGGAGCAGGCCAGGGAGCTCATCAAGGCCGGGGCGAACTGCATACACATAGGGACCAAGATAGAGGATGACAGCAACCCCCTGGAGAAGGTGAAGCGTTTCGCGAAGGCAATCCACACCAAGGTGGACGCGAAATAGGATCGGACGGAATCAAAGGCTGATTTCTCATGAGACTGAGAGGGCTAGTCAAGAAGGGAAGGGATACCCAGTTCTTCCTGTTCGCGGGGAAGGGCGGGGTCGGAAAGACATCCATGGCGGCAGCGGCGGCAGTCCGGCTCTCCAAGGGCGGCAAGAGGGTCCTTATCATCTCGACCGATCCAGCCCATTCCCTGTCCGATTCCTTCGAGACCGGCATCGGGGGGAAGGTCAAGCAGATAGGCAAGAACCTGTTCGCGGTGGAGATAGACCCCAAGCTGGCGATGAGCGAGTACAAGGACAAGCTGATGCCAAAGCTTGAGGGCATGGACGCTTTGAAGGGGCTGGGGCTGGGTGACACCTTCGACATGATGGGGATGACGCCGGGAATCGACGAGATAGCGGCCATAGACAAGTTCCTGCACTACATGCAGTCGGACGATTATGACGCGGTGATATTCGACACCGCCCCAACGGGCCATACCCTGCGCTTCCTTTCGCTGCCCGATGTGCTCGATTCCTGGGTCGGCAAGATGATAATGCTCAGGATGAGGTTCGCGGGGATGGCGAACCTGGTCAAGAAGATACTTCCCTTCTCGCAGCAGGATGAGCGTGCCGATGCAGGACTCGATAAGCTGAAAGAGATGAAGGCCAGGGTCGGGGAGGCCAAGAAGATACTGACGGACCCCAGGAAGACCCACTACAACCTCGTCATGATACCGGAGGAGATGAGCATACTGGAATCCGAGAGGTCCCTGGCCGTGCTGGGGGAATACGGGATACCGGTCGGCAGCATAATAGTGAACCAGATCATACCCGCCAACGCGAAGTGCGGGTTCTGCTCGGAGAAGAGGAAGCAGCAGCTTGAAAGGCTAAAGAGCATCCGGCAGCGCTTCAAGAGGTATCCGATCAGGGAGGTGCCCCTGTTCAGGCACGAGGTCAAGGGCAGGAAGGTGCTGGAAGAGGTCGGAAAAGAGATATTCTCGGGTTCATGAGCTTTTCTCCACCTAACGCATGCCTGTATCAATACCGCTTGTTTCGCATGTATATGCAGAAATATGCAGGTGACCCCAAAAAAATAAATACCAGCAAGCCATAATATATATAAAGATGGCCCTTGAGTTAATTTTAAATACCAGTTCTCACCAAAGTATATCTTTACGCAGTCTGCACAAACCCCGTTTCACCGGATGCGAGGATTAGCTCCTAGGGCTTAGCTTCGTCCCAGTTCCCCTTGGGCATAATGGGCTGGAGAACGGAAGCCAATGATAAAGTCCCTCATACGGGATGTTAGGACTCGCCCCTCGCATCCAGGTCCGATTTCACTCGCGGTATCTGTGCGGGTCATCTTTTTTCGCAAAAGAATCATCCCCACATCAGAAGCAGATCCAAAAGGAACAACTGCTTGGGGATGTGTAGACACATGTGCCTGCATGTGTACCTACGTTCATGTCCAGGCACAATGCTTTTCGTTTCATAGTCTACAGTTAATAATTGTAGCATAGGTATATAAATGTTTGCCTCTTCATACCGATTTAGGGTATAAATCTCTTTCCCATTTTATGAAAAAATCGCCAATATAATCTGGAAAGATTTTCCATTCGGATTTTCTTTCCGTTTTGATATAGAAGGCCGAACGAATTTTCGGTCGCGAACCAAACCCCCGCAAAACGTGGGATTTGCGGGTAATTTTTAATACAGGCCATCATTATAATAGCATGCCTGTGAAAGCGGTCATGTTCGACCTTGACAACACGCTCATAGACTTCCTGAAGATGAAGAGGATGAGCGTGGAGGCGGCGATAACCGCGATGATAGACGCGGGCCTGCCCATGAAGAAGGAGAAGGCCATGCGGGTCTTGTGGGACCTGTACGACGATTACGGCATAGAGTACGGCAAGATATTCCAGAAGTTCCTCAAGAAGACCATGGGGGCAATCGACTGGAAGGTCCTCGCGAGCGGGGTCGTAGCCTACAGGAGCGTGAAGGCAGGCTTCCTCGAGCCGTACCCCCACGTCATACCAACCCTGCTCAAGCTCAAGGAGCGCGGGTTAAAGCTTGGGGTCGTGAGCGATGCGCCGAGGATGAAGGCCTGGCTGAGGCTGGCTTCCATGAAGATAGCCGATTTCTTCGACGTCGTCGTGACCTTGAACGACGCCGACGGGCACGCAAAGCCCCACCCCCTGCCCTATGAGGTCGCCTTGCGCAAGCTCGGCCTCAAGCCCGAGGAGGTCGTTTTCGTGGGGGACAATCCGAACAGGGACATACTGGGAGCCAAGAGGCTCGGGATCCGGACGGTCCTGGCCAAATACGGCGAGTGGACGAAGGCGAAGGACAGGTCCCTGCGTCCCGACCATGAGATAGATGACGTCAAGGAGCTGCTCAAGGTACTGGAAATGCTATTATGATTTCAACGAGAACATCGGCTTTTTAAGCAGGGAACGGGACTATTCTTATGGAATGGGTGCTGTTTCCGGTCATAATCCTGCTGGTCCTGATAATATTCTATACAGCGCGGTCTTACTTCAGGCTGAGGGCAAGGCTGTCGGAAGCCCTGTCAAGCAAGCAGAGCCTGAGCACGAAGTACGGCAGGATGACCGAGCAGTTCATCCCGCTGCTTGACTTATATCCATATGACGAGAACCGCTTCAGGTTCCTGGGGAACCCGATAGACGGGGTCCAGTTCAATGACGACGGTATAGTTTTCGTGGAGTTCAAGGCCGCGGGCAGCAGGCTTTCGCCCGATCAGAAGAGGATAAAGGAGCTGGTCGAGCAGAAGAGGGTGAGGTTCCACGAGATTAGGATCCCTGCCCCGGCTAATCCACCGTGATGCCGGAATCGTCCTTGCCGCCGCCTTCGCGGTTGAGCTTCTGCAGCTCCAGCCCGATCTGGTTCATGCCATCGCCGATCTTCTCGATCTCCGCCAGGAGCTTGTCCTTGATCTTCTCCACTTCGTTCTTCCTCTCGTCTATTATGGCGATGGCGTCGGGCAGCGTCTTGTTGGCCATGATGCCGGCGCCCACCTCGATCAGGAACTTGCTCCTGTCCGTGAGCTTCCCGTGGCCGTAGCATCCGCCGCCCATATGGAAAAGCGTCTCAGAATCCGGTTCGACGCCCTTCATCTCCTTGAGGGCGTGCGTGGTCAGCTCCAGCTCCGCCAGCCTCGTCTCGATGGCCGTCGCCTGCTGAGTGAATTCCTCGAGCTGGTTCTGCAGGATCTGGTAGACCAGGACCTTCTCCTGCATCTCCTTCTGCTTCTTGTCAACCATGAAATACACCAGGATATCGAATATAATCTATTTTATACTTATATATATAAGACGTTACCAGCGAATGCAGCCTCATAGCATCTTGAGGTCGCCGGTGACCTTGTCTATCTCATCCTCATTCCAAGGCCCTATGCCTATGGCCGTTACGGTCCCGGGCTTCACCTCAGTCCTTCCCGCATCCTTGATGAGGGCAAAGGGGAGCCCAGCCTTCTTCGCCCTCTTCTGAATCTCTATCAGGCCCCTTAGGCTCTTGACCTTCAAGATGACCTTCTTCGAGCCCCAGGCCTCCCATTCTAGCTGTCCCTCGAAGGGCGTCGCCTTGTAGGCCTCGAGGGAGGCATGGGCCGCCTGCGCTGCGATCTTGCCACTGCTCATCCTGAGGTCTTTCCTGACCACTATGACCTGCTTCCACATATCATCAATAATGGATACAGATATTTAATAGTATCAAATGGAAAAAAAATAAAAACTGAAGAAATAGAGTGCCCTTCTATTTTCGCTAAATGGAGCTTAAACCAGATGGACTTATCCTGCCGCACCAGTTACGGTACCAGTGTCAGTCTGGGCGTATTGACCGCCTGACTTCACATAGGTTACCTTCACCTGTGTCGAGTAACTGCCACCAGCTGTCAGTGCATCGCATTCAACATAAGTTGAATTGGTAAAATACTCTGTGCTGCCTCCTGCACCGACCGACGAGGAACTAAGTGTAATCAATGGAACCTCATTATCTGTCATGCTGGTGTTGCATGCTACCGTCACGCTGGATATGGTTATGGGAGAGCCCAGGGAGTTTTTAAGGGTTATGTTGAACTCGCCGGTTTTTAGGTATATCCAGTCAACTGGCTGCCCGATGTTTGCAAATCCCGTAGACCTTGTCCCGGTCCATGTCGCTGGGTTGAACACTCCAAGTGCATAGAGTGCTGCGGCCACTATTATCACTATTAGTATAGCCCACCCGTAAGTCATCAAATACTCCATTGCTGCTTGTGCTTTCCTTTTCATGGATATCTGTGTATATTATTGACTGAATTCCTATATAAATGTTTGAGCTAGCAAGCTAGCTTATTGCAATCTCCGGCCTCTTCCTGAACTTGTCGAAAGGCTCGAATATCATATCCTGCTTCTTGCCCCTCAGGATTATGTTCACATAGAGACGCGGCTCAAGCCTGACGGCCTTTTCGCAGTTCCCCTTCAGGATGAGCTCTGCCCGTTCGATAGACCTGAAATCCACCCCCGACCTGAGCCTGAACGAGGCCTCGCTGGACGACGCCCTCTTCGGACCCACGTCGAGGACCGATATTGTCCCGGGAACCGACAACGACTTACCGCCAGCAAGCCTAAGCGAAAGCGATGCCGCCTGGACCGAGACTGGCGAGAAGCTCGTGTTGACCACGTGATACCTCACCTTGGCGTTCCTGACGGTGTTGATCTCGCTGATCCTCTCCTTGGCTCCGTACAGATTGATGGTCCTTACCCTGTCAGAGTAAAGCCGGCAGCTGCCGACCTTCACGTAATCGAGACGTGGTATGTACTGTTCGAGCATCCTCTGCTGGAACTTGAGCTGGGCGTATATCACCACGACCAGCACGAGCAGCAGGAGCGCAATAAGGGAGTTCAGGAAGTTGGCGTTTCCAGCGTTGACGAGCATTATGATCCCGAGAGCGATGATGGTTGAGAAGAGCATCGCCTCCGTGTGCCTAGACAGCTTCCTCACGCCCCGTCCCGCGTCATCGGCGGCGTACCTTGCCGATCTCTCGAGCCGCCTGACCCGCCGCATCGACAGGCGGGCTTTGTCCCCGAAAGCATCCAGCCCGTCCGAGAAATGCCTAATTCGCAGCCTGATCTTCAGGCTGGCTCCAAGAAGCAACTCCCTTAACCTCCGTTTCTTCCTAAAGAGAAGCATATTATATTATTCTCCCCAATGAGTATTATTTATGCAGGTGGTCTATTCCCCCGAGTGCCTTGAATATGCTATCCCGGGGCATCCCGAGAGCCCCGCCAGGGTCGAGAGGATTCATGACGTCCTCAAGGAGAACGGCTTCGGTTTCATCGGGGCCGAGCCTGCCGGCAAGCGGGACATCTTGCTTGTCCATACCCCCGGGCATTTCGAGCTGGTGAAGAGCAAGGATTACTCGGGCATAGAGACGCCACCTATAGACATAAAGTACCCGCTGCTCGCGGCGGGGGTGACGATCAGGGCAGCCGAGCGCCTCGGTTTCGCGCTGACGAGGCCCCCCGGCCACCACGCCGGCAGGGACAGCCTGGAAGGATTCTGCTACTTCAACAACATCGCCATCGCCGTGAGGAAGCTCGGCAGGAGGACGGCTATACTGGACCTGGACACCCACCACGGCAACGGGACCCAGGAGATATTCATGGGGGACGAGCGGGTCTTGTACGTCTCGCTGCATCAGTCGCCCCTCTATCCCGGGACCGGGCTTAGGTCGGAGAGGAACTGCCACAACTTCCCCCTCTATCCCGGGACCGGCGAGGGGACGTATCTCAGGACCCTGGAGAAGGCCCTCGGGATGGTCGGGGGCTTCAGGCCGGAGCTGCTGGCGGTCAGCATGGGCTTCGACACCTACAAGGGAGACCCGCTCGCTGGCCAGCAGGTCACGGAGCAAGGATTCGGGAAGATCGGGAGGATGGTAGGCTCGCTCGGCCTGCCGGCGTTCGTGGCGCTGGAGGGCGGCTATTCCGAGAATATCGGGGAGCTGTGCCTGAGCTTCCTGCGGCAGCTCTAGTCTTCCTTCCAGAAGAAGGTCCCTGTGCCCTTGATGGGATGCAGGAAATCGCATTTCTGCAGGATGCCGTGGACGTCGCGCTCGTTGAACCCGAATTCCTTGAATACGGCCTTCTCGTCGATCACGAGCCTGCCCGACACCAGGTCGGCAAGCCTCTTGACCTTGGCCTTGAAGGGGTACGGCTCCTTCTTCTGGCTGAACCACGGCGAGTAGCCGCGCGCCAGGTTGTCGTTTATGTTGAAGTACAGGTTCCCCTTCCTCGGCTCGACCATGAACAGTGTGAACGAGCTGTCATTGAACTGGTTCACGAAGTTGACCGTGTCCAGCTTCGCCTTGTCCGTCACCAGCACCATGATGTTGTACCCCTTGTGCTTCCTGGACAAGCGGTGAAGCAGGGCCGTGAGCGAGTTGTAGTCCTGCTCCCCAACGGGATCGAAGGAGCAGACGACCACGGACAGCTTGACCTTCTTCCAGAACCAGCGCTTCACGGAGACGTATATCACGTACTCGTCGCCGCGCTTCTCGGGCTTCATCATCGGCTTCCGCAGGTAGCCTTGCGGGGTCCAGTCTATGGGCCCCGCCTTCTCGAACCTCTTCTGCAGCCACCTGTAGTATTCGGAAGCGTAGTACAGCAGCTTGGATTTCCTGCTCTCGTCGTCATCCTGCAGCATGGCCTGCAGGTCGAGCTTGATGTCCTCGTCCCCGAAGAACTCCCTCTTCTTCGCCCCTTCCTCCGGCACGCCGTACACGGAGCGCGAGTGCTGCTTGCAGAACCTGAGCTTCTTGACGTTCCAGCATTCCCTGCACAGCAGCTTTTCGCACCCTTCCCACAGGCACCTGCCGGCCCAGTCTATGCGCGAGCCTATCTTCCTGCCGCATCTCTCGCAGAACTCCATCCTGTCCCTGGACAGGATCTCGTCGAGGTCGGCCTTGGCCTTCCTCTCCTCGGCCTCCACGTCAAGCTTCAGCCCCTGCCGGGCGGCCTCTATCTCGGATTCCAGCCTTTCCTCTTCTTTCGCAGAATCGTCTCCCATCTCAGCCTCCGAGGGCATGCCTTCTTCTCTTGAGGATAGTCAGCAGGTCGGACACGTACTTCTTCAGCTGCGCGCACTTCCTGACGACCGATCCCGACTTCCCGTGCATGACCTGGTCGTTCATCTTGCCGAGGATCTTGGCCAGGTCGCGGGCGTTCTTTATGACAGTGACGTCGGTCCTGATCAGCTTCATGTAGCTCCTGTAGTCGGCGCTCTCGTTCCAGATCAGGGGGAGGCCCAGCTCCAGCAGGAAGACGTCCAGCCACTGCATGACCTCCTCGAGCGCGGTCGCGTCGTCGGTGTCCTGCTCTATGTACGCGGCCTCCACCATAGGGAAAAGGAAGTCCCTGGACTTGTTCACCTCGTCCGCGATCAGGCGCCTGAAGCTCTCGTCGGTGCTCTCGCTGTGCCTGGGGTCCTTGTAGCTGTAGCCCTCGATCTCCTTCTTCAGGGCGTTGTGCTCCTGCTTCGCCTCCCTCGCGGCCCTCACCCATTCGCTCATATCATTCACCGGTGATTATCCTCTCCCTCTCGTCGAGCAGGCTGCTGACCTGATCGACGTATTTCTTAATTCTATCGAGGTTTTTAATAAAGCGCGCCTCATTCCCCTTGTCGAAAAGCGCCTTGTAAAGCATGTGGGCCGTCCTCTTCATGTCCCGGACCTCAATGACCAGCTCCCTGTCCCTCCTGACCAGGTCGTGTATGTTCTCATCTATCCTCTTCTTGCAGTCCTCGCAGTACTTCCTGTTCCCCTTCATCTTGCTCGTCTTGCTGTTCTCGACCCTGTCGACCAGGCTATCCAGGTCGTCCCAGCTTCCCTCCACGGACCTGCTGAGCTTGTCCCTCTGCAGCTCGTAGCTGACCTGCACGACATGGAACATGTAGTCCTTGATCGCCTTGAGCTCGGCGAGCAGGAACCGCCTGACCTTCTTGTCCGTCTTCACAACGCTGGCTATGCTCGAGTAGCTGTACTCGGGCACGAGGGTCTCCATCCTCTCCATGATGTCGAGCATGCTCTCTTCCACGTCAACCGCCCTTCTTTCCCTTCTCCCCTTTACCATCCTTCTTCATGGCGACCTCCAGCTCGGTCTTCTGCTCCTCGTACTTCTGCATGAGCCTGCTGAAGCTCTGCTTGTCGAGCTTCCTGTCAAGGTACTTCCTCTCCGTCGCCTCGATAATCTTTCGCAGCTCGTCGTACCTCTTCTTGGCCTGCTTCCTATCGCCTGCCGGCACGGAATCCTGCAGGGACTCCAGCCCGAGCCTCTTCCTTTCCTTGTCCCTCACGATCTTCTGCTTGTCCTTTATCTCCTTCAGCTTGAGGGCCTCCATGGCGTCGCGCATGTCGTTCTGGGTCTCCTCCTCCTCTAGCCCGAGCTCCGTCTCCCTCTTGATCCTCTCCTTCTCCATCTCGTCCAGGACCTGCTCCCGGTCCTCGACAGTCCCCCTTATCTCCCCGATCTCCCTCTCGCGGATGGCGTGCTCGGTGTCGAGCTCCATCCTGGACTTCTCGCGCTCGGTCTCCTCCTTCAGCGCCCCGCGCTTCTTCAGGTAATCCTGGTATTCATCCGGCAGGATGAACTCCACGGAGAACGAAGCGAGGCTCAGCCCGCTCTCCTGCAGCTTCCTCCTGAGGCCGACCTCGGCGGAGACCTGAATCTCCTTGACGGTCTTCCTGTCTCCCTGCAGCTCGTCTATGCCCTTCTTCTTGACGACCGGGGCCATGACGGACGAGGATATCTCGCTCCTGAGCTCCGCCCAGACGTCCTCGAGCATGACGACGTCCCTCTTGGTGAGCAGGGTGCTGCCAAGCTTTTCCGGTTCGGTGACCATGACCTTCAGCTCGACGGCGGCGACAATCTCCTTGTCGTCCTTGGTCCACAGGTCCTTTATCTGCCGACGCATGACCTTGGGGGACTTGTCGACGAAGACCACGTTCCTGCCCGCACCGGAGAAGAGCCCCCCCACCTTGTGCTCCCCGTGCTCGAACGACCTGACAGCCCTGCCGTCCTCCTCGAGCAGGGCGGTCTCTCCTTCAAGAACCCGGACCTTCTTGCTGAAGAGGCCCCCTATCTGCAGGGCGCTAATCCTCTGCGCCACCACCGCCTCGGACCTCTCCCATCCCTTGGCCATGTTTATCATATACTGTTCAGTTATAAAAATCTTAAAACTGTTCGGTTATCAAAATCTCTTGATATCCCCTGGCAATCTTCAGACTTCAGACGTCGGTCCTCTGGACGACGGAATCCTTGATCTTCGTCTCCTTGTCCGTGACCTCGCCCTCATCGCCCCCGCTGGCTATCTTGGACCTCTGCACGACCGAATCGACTATGTTTATGATCTTCTTTATCTCCACCTTCTCGACCTCTTTCGCGTCCGTCTCAGTGTCGATGGTGTACCTTATGAGCTTCGATATTCTCTCCAGCGTCGGGACGAGCTTCTCCTTGCTGTCCGAGTACAGCTTGAGTATGAGATGGACGAAGCCCTCGTCCTGCTTCACGATGACGGTCAGCATGTCATGGGCTTCCCCGAGCTTGAACGAGTACATGAGCATCCTCTCGGCAGCGAAGTCATGGCGCGATACGGGCGCCATGTCCTTGCAGTTCTCCTCGACGTGGTTCACGACGACATCCGGGCCCGTGCCCTTCAGCGTGTACCCCCTCTGCTGGTTCCAGTACCGGTTGCTGAGCTCCACGTACCTGCTCTCGCTTATCGGATAAGCGGTTATGCTGGTGTCGAAGTGCTTCTTCTCGAGCCTGTAATCCTCCTTCTTGGCGTAGGCCTTGCGCTCCGGGTGCGGCTTCTCCAGCACGTCCGCCGAGATCCCCCTAAGCTCCTCCCTGAACTCGTTCCCTTTCTCGTCCTGCATCACGACGGCGCCTCTCGCGACCCTCTGCATACCCAGGACCGTCGGCGTAATCTTGAAGTCCGTGCCGAGCTCCTCGCCGGGAGCGATGGACTTGAACGAGTCCGGGCTCGATCGCTTCGCCTGCACGTATTCCGGGAAGTCCATGCCGATCTTCACATCTAAAAGGGGGGCCGACGACAGGTTCTTCACCAGGACCACCAGCTCGCTCTCCTTGTTCACCACCGGGTCGGGGCTGACGTAGGAGTTCACCTGGATCCTGGGCCTTGCCAGGACGCTCGCGGGCTCCAGCTCCATGTCCAGTTCCTTCCCCTTGTGATTCTTCCATGTGACCAGCTCGTACGGCGAGTGCATGTATCCCAGCTTTCCTATGGTCTCGTAGGAGAATATCTTGACCTCTCCAGGCTTCAGTTCGGCTATCTCGTGGGTGATCTTTGCATCCTTGTCGCCGACGACGATGTCCCTGAGAACGTCCCCGCTGTGGTTCTCCACCACGACCTCGAACCTGACAGGGTCGTATTCCAAAACCTCGCTCTTGTCGGCGTACTGGTCGACGGTGGGGTGCATGACGACATACTTAAGCCTTTCAATCTCATGCTCCGTCTCGTCGTCTTCCTCTATGCTGCACGCCTTCTTGTGCAGCTCGATCGCCTTCTCCGCGTCGCCATCCAGCTCGCATGCCTTGGCCGCCAGCTGGTAGCACCACTTGGCCGCATAGCCGCTCTTTGATAACATGAAGCTGGTGCTCGCCTTGAGCGCATACTCGACGGCTCCCTTGTAGTCGCGCTTCTCCTTGGAAGCGATCGCGGCGGACCTGTAGGACCATCCGGCGTTGAAGAGCTTCCCGTCCGTCTCGCTGCACGCCGCCGACTGAAGGGCGTACTTGACGCTGTCGTCCCATCTCTTCGCCCTCCTGGCGAGGACGGAGGCCATCTGGTAGAGCCAGGCGGTCCTGGCCCTGTCCGACTTCCTCGAGCTTTCACCGGCCTTCCTGAGAATCTTGGCCGCGGCCTTCTCGTACTCCCCCTTCTTCAGGGGAGCGGCGTCGGGCTTGTCGGCCAGCCAGTCGAAAATCGACATAGTTATTAAATGGCGGAAAGAATTATATTTATAGGTGTCAGGGCAATCTGATATGTATTCGTGGTTTTATGGCTAAATACGAATGCCTCAAGTGCGGATGGACAGGGAAGCCCCTTGTAATGCAGCCCGTCACCAGGGTGTGCCCCAAGTGCGGTTCAGTCCAGCTCGAGAAGATAAAGAAGGAGTGAATATTTCCAACATCGCTCACCAAAGCTTAAATTTCTTCCCTTGAAGGTTCAATATGATAGCAAGGGATTCTTCTTACGTCAGGACACCAGTTAATTCACCTCACAACAAGGACGGGAGCATCAATTACGTGGCACAGAGGCAGTTGTTCAGATTCCTAAGGACGTACGGAATCAGCGACTTCTTCCTTTGCAGCACCACAGGCGAGGTGGAAGTGCAACATGACAAGGACAGGAAGGAGCAAATAGAACTAATCCCGGATCAGAAAAAGGACAACGAAACCTGGTTAGTCGGGACTGGTCATCCTGTTCCTAGTATGTCTCGTTCTTTAGGTGTTTATGCACTGGGCAATGGTGCCGATGCGGCTATCGTGGTCACTCCCGATTTCTGGCCTGGGTGTGATCGCTATAATTTCGAAAAATATTTCAACGAAGCACTTGATGTGGGAGGACCGGTTTACATGTATGATAATCCGAAGAAGAACAGACTTACCGTTGGTTTTGTCGAGAAAATGGCAAATAGGTTTCAGAACCTCAAAGGTTTGAAGTCGGGTAATCTGCATCTGCTGTTCGACTGCCAAGACAGAATGGGAAAAAATTTTGAGACCTCTTGCGGGGATGATAGGTTCATATTGGCGGCGGCTTCGGAAAATCTTCCTGTTACATCAGGATGGAGCAACTGTTTCCCGAAAGCGGTGAGATATATTGTCAGCCAGGCCAGTAAGGAGAATTCAAAGGCGGCCATAGTGCAAGACGCATTGTGCCATCTGATAGAAGATACGATGGGGTCCCCGGAGAAATTCGGAGGAAAAGCTCCGCATCCTGTCGCTTTACAGAAAGCAGCATTCAAGTTCATTCCCGGGATGAGCCAGGAAATCGAAATGGGGGCACCTCATGCATATGATCCTGTCTCTGAGGGCTCGTTGGGCTATCTGAGGGATATGATTGAAGAATTCCTTGGTGTGATTGAAGAGGTTAAAATAGAATAGCAGCTAAATCTTCTTGATCTTTCCTGGCGTCGGCTCGTAGCATATGCCCTCGCCGAGCAGCTCGTTGATAACGCCCTCGAGCTCCTCTTCGGGGACCTGCGCCTTCTTCACCAGGTCGCTGTACTTGATGCCGTCCTCGCTGGCCTCTATCGTCTTGAGTATGCTCTTTCTGAGCTGGTCGCCGTCGGCCTTCTTCTGCTCCTGGGGCCTGCCGCCGGACTCCGCTTCCCCCGCGGGCTTCCCTAGCTTCGCCAGCACATGGAGCCTCGCAAGGGCCTCCTCGCCTGGGCCCACCTTCCTTATTATCTCGGGCACCATGTAGATGTTCCCCTCGTATTCCCTGACCTTGCCTATCATCGTCACCAGGTCCCCCGGGTTGACGCCGGTGACAAGCTCGGTCTCCTTCCACTGCTTGCCCTGCATGGTGGCAGTCGAATCATCTATGGTGACGGACGCGAAGTTGCCGTCCTCCGATATGAACTTCGACACGACGGTACCGACGATCTTCGCCCTGCTCACGGTCTCCTTCCGCGGTGTGATCACGTAGCTGGGCTCCATGCCCTCCTTCCTGACCCATTCACCGCTGACGAGATCGACTATCCTGACGCGCATGGCCGTCTGTCTCTGCATCGGCATAAGAACTAATTGTTGCTAATATTTATAGCCTTTACGGAAAGTGGGAGAAAATGCCAGACCTAGAGCATCTTCTCCTTCAGGACAAGCCTCCTCAGATGGGGGTCCTGTGTATGGGCCGAGATATTCGACCTCCGGCCCTCGGAAGTGAAATGCGTCGTGTCCCTCAATATATCCATTGCATTCAGGGCATACTGTTCCTTGTCGTCCTTGTACAGGTCATGCCTGCTGTACAACGAATGCTTATAGAAATTGTTGCTTTCCGACTCGCCCTCAGGGCTTTCGTCAT
Organism: Candidatus Aenigmatarchaeota archaeon; assembly: GCA_016934325.1. GTDB lineage: Archaea > Aenigmatarchaeota > Aenigmatarchaeia > QMZP01 > JAFGSV01 > JAFGSV01. Next base: position 87,666 of record JAFGSV010000004.1, on the reverse strand, counting down.
CGGTTTCATCCTTCTTCCCCTTGTCATCACTCCCGATGTCCTCGAGATCGTCCTGATCCAGCAGGTCCTCGAAGGCGCTGCCGTACTTGAAGAAGTCGAAGGAGCTCCCTCCGTGCAGCAGGCTATCAATGCTAACCCTTCTTTTCCTCCTAACTTGCTTCGCCTTCTTCCTGTACTTCATGATTATGAATGATTCCGAAATCTTAAAAAACCACGGAAGCAACGGCCATCATGCGTGCAGCTCGACGATGTCCTTGTCCCTGAGGAGATGGCGCCCGCCGACATGCTGGCCGCCGAACCTGGCGGACGGCCCCCATATGCGCGCGTACTTCAGGCCCTTGGCGTGCTTCTTGAGCACCTTCTCCGCCACGCCCGTGACGGTTGTCCCCTTGGGTAGTATGAAAGGCTCCTGCATGTCCGGGTCCTTGCCAATGCGCTTGAGGTAGATCCTGAGCAGCTCGAGCTTGCCCCAAATGGCGTCCTTCAGCTTTCCGATGTTATGGCCTTTCAGCGCGGAGATGGGAATGGCGCCAGCCGCGTCCTTGCCCTTGGTTCGAAAACCGATACCCTCCATTCTATCCGTCTTGTTCAGGACGACTATGGAAGGGACGTAGACCCTGTTGGACGCGATGGCGTCGATGAGCTGGTCCACGCTGACATCCTCCCTTATGAGCACGTCGGCGTTGTGCACCTTGAACTCCTGCAGAACGGACCGTATGGCATCCAGGCCCAGCTTCGGGTTCTTCACGGCAAGGTTTATGCCCAGGCCGCCCGTGTCCTTCTTGACGATGCTTACATCCGGCCTCTTCTGGTCGAGCCTGAAGCCGGCGTCATGGAGCTCAAGCCTGATCTGCTCCAGCTGGCCCATGTCGTCCACCACCAGCAGGATGAGGTCGGCGTTCCTGACGACCGATAGCAGCTGCCTGCCCCTTCCTTTGCCCTTGCTGGCTCCCGCTATCATCCCCGGTATGTCAAGCATCTGTATCTTGGCCCCGTTGTGCTCGAGCATCCCGGGGATCACGTCGAGGGTCGTGAAATCGTATTCAGCGGTCTTGGATTCGGCTTTCGTCAGCCTGTTGATCAGCGTGGACTTGCCGACGCTCGGGAACCCGACGAGCAGGACCGTGGCGTCCCCGGATTTTCTGACGGAGTATCCGGCGCCGGCGGCATGGCCCCCGCCTTCCCCCTTCTCTCCGGCCTCCCTGAGCCTCGCCAGCTTGGCCTTGAGCCTGCCTATGTGCGCCTGTGTAGCCTTGTGGTAGGGCGTCTTCCTTATCTCTTCCTCTATTGACTCGATATCTTTTTCGCTGCTCATAACCTATAAATGGTTGCTGGAAGAAATATAATTTATGGCGGAAGAGCTGAAGAAGGACCTTGGCCTCGTCCATGTCGTGATGCTTTGCACCGGCGCCATCATGGGGACGGGCATCTTCATCATCCCTGGAATAGCCGGCGGGCTTCTGGGCCCCGGATCGATGATCCTTTGGGTGATCGTCGGCATCCTGACGATACCCATAAGCCTGTGCTTCATCGAGCTGTCGTCCAGCTACAGCCTGACGGGAGGGCCATATGTGTACGTCAGGGAGGCCCTGGGAAATTTCTGGGGCTTCATAACCGGATGGACCGCGTGGATAATGGCGTGCGTATACATAGGCACACATACCATAGCCATCGGCTATTACGTCGGTCAGTTCATCGAGCTCACACCCGTCGAGACGATGCTGCTCTACGCCACGGTGATTGGCGCCATCACCCTGGTAAACTTCACAGGCGTCAAGCATGGTGGCAGGGCCCAGCTGGTATTAACGCTGGGCACATTCTCCGTCCTGCTCATATTCATAATAATCGGATTGCCCCAGGTGGACCTGTCCAACTTCGACCCGCTGTTCCCCCTCGGGCTGTCAGCGCTCGGCATGACCGCGGTGCTCATCGTTGAGCCGTTCATAGGGTGGGAGACGACCACCGTGATAGCAGGAGAGGTCAAGGATACCAAGAGGAACATACCGATGGGACTGGTCCTGTCGACCATACTCATAATGTCATTCTACATGCTCACGGTCTTCGTGACGCTGGGCATCCTGGATTACCAGACCCTTGCCCAGTCGGTATCCCCGTTGTCCGATGCGATGAGCGTGGCCTACGGCAAGCTGGCGGGATTCATGATGACGGGGGGCGCCCTCATCGTCAGCCTGGCGGTGCTGAATGCCTGGATACTGACGACGGCGAGGCTGCCGTACGCCATGGCGAAGGACAAGCTCTTCCTGCGGTCGTTCGGGGAGATAAACAAGAAGTTCAGGACGCCCGGCAAGTCCCTGCTCGTCCAGGCCGCTTTCGCCTTCTTCATATCGATCACCGGGTCGTACGCGGGGTCCGTGTTCCTGCTGATGGCGAACGCCCTCATACTCTACGCCCTGTGCGCATTGTCCGTCATCATGCTGAAGAAGAAGCCCATCGACAGGCTTGTCGATTTTCCGGTAATCGTGCCCCTGATGGCATTGATACTCTGCCTCGTCCTGCTGACTCAGATACCCGTCCTGCTCATGCTCATGGGCCTGCTTCTCATAGCCTTCGGCATTCCCCTTTACGCGCTGATCAGGATGCAGTACGACAAGAAGGCTGTCGAGAAATTCTACAACTCGTTCTCTTTCCTCTATGACATACTCTCGCCCATTTGGTACGGGAAGGGGAGGAGGGAGAAGGTGATACTGAAGGCCCAGGTCAAGAGGGGGGACATCATACTGGATTACGGCTGCGCGACGGGATCGGACGTGCTTGGCCTGGCGGACCAGGCCGGGAAGGAAGGGAAGATCGTGGCGGTCGACATATCGGTCAAGCAGCTGCAGAGGAGCGTCGAGAAGGCCAAGAAGCTGCCGGGCCTGCCGAACGTCGTGTTCGTGAAGGAGGGCATGGAGTGCGTCCCTTTCGAGCCGGAGACCTTCGACGCCGTCATATCGGTGGGCGTGCTTTCCTACCAGCAGGACCCCTCCGCTTTGCTCAAGTTCCTGCGGAAGGCCATGAAGAAGGGGGCGAGGCTGAGCATCATGGATTTCGGCAGGGTGCTTTTATTCCCCGGTCCGGAGTACCTGAAGTCGATGGAGAACATAAAGGATACATTTAAGAAAGCGGGATTCAAAGAGATTATCGTGGAGAAAGACAGCGGGCTGTTCTGCGAATACTATTACATAACCGCCGTGAAGTGATTGGATGAAGGTAAAGGAGATCATGACGAAGGAGGTCATAACGTTCAAGCCAGACGACACGCTGCACAGGGCGCTCATGGTCTTCACGAAGAGGGGGATCTCGGGAGCCCCCGTGGTGGACGGCGAGAAGCTGTTGGGGCTCGTGACGGAGCTTGATATAATAAAGGTCCTTGACATCTACATGCCGAGGATACATTTCACTTCGGTGCCGCATTTCTTCCTTGTCCTCGCCGGCCTGAAGAGCAAGAGCAAGACGACCGAGCTCAAGAAGAAGATAATCGCGGCATCCAAGCTCAGGGTCGACTCGTTCATGACGAAGCAGCCGGTGATCATCGACAAGAACGCGGACATAATGGAGGCTGCGAGGCTGATAGACACTTACAAGGTGAACAGGATACCTGTCATGGAAGAGGGCAAGCTCGTCGGAATACTGACCAGGAACGACATAATAAAAGCCGTTGCGAGGCTCGACCTCGACCTGATAAAGATGAAGCCGAAGTGCAAATAGCGCCTTCCAGGTATAGCAATTTAACGCGTTCGCACAATTATTGTCATGGGCGGCGGACAGGAACCTTTTTTCTCGCAGGACGTAGGCATCGATCAGGTTTTCATGCGCGACGAGAAGACTCTGCGAAGCATAGTCGAATTTTCAGGAATCAGGAAGTCGGATACGATACTTGAGATCGGGACGGGGACCGGGAACCTGACCGGGATGATTGCCAAGAAGGCCGGGCGTGTGATCACCATAGAGATTGATGAGAGGCTCAAGCCTGTCCTCAAGAAGCAGCTCCGTGGCTTCAGGAACGTGAGGATCATCTGGGGAAATGCGTTGGAGGTTATCGAAAAAGGCGGATTGCATTTCGATAAGATCGTCAGCAACCCTCCTTACTCGATATCGGAGCCACTCATCAAAGCGCTTTTCGGCCTGAGGTTCGATTACGCGGTCATGACCCTTCCATGGAGGTTCGTCGAGAGGCTGACTGCCAACCCGGAGGAAAGCAGGTATTCCAAGCTGTCGATGTTCGTCCAGGCCTTCTTCAGGGTGGAGACCATGATGCGGGTTCCTGAGGATGCGTGGCATCCGAAACCCGACACGTCGAGCGTCGTCATGAAGCTGATCAGGAAGGAAAAGCCAAGCGTTGGCGATATGATCGTGCAGGAGCTTGCGAAGCAGTCCGACAAGAAGCTCAAGAACGCCATGCGCGAGGCATTCGTCAGGCATTCGCATGGAAATGGGACGAAGAGAAATGCGAGAATGGCAATGGAAGGTATCGGTTTAACAGACAAGCTGATGGACAAGAAGATAAGCGAGATGGGCCTGGATGAGATCAGGAACATCGTGCACAGGGCGGAGGATGCATTGAAAGGTTGAAAGAAATCAGATACTGAAGAACATTCTGATGCAGGAGTCCAGATCCTGGATCAAGGGCAAACCCGATGCTTCAGCGGGATCGACCCATTTGAATCCCACATGCTCATCGGGATTAATTCTGACGTTTCCCTTTCCTTCCAGCTTCACATGAAAGATATGATAAAGGAAATCGTATTCGGGATATCTCACGAATACCTTGCGATAATATGACATGGACGGGCCTTGGATCCGTATGCCGGTCTCTTCTTCAAGCTCTCTGAGCATTGCCGACACAGGCGTTTCGCCGCTTTCGACAGTGCCGGAGGGCAGGCCCCACGTGCTTCCTTCAGGCTTGTCATCCCTTCTGAGCAGGAGCAGGATCCTGCCATCATTTTCAACGAGGCATCCCGCAGCCTCGAATTTCGGATTGAAGCCTCTGGGCTCTTCTTCGTGCAACATGATTTTGCACCAAATTATGAACCACGCTAAGACAAACGGGACGTCGAAAGGTGGATTCATGATCTCTTCTTGAGGAAATCAACGATCCTGTCAATCCCCTTTTCGATGGTCTCCTTCGAGCACGCGTACGAGATCCTGACATGGCCCTCGCCGCCGAACGCGGAGCCGGGGACGACAGCGACCCTCGCCTCCTCGAGCAGCTTCCTCGAGAAGCTCATGGAATCCCTGATGCCGCCCGTCAAGCATGCGGAGACATTCGGGAAGACGTAGAATGACCCGTGCGGTTTGATGCAGCTGATGGGCCTGGCCTCATTTAGCCGCGTGACTATCAGGTCCCTCCTCTTCCTGAACTCGTCCCTCATCCTATGGATGGAATCGCGTGGGCCGTTCAGCGCGGCGAGGTATGCCTTCTGGGATATCGAGGCCGGGTTGGACGTGGTGTGGGACTGGAAGTTGCCTATCATCTTCATCACGTCGGCGGGCCCGGCTGCCCATCCGATCCTCCATCCCGTCATGGAATAAGCCTTCGAAGCGCCGTTCACGGTGATGGTTCTTTCCCTGATCTCGTCACCGAGACTGGCGATCGACACGTGCTCTCCTTCATAGACCAGATACTCGTATATCTCGTCCGAAACGACATATATGCCGTTCTCCACTGCAATGGAGGCTATCTTTTTCAGCTCCTTCCTGTCTATGACGGCCCCGGTGGGATTGCATGGGGAGTTCAGCAGGATTGCCTTGGTCTTTGAGGAGACGCGCTTCTCAAGGTCCTCGGCGAGCAGCCTGAACCCGTTCTCCTCCCTTGTGCCGACGAAGACCGGCTTCGAAGAGCAGAGCTTCACCTGTTCCGAGTAGCTTACCCAAAAAGGAGTAGGCACTATTACCTCATCGCCGGGGTTGCACAGAGCCTGGAAAACGTTGTACAGGCTGTGCTTGCCTCCGCAGCTCACGACTATCTGGCTGCCGGGGTAATCAAGGCCGTTCTCGTGCCTGAGCTTCTTCGCGATGGCTTCCCTGAGCTCGGGCATCCCAGGGGCTGCGGTGTACTTTGTGAATCCCGATCTGATGGCCTCCATTGCGGCTTCCTTTATGAAATCGGGGGTATCGAAGTCGGGCTCGCCTGCCGTGAAGTTGACGACATCAACGCCCTTGGCTGACAAGTCCTTGGCCTTGGAGTTCAATGCCAGTGTCGGCGACGCCGCTATCTCGCTGAGCTTCTTGGAGAGCGACATGCTATAGAATAAGCCAGAAGTATTAAAAAGATTTCTTAATGGGCCGGATCTTCTTCTGCCCCTCTTCGATCCTCTTGGCCCTTTCCGTCCTCAGCTTCTTGCCGCAGTTGAAGCAGAACTTGTCGGATTGCTTGTTTGCCGCATTGCACTTGGGGCATATGACGACCTTGGCCACCCTCTGGTCCCCGACGACCGCTATGGATCCGGGCTCCAGGGGTATCTCCCTCTTGGCCTTTGAATCCTTGCTCGGCTTCCGCCTGAGCTTGTTGCCGCAGCTATAGCAGTAGAAGTTCTTCTCGTCATTCTCGGCATTGCACCTCGGGCATACGAGCTCTATGACATCCGCCTCTGTGGGAACGAGCTTTCCGCTCCTAATGTCCTGCAGCTCTATGTTCATCACGTCATCGGGCTTCAGCCGGGACATGGAAGGCCCCCTCCTGAAGATGCTCATAATTCCGCCCCTCCCGGGAGCTTCCTCTGCCTGCCGGATGGCTTGTTCCTGGGAGCCCATCTCCGGCGTCCGGGCCATTTCTTCCTCAGGCGCCTGCTGACCCTTCGGCGCAGGGGGCTGCTCTTCTGGCTCCCCTTCCCGTCCGCCTTCGGCAAAGGGCTGGCGCGGCCCTCCTTCCCTCATGAGGTCCTCGATGCCGAACTGACCCATCTCCCTCATCTTCCTGCCGTGGGCCGAGCCTATGGCAGCAACACCGAGGCCGACGAGCATAACAACGAAGCTGGAGGGCCCCGAGCTGTTGACAAGCATGTAAACCCCGATCAGAATCACTAGCAATCCAATGATATATAGCCATATGACCTGCAAATACTTAGACATCATGATATCATGTTAAATTAATGCATTTGGAGCAATATAAAATACTATGCACAACGGTATGTGCACAACATTATGCACGGTTTTTTATCGGGCGGCATGGGATACATGAAGAGACGCCGGATTACGTGAATGCTCTCTCCCACGCGAAGACGGCGGGATTGACAATCTTGTGCCTTGAATTAGGACCATCATTTCCTCCTGAAGAACAGCCACATCCCCTTCTCCTTTCCCGGCCTGAATCTCAGGAGCACGTAGGCGCCCTTGAGCCGATCCCCCTTCATGATGCATACGTACTTGTTGTCATGAACGCTCTCGAACTCATAGGTCCCACCGTCCCAGCGCTTCACACGCCCCGCTCCGTATTCGCCTTCGGGGATATTGCCCTCGAAATCGGCATACTCCAAAGGATGGTCATTCGTCTGTATGGCCAGCCTCCTGATGCCGGGCGCCAGAGGGGGCTCCTTGGGCATGGCCCAGCTGCGAAGCACACCTCCAATCTCCAGGCGCAGGTCCCAGTGATGACGGGAAGCCAGATGCTCCTGGACAACGAATATCGATCGGGCGCCCTCTTTAGGTCCCGCCCCTTTCCCCGAAGCCTTCGGGGAACCCCTGCCCCTGTAGTCCTCAACAGCCATCATAACGAGCGCCTGGCAATTCCACAGCCCAACGGATCACGGATCTGGGCTTCTCTGATTAAGAATTATCACAGCCTTTAAAATATGATCCCGGGCGCCTACTTCTTCTCTTCAAGCAGGACCGCGTTCACGATCCCGTCCTGCCCGGGCCTCGAAGTGACCTTGGCGGTCCCCAGCTTGGTCTCGATCAGGGCGCCGAGCGTTATGACATTCCTTCTGACGTAATGCGGATTGGCGTCGTTCCCCTTCACGGAAATGATCGGGACCTTCGTCACCTTTCCCGTCTTCGGGTCGGCAACGTTCACCGATTCCGCCGATTTGAGCCTGAGCTTGACGGACCCGCCCGTCACCCTCTTCTTGGCCAACTGCGTCTTGCCTATCTTGGTGTCTATGAACAAGGAGCCCCTGTCGGTCCTTCTCTTGTTCCTGAGCCTGTGCAGGCGGCCCCCCGTGGGCTTCTTCCTCGACCTCAGATGCCATAATGCCATGATCACACCCATTCCAGCTGTCATTCCAGCTATTTATCAAACTATAATGGCGATAGCTTTATATATATTTTATCTTAATATAGACAAGCAGGCACCTGCGGTGCTAGCCATTATCGGTTTGAATAATGCGTTTAAATATGAAAGGGTGATTCGATGCAGAGACCTTTGGACGTTCTTGGAAGCTCCCAGGACAAGAAAGTGATAATACAGCTGAAGTCGGGCGGCAAGATAACGGGCACTCTCAGGGCCTTCGATTCGCACATAAACGTCTGGCTCGACGACGCCGGGATGGAGGACAGCGAGAACAGCCTCAAGCTCGGGAAGGTGCTGGTCAGGGGAGACAACATCGTGCTCATATCGCCAGAGAAGTGAGTTTGAAAGCGGGTTGGGTTTTCAGGGCTGGTTTCTATGGTGAAAGGAACGCCGTCTTTTGGCAAGAGGAACAAGAGGACGCACATCGCATGCAGGCGGTGCGGCCAGCATAGCTATCACGTCAGGGACAAGGTCTGCTCAGCGTGCGGCTATGGCAGGAGCAGCAAGCTCAGGAAGCTCGGATGGCAGTGGAAGAAGCTGGGCGGCAACAGGACCAAGTGATATCAAACGCATTTACCGGCAAAGCTTTTAATAACATCCATTTTCATTATACACAATACGAATCATTGCATCCAGCGAACGGGCCCGTAGCTCAGTCTGGTAGAGCAACCGGCTCTTAACCGGAAGGTCGCGGGTTCGAATCCCTCCGGGCCCATCATTATTAGGCAATAATGCCCCCAATGATTTTTCCATTGCTAGTTCTTCCTCCCCATAATTTCCCTGATGGTGTCAAGACGGAAAAGCGCACTGACCGAATCACACCTCTCAATCCTGTCTATCGCATGCGCAAAAATCGGGACCATCGATATTACAGTCTTCCATGGCTTTTGCTCCTGGGGGATCGTGTCCGTCGTGACAACTTCGATATCATATTTTCTATATGCATTATCTATCCTTTCATTGGCGGGACTTGAGAAGGCTCCGTGAGTGGCATACCATGCCAGGGTTTTCGGACGATATCGGCTTTCCATTATGCTATTCGATCCTCCCTCGATCGTGCTCGCCGTATCAATTTCGTCATCAAGGCCGACTGCATGCCGACCCTTGAGACTCTCTATTCCGACAACATTGTATGTTTCGACTTTGTCCCCACTCACCCTTCTCTTATTAACGACGGCGATGGGAATCTCTCCAATTCCAAGATTCTTCACGACATCCTTTATCCTCTTCCAGGATCCTTCATCGGGAGCCACAAAAGCGATATTCCCAAAATTACCGTATCTCTGTTCTATATCGATTGCGAATGCTGAAAGCGATTCGAGGTTGTCGCACGGGATTTCGAAGAAGCCCTGTATTTGAGCTGCATGCAGGTCCATGGTGCAGACCGCATCCGCTCCGGATGTCTCAAGAAGCCTTGCGTACAGCTTCGCCGTTATGGGCTCTCTCCCGCTTGCTTTTCTGTCTTGGCGGGAAAATGGGAAATATGTCAAGACATCGATGATTTTGCCCGCATATGCCCTCTTCGCGGCATCGTTCAATATAAGAAGTTCCAAAGGGTCTGCTATCCTATCGACATCACATTGAATTATGTAAACATTCCTTCCCCGCACACTCCCTTTGATTACAGCCTTGAGTTCACCTGACGGAAATTCTACCCTTTCCGAATCCACAAGCTTGAAATTCTGATTCAGACCATCATTCCCGCCCAATTGGCCTTTCAGAACAGCGAATGTTTTATAAGCAAATTTTTCCCCACTTTTTCCGTAAGTAATCAATGGTTGGGCTTTGTAATCATCCATACTTGATTAACACTGGGAAGTTTTTTATTTTTAATATCAGAATCCCAAAATCTTTTGCATGGAAGATGTCGCGGATTATCTAGAGCTGGCGAAGGACGTCTCAATCTCAGCCGGGAAGCTGCTGATGAGCAAGTACAAGAAGGTCAAGAACATCCGGCACAAGGCCCCGGGCGACGTGGTCACGGAGGCGGATTTGGAGGCGGAGGAGCTTATCGTATCCTCTATCAGGAAGAAGCACCCGGGCCATGGCTTCCTTGCCGAGGAGGGCGGCGAGAGCCAAGGCAAGGAAGACATGACATGGATAATCGACCCGCTCGACGGTACCAATAACTATACTTACGGCCTGCCCATCTTCGGAGTCTCTATAGCCCTGGTCAAGGGTAAGGAGCCGGTGCTCGGCGTCATCAATGTGCCGGTCTTCGGCCAGCTCTTCCATGCAGTGAAGGGCCGCGGATCCTTCATGAACGGGAAGCCAATCAAGGTGTCCGGTCGCGACCGGCTTCAGGATTCCATGATGCTGTACGACTCCGACTTCGTGAAGAGCAAGACGGAGATTCTGTACTCTCTTGACAGCATCACGAAGAGGGTCAACAGGATAAGGATGCTGGGGGCGGCATCCGTCCAGTTCGTCCAGATAGCCATGGGGAACGCCGATGCCTGGACAGAGCAGAGCACCAATCCATGGGACATCGCTGCGGGCTGCCTGATTGTCGAGGAAGCGGGAGGAAAGGTCACGGATTTCGACGGAAAGCCTTGGAATCCCTGGATGAAGAACCTCGTGGCCTCGAACGGCACAAGGATACACGGGGAGATCCTGGAGCTGCTCAAGGCCGGTCCACGATAATGGCAGACCCCCTGCATACAGGACCCCCAGATGATGTTCCGATCCACCTTTTTCTTTTTGGCATGACGGCGATGATAAACGATTAAAGTCACAGGCTGAATATCTAGTTAACTTTATCATTAAGATTGGATAATTAATTATTATGGCCAAAGTGAACCGATTACACTTAGTTGTATTTATCTCATTTACGGCCATTTTATTAATCTCGATAGCGCTGACTTCGAAAGCTGCGCCGATAGAAGAATGCCAGAATATCACGACGCCCGGGGTGTATACCCTCAACAACGACGTGAACAATGATAGCACCTGTTTTTTCATAAACACTAGCCACGTGATCTTTGATTGCCAGGGGCATGTCATAAACGGCTCCAATGCCGAAAGCACTTACGGGATACTCGTCGAGAACTCGACGCCAGGCCATCTGATGAACATAACCATAGCCAACTGCATCGCCAAAGGCTGGTACGATGGCATCAAGTTCAACTATGTGAACGACAGCATCATCATTAACTCCACGAGCCATAACAACACCGAATACGGCATTTCATTGTTCAGGAGCTCTTTCAACAACCTTACCGGCATCAAAGCTTTCCATAACGAAGATACAGGCGTCTATCTCGAGAACAGCTCATACAACAACCTCACCGATATTTCGGCATATTATAACGATTGGAACGTCTACCTCTACGGATACAGCTACAGGAACACGATTCGTGACATCAACGCCTCATATCCGGGAACAGATTCGATTGTTTTCCAAAGAGGCATCAACAACCTATTGAGGGACAGCATTTTAAGCTGGGCCAATGCTTCCACCGGCACAAGCGGCATCTTCCTCTATAACGACGCATCATTGAACACCATAACCAACAATACCATCATCTATAACAGCGTCGGGATATACGTCCAGGATGCGGCTACCTTCGGACCGAACATGATCTATGACAATTTTCTGAACAGCTCCGAGGACAATTTCCTGTTCCTGCCAGCATCGAAAAACTACTGGAACACAATGCTTGATTGCTCGGCCGGGCCGAGCATAGCGGGGGGCCCATGCATCGGGGGCAACTACTGGGGCATGACGGACGGAACGGGATATTCAGATTCGCCGGAAACGTGCCAGGACGATGACGGCAACGGCATCTGCGACTCTGAATATCACCTAGGCGGCGGCGGCCCGAACAGCAACGACGACGTCCTCCCCCTGGCCCCGGAAGACATAATCTTGCCAAACGTAACGCTCGACCTGCCTTATAACGGGAGCACGGTTGGCACTGAGGCAGTGACTTTCAACTGCACGGCGATGGACAACAGGGCTCTTCTCAACGTCACCCTTTGGGGCAACCTGTCCGGAGAATGGGCCGCCAACGAGACCAAGAGCATTTCAGGCAAGGTCAACACAACTACCTTCAGCAAAACACTCAACGAAGGGACTTATGAATGGAATTGCTTCGCATGCGACACTTACCATAACTGCAATTGGTCAGCGAACAACTTCACATTCTATCTGAACACGACATTGACGACGATAGTGCTCGTTTATCCGACGAACAGGACGGCAATCAGCTCGGCCTCGGCCATCGATTTCAAATTCAATGTGACCGGGTTAGCCCAGATATCAAACTGCACGCTTTTACTGGATGGCTCCAAGTACCAGTCGAATCAGAGCTCTATTTCCAAGAGCCTGACAAATAAAATAAACGCCACATTACCAAAAGGCATCTATTCATGGGCCATGAACTGCTCCGACGGCGACAATGCGGAAACTGGCTCATACACCCAGGAAATTACGGTCTATAACGGGATAATGCCGACTCTGACCAAATATACGGGGAAGGATATTAACTACGGGATAATAGACTACGGGAACGTGTCCGGGTTCTGGCTCGAGAACGCCTCGGCCGGCAGGATCGAATGGATCGGCAAGGTAAACATATCCGGCCAGGATTTCGACGCGAACGTATTCATAGGCCATAACCTTGCGGGGGCCAATCCCGCCAACCTTAACTCGACGCTCAACGATACAGTAAACCTCACCCTGACATCGCTGCCCTATCTATCGTCACCCCTCATCTACAGTGACGGCGCCATATGCTCGGATTGCACGATACAGAGCTATGGCTCGGGAACGCTGCTGTTCCAGGCCGAGGGCTTCTCCAACTATACCACGGGATCGAACTCGAACATGACGATCTGGGACGAGACGGACCCGGGGATGCCTTATGGCGGCAAGACCGTGAGAGCCAACGAGTCGCTGCACTTCTTCGCCAATTTCACGAACACCACCTCAAACGAATCGATAAGCGAGTGGGACGTCTACTGCAACATCTCATTCAACGCGACCCCGTTCGGGCCTTTCGACATGACCTACAACCAGTCCGGCTGCATTTACTACTTCGACAGGAGCTTCACGTCAGCAGGCCTCTATTCCTGGAGCGTCGAGTGCAACGGCTCGTCGCAGGGCTATGATGTACTCAACGCCAGCGACACGGTGCAGATATCGGCTGGGATGAGCGTGACGAACTGCACCAACATCACTGCTCCCGGGGTTTACTCCCTGAACGCGGGCATATACGACTGGGACAAGGGCACATGCTTCACAATCAACGTCAGCGATGTGACCCTCGACTGCTCAGGCCATTCAATCAGGGGATCATCGGAACCGGGCACGTACGGGATAATCGCCAATTCGTCGGAAGGCAGCGAATTCATCAACATAACCATAATGAACTGCAACATCAGCAAATGGGACAGCGGCGTGTATTTCAGGTATGTCAACGACAGCGCGATCTTAAACAGCACGGGCCAGAACAACACGTATGGGTTTTACATCCGAAGTGGCTTCAACAACAGCATCACGGGCAGCAACGCAACCTCGAACGACGAGCATGGGATATACATATACTACAGTTTCAACAACAGCATCACGGGCAGCAACGCAAGCTCGAACGGATTTGACGGGATACACTTATTTTGGTCCCATTTGAACGCCATATCGAACAACACGGCTAATTCGAACTCTCAAGAGGGCATCGAGCTGAACTTCTTTTCAGACAGCAACACCATAATGAACAACACCTTAACATCGAATACTAAGAGCGGGATATACCTAGACCAAAACGACAGCTTCAACACCATAGAGGGCAACACCATTGAATCTAACTCGGCTTATGGGTTACGTTTGTACAACGGTTCACACAACAACACCATAAAGGGCAACACCATCGATTCCAACATTTACGACGGAATATCCCTGTACACACAATCATACTCCAACACAATAACAGAAAACTACATACATTCGAATTTATTTTACGGAATCTATTTCGAACGGGCAATCCAAAACAGCATAGTCAGCAATAACAGCATTTGGAACTGCTCCACCGGCGGCTCTCACGCCTGCATTCGTATCGGGGAATCGGACTACAATGTCTTCGATAGCAACCAGGTGAACAAGAGCTCAAACTATGGCATATGGATATCCTCTTCCGGCACTGGCGACCATTGCAGCCACAACCTATTCAGGGACACGAACATGACGAACATAGACGGAACTGGGGTGGTCATGACTGACGATTCCGGCTCATCCAATTTCAACAACACGTTCCTCAACTTCACTTATGCGAACGAGACGGTGAATCTGAACTCGACGCTAATCAGGAGGTGGCATTACAGGGCATACGTCAACGACAGCGCAGGAAACGGCATCACAGGAGCGGCCGTGAGCGCATACAATGGCAGCGGCGCCCTCATCGAGAGCCTCACGACCGCCAGCGACGGATGGACACCGACCGGGTCGCTCATAGAATACATCAACAGCGGCGGCACTAATCACTACTACTCCACATCCAACTACACGGTTTACGCGAACAAGAGCGGATACGTCAATGCCTCTGAGACCCACAACGTCTCCCTGGAGCTCAATATAATGAACGACTACTTCCAGCTGATAGGATCCCTGCCCGGGGATATCGACAACTGCACCAATATAACATCCCCGGGGGTTTACTCCCTGAACGCGGGCATACATGACTGGGACAAGGGCACATGCTTCACAATCAACGTGAGCCACGTGACCCTCGACTGCGAGGGGCATGACGTGCAGGGAAACCTCGAGCAGGGCACATACGGGATATTAGCGAATTCCTCGACGGGCACCGACCTTACAAACATAACCATTATCAATTGCAACTTTTCGTTGTGGGACAGGGGCCTGTACCTCAGGCACGTCAACAACAGCGTGATAATGAACACCACGAGCATGAACAACACCGTACACGGGGTATCGGTTGAGAATTGCTCTTTCATCAACCTGACCGGCATTACGGCAAGCAAGAATGTTCTTATCGGCATCGCCTTGAGTAGCGGCTCATACAAGAACACTATCACCAATACGACCGCGAATGAAAACGTTTTCGCGATTTCCATTTCCAGCTCCACCAACAACACGATAGAGAACGTCACCTCCTGCTGCAACGATTTCGGCGTTTACCTGTCCAGCAACGCAGACGGTACGATTATAAATAAAGGCAATATCTATTCGAACATCGATACCGGTATATACCTGAGCTCCATGAAGAGAAGCACGATTAATGACAACCGGATATGGAACAACTCGCAATTCGGCCTTTTCCTGTCGAGTTCGGGTGGTTCGCCGGGCCAGAATATCATATACAACAACTTCTTCAACAACACCAACAACACCCAGATCGGGGGGACCATTTTGAGCAACCATTTCAACACGACCCTCAACTGCACGGCCGGGCCGAACATATTAAATGGTTCTTGCATGGGCGGCAACTTCTGGGCTAGCCCCGACGGTAGCGGGCATTCCCAGACCTGTTTGGATATGCATGGAGACGGGATATGCGACACATGGCTGAACCTCACGAGCGGCAACGTGGACTTCCTGCCGCTGACCGATGTCTTCCCCGCCCCGGACATAATGTTCGTTTACCCCGCCCCGGACAATGGCTCGAAGGTGTCCGGCACTGGCATTCTCATGAACGTGACGGCGAACAGCTCCGCTTCCAACATATCGCTCATCATGGATTTTGATGATTCCCTCATCAACTGGTGGAGGTTCGATGACGTCAACCAGACGGGCGAGGGCGCCTTGGTCATAGACTACATGAACAACGACAACGGGACTGCAAAGGGCAACGCGTCGCAGACTGATGCAGGAAGAATGGGGAAGGGGTTCGATTTCGATGGGGACGGCGATTATGTGCACGTGGACGCTTTCGCCGGGAACAATTCGCTTGAGGGCACCTATGCCTTTTGGCTTTACTACAGGAATTATAGAAACTTGAATGTATTTCTTGTCGGCGATAACGATCATTTAAATCCCGTCATTGCTGACAGCTCGGGGAGCATGCGCATCCGGATTTATAACACGACCAACGACGGCTGTACCCTCGATGTATCATGTCCGAGCATCCCCATCGATACCTGGGTATTCTACGTTTTCACGTATGACAGCACGAGGGGGGTGATTTACAGGGATGGCACCTTTTGCGCTGAAGACACGGATGTAATCCCCCCCTTCATATCCACAGCCGAATTGTTCATAGGGTCTGACGGAGTAATGCCCGATAGATACATAAACGGCACAATGGACGATGTGCTTGTCTTCAACCGCTCCTTGTCTTCAGAAGAGGTCCTTGCGCTATACGCCAACCAGTCATCGAGGTATCTCACCCGTGAATTCACCCAGCTGGCGGAGGGGCAGCACAGGTTCAAGGGATACGTGCAGGACATGGGCGGCAACGTGAATTCGACGGAAACGAGGTTCGTGACCCTCGACGCGACGTCCCCAGCCGTGGCGCTGGTCCATCCGCCCGAAGGCTACATATGGGCGACTTCAAGCACGGTCAACTTCACCTTCAACGTCACGGATACCAACAACGTGACCAACTGCACTCTCATAATTCAGGAAACGTCAAATGCGACCCTGCAGAACGTATCCGTCTTGAACGCACTTCCGACAGCCTGCGACAATCCATACAGCTGGAACAACGGAACGCACATTTTTGGCATATGCGGAACGGAGAATTGGACTCACAACCCTGCCGAAACGGACGTTCCGACAAATTACACCTTCATTTATGACATAGCATCTAACACCGTTTCCCAAGGACCGACAAAGACTTGGCCTATGGACCGGGAAGGATGCGCTAGGATAAACGTAACAACATTCGCGTGCGGCGGGGGCACAAACGGCTCCTATACGAACAAGACGTATTTCATTGATTTCGCAAACAACATCTCATGGGCAGCGGGCGCTGAATTGCCGGACGAGATATACAATGTCCATGCCTGCAGCAACGGCACCTATGTGTGGTTCATGGGAGGCAGGAATTCCACGGCGGGTGCGGGAGGGGGCCAGAATTCAATCTGGAGATGGGATCTTTCAGACGGTGAAGTGATAGACACCGGCAACGAACTACCTTCAAGCGATTATTCTTATTCATTGTTGATCGATGTCGGACCTGCTGATGAGAGATGCTTCTTGATAAACGGCAAGAACTCGTCGGACAATTTCGATACCATAGTTCTATTCAACAAGACTTCACAGACCGCTTCCATCGTTGCCAATTCACCCCACGGATCATACGGTGCCGCAGGTGTGCTGGTCGGTGATTGGGTATACTATCAAATGGGATTGTTCAATTGGACGTCAGGACCGATCTGGGACTTGAACGCGTCCAGATTCAACATAAACACGTATACCGTGCAGAATATCAGCGGCGATTTCGGGAAGGTTGTTACTGATGCTCAGGTCTGGGACGATATCAATAAACAGGTGATTTCTATCGGCGGGACCGTCGATCTGGGTTGGGTTTCGGCAGATATCAGGAAACTGGGCGTGTATGGGATTATCGAGAACACTACCACAAGCGTGCTGAAGAATATCAACCAGACATTCCGACAGGCTATGGGAAATGGCGATTATTATTGGGAAGTGTCCTGCATGGACGACTACGGCAATCGGGGCGAGAGCGAGGGATGGAACATCAGCGTGGCCTTTTCCCCGCCCAGCAACGTGACGGACTGCATGAACATCACTTCCCCCGGCGTCTACTACCTCAACAACTCCGTGTCATCGGAAGTGACGTGCTTCAACATCACCTCCAGCGACGTGACGTTCGATTGCCAGGGGCATGAGATAGTGGGCTCCAAATTTTTAAATAGCCGGGGCATACAGGTCGAGGGTCTTTCTGGTAACCATCTAAGGAATCTCACCATCGCCAACTGCCATGCGAAAAATTGGTACACAGGCTTCCATATCCACTATGTGGATTTCAGCTACATCTTGAACTGCAGCACCTACAACAACACAGAATGCGGGATACAGTTCCAAACGAGCTCGAACAACACTGTCATCGACGCGGTTTCGCACGATCAATCAAATGGCATCGAAATAAAAGACTTTTCTCACGACAACAAGCTGGATGGAATAACTGTGTGGGAAAACAGCAACGGAATATACGTAAAATTAAACTGTCACAGGAACTCCCTGACAGGGATAAACGCCACGCATTCGTCTATCGGCATATTCGTCGACAGCAACTTCGACACAAATATCACAAACAGCACGGTCAGCTATAACAATTACGGAATCCGACTCTATTCTTCGCACAGGGGACGGATCACTAACAATACGATAACCAATAATAGCGCCAGTGGGTTTTTCATCTCAAACGAAGCCGGATGGGCGGGCCCGAACAACATATTCGAAAACTTCCTCAACAACACGAATAACGCATTGTTGGTTGGCTTGACGGCCATAAACAACTGGAACACCACGCTCGACTGCTTCGGGAGCGGAAAGAACATAATGGGGGGGCCCTGCCTGGGCGGCAACTTCTGGGCACATCCCAACGGGACGGGATTCTCCGAGAACTGCTCCTCCCAGACGAACGGCATATGCGACTACGGCCTTTCTCTCAACGAAAACAACACCGACTTCCTGCCGATCGTCCTGTCGTGGTCGTCCGCGGAGTGGGATTACTGGAACCTGACGAACCATACGAGTGGGGGGCCGCTCGGTAATGGCCTTTCGTTCACCAGGGACCAGGCTCTCAACGCGTCCGCACACTGGATACTGCAGGATGGCCCGGAGGAAGCGAAAGTCAGGCACAACGGAACCGGCGATTTCGAAGATTATTATATCCCCGGACCTTACGCCGGGAACTGGACGAACTACACCCTGAACCTCTCGGACACCGGCGAATTCGTGCGGGGCGGCCAAATCGAGGTCAAGCACATATACGTCCTGGCCGGCCTAAACTCTAACCAGACATCCCCGTCCGCATGGTTCTTTCTATGGGCCAACGCGTCCGTGGCATCGGCATCAATAGATCATGATGTCATACTTAACGGCACTTCCAACAGGATGATTTGTTACGTGGCAGATTCCCATTCATCGGCCGCTTTGATTGGCTACAACGTCTCCTTCTTCATGAACGATACCTATATCGGCAGCAACATGACCGACTCGGACGGAAGGGCCGCTTTTTCGTTCAATGACGGAACGGACGGCGAAGCGTGGTATGTCGTCAAGTGCAACATCACTGATCAGCCCTCGCTATACTACAACGCCAGCGCCCAGAATGAACTGGAGGAGAACATGACCGTGATCGAGTTCGCGATCGATGCTTCCGCATCCGACAGCCAGCCGGATTACGGTGACCTCATAATCCTGTCAGCGAATGTCACGACGGACCTGCAGAGCGAAGTCGATTCAGTTTGGGCGGAAATCAACTATTCCAATCACACGGCGGATGTCAGCGATAGCATGAAGCTGTCCAACTCATCATACACGGACGCGGACGGTTGCAGGTACTGGAATTTCACCAATTCCAGCCTGCTCCCGTCAAGGTCTGGCAGTCACGCAGTCCGGATGTTCGCGAACCTGAGCCTGGACGGGAGGGTGGTTCACAGCGACATATCATTCGATGTCGGCTTCGGGAAGATTTCAGCCCATTTCATACATCAGAACTACCGAATACTTGTGAACCAGAGCTTCAACTACTCCGTTGAGGTCACCGCTTCTGATGGCGATGTGCTCGATCTGAACCTGACCCTGAACAGCACCGGCGGGTCCGTTATCAATGTTTCCGGCGTCCTGCCCCCCAAGAGCGTGGAATACATGCTCAACGGAAGCACGCATTCGTTCGGATGGGATGTACTGACCTCGTCCGGCGGCATCACCAGGCTGGCCCTCGAGGCCGTCCCGGGCAACGGAACGAATACGACGGGCATGATGTCGCACGAGGTCGTCCTTCCCGTGGCCTTCGCGTCCCCGGAGAGCGCAAGCGTGGAGACGAATGTCGTCCTTAACGCCTACGTCGCCGGTAACGTTTCCGATGTCAGCTCGGTTTCCGCATGGTTCAAAAGGGAATTCGCGGGTTACATCGAGGAGGTCGGGCTGGAGATGAACGGATCGGCGAACGAGAGCTACTGCTTCGGCGCGGCCGGCAGCGGGAACGTTGCGTCCATGTCTCAGGGCAGCTATGCCGACTGCACGCTGACCGATTGCAACCTTTCCATCAATGAGGACTTCGATGATTACTGGACGGGAGTGGGCGGGAGCGGCGAGCAGTGGCTGGAGATTATCATGAACAAGACCTCGACCATAAACATGGTCAATCTGCTTTGGTCAAGGGCGGCCGGCTTCGGGGATCCGAACGTGTCGGTCTTCTACAAGGAGACAGATGCGGGCGCGTGGGTCCCGGTCATGCAGAACATCTCTGCGCCGGAAGGCGCCAAGTCCTGGGACAACCTGAGCGGGTTCGTCCCCTTCAAGGCGAAGAGGATAAAGGTGAACTTCTCGGAGGGCGGCATCATCAAGATATACGAGCTGCAGGCGCTGACCCCCAGCGGCATCCAGGGCCTTTGCTACTTATACTCCGGCGATTTCGCGAACACGAACATGTCCGGGAACCATTCCATCACGGCGCACGCTTCGACCGGCGCCGGCAATTCCTCGTCGGAGGAATCGATGCTGTTCCTGGAATACGGGACCCTCTCGGTCACGGCTTACGTGTGGGCGCTCATAAACGGGACCAGCTACACGTATCACGTGGCGAGGGTCTCCGTGCTAGGTGGAGACGCCCGGAACGTGAGCGTTAACATGAGCCTCGGCAATTCAAGCCTAGTCAACATCAGCAGCATGAACCCCCTGACTTACGATTCCCTGAAATGCTACGGCTGCAACTATTCGGCACCATCCTCCTACAAGGACGTATACTACACGCTGGGCGCGATCAATCTTGGGGCTACCGTTTCAATGATCGACGCCAATTCCACGACCGGGCGGGGCATGAACGGCACCGGCTCAGCCAGCCTGCAGGTGATCCTGTCAGACCCCTATCCGCCCGAGATCCAAGGGTTCCACTTCCAGCACGGCTGTACGGGGGAAAAGGCCCACATAAGGTATGCCAACATGTACTATGACGCGTGCGGGTGGCTGGAGGTTGTGGAGAACCTGACGGGGATCAAGGAGGCCAACGCCTCGCTGACTTTCCCCGACGGCTCGACATACGGGAGCCTTGGCATGACCAAGTTCAACGAGTCCGGGAACGTGAGCTGGTGGACGCTGGACTTAGGCAACGTCCTTCCCCTCAGCATGATGGGGGAGTATAACATAAGCTTCTTCGCAAGCGATTACGGCGGCAAGAACACGACAAGCAACACGACCAAGAACTTCAACAACACCCTGAACGTCACCGACGAATATACAGTAAACCTGACGAACAACCACAGCATGTACAACAGGGGCGAGAACCTGGTTTTCTTCGCGCTCGACGTCAACAATCACACGGTCGCTTCCCTGAACTGGACCGTCAACGTTACCATCGAAGGCGTCCAGAACTTCACGAACGGCACAGTTAATCCCTACGAATACGCGGCGGGGCCGGACCTGGAGGGGGCCGTCAGCATAGAGCTGAACGTCAGCGGCAACGACAACAGCGGATACGCCAGGCTCGATTTCGGCGTGAGCAGCGCCGTATATCCGTACTTCATATCCCCCTCCTCGGGTTCCGAGTTCACCGCCTCCAGCGTGATATATTCAAACGTGAGCATAAGGAACGAGAGGTCGGAGACCCTCGGCCATATTTGCACGCTGAACCTCACCTGCCCCAACGCTGTGCTCTCGATGAGCGGGGGCCCGCCGGACACGTATCTGGACATAAGCGGCAGCTGCAAGGCGCATTCAAGCGCCGGCCAGTCCTTCACCCTTGGCCTGTCGGCGACGGACGCCTTCAACAACTCGGGAACGGGCCTCGTCACACTCAGCACGAAATCCGAAGGAAATGGAGGGAACGGCGACACAGGGACGGGGTCCCCGGGATCCGGCATCGGCATCGCGCCTATGGTCAATTGCTCGAACCTGTGCACCGGATGGCTTGACGTCGCATGCGGACTGGGCAACTGCACGAGCGAGCAGGTATACCAGAAGAGGGACTGCCAGGTGACCACGGGGGTGTGCCCGGCGGAGCGCTGCGTGTACAGCGACCAGTGCCTTGAGAAGCTTGGCTTCGATTTCCATCTGTCCGAATATGAGGCGACCATAAAGCAGGGCGAGGACCACAAGGTCAGGGTGAGCGCGAACAACACGGGCAACGTCAGGACGATTATCAGCATCGTCACCGAGAGCGGCTGCTCGGAGGTCTCGCTGCAGGACGCGCTCGAGCTCGAGGCCGGAGATTCGGCCGACCTGTTCATGAACATGCACGTCCCCTTGAGCCAGGCAATCGGGGAATGCGAGGTGAACGTCACCTTCATGTCGGGGATCAGCAGGAGAACGAAGGCGCTCAAGGCGACCGTGAGCGAAAACGAGCTCATCAGGGAGCTTCAGGACAACGAGAACGCGCTTGCGGAGATAGAGAGGCAGATGCTGGACCTGGTCTCATCGGGGATCGATGTCAGCGTCTTGAGCGGCCTGAAGTCGAGCGCCGCCCAGCTGGGAGCCAACGCGAGGACGGACATAACCAGCGACGACATCGATAGCCTGAGGGTGGACGTCAGGAACATGGCGAATTTCATAGCGGAGATGAACTCTGCCATCCCCATGCTCCTGATCTACAAGTTCCTGCTCGACAACAGGTACATCCTCGCTTTGATTATAATCATGACGACCATTATCACGTATCTGGTGACCCAGGTCCTCTTGCCTTCCAGCAGGCTGGGGAAGGAGATAACTGGCCTCATTAAGCACGAGAAGGAGCTCATTCAGACCAGGGTCAACACCGAGAAGCAGTATTTCAGGAGGCAGATAGACGAGGCAACTTTCAACAAGATACTCGTCAAGAAGCAGGAGGAGATACTGAAGACCAGGGCGCTCATGACCTCCAAGAAGAAGGAGAGGGGCATCATCATCACCAAGGGGCTCTCGCCCGGGGCGATGCTGTCGTGGCTCGCGTCCGGACCGAAGAGGCTGGCCAGGAGGAAGAAGCCCAAGACCGAGACAAGGAAGGACAGCGGCAGGAGCATGGTAAAAGAATAAATAGACCGGGATTCAAACAAATGGTATGGACAGGGTCAATTCCGGCGTCCTCGGGCTGGATGACAAGATGGAAGGCGGTTTCTTCAAGGGGAGCGCGAACCTGATAACGGGCAAGACCGGAACCGGCAAGACGATCTTCGCGATATCCTACCTGTACAGCGGGGCGCTTGCCGGGGAGCCGGGTGTCTACGTGACGACCGAGCAGAGGGACGTCGATGTCAAGGCCGACATAAGCAGCATGTTCGGCTGGGACTTCGAGACGCTGGAGAAGAAGAACCTCGTGCGCTTCGTGAGCATAAAGCCGGCCCTGCCGACGAGGGGGATCTCCTCGGAGGACATGGTGAGGCTGGTGAAGTCTTACGTCTACAGCATATCGGACAAGATAATAGAGGCGATCAAGGCCCTCAATGCCCAGAGGGTGGTCCTCGATTCCGTATCGTTCATCGAGATGTTCATCAAGGACGAGTACCTCGCGAGGGCTGCGCTGATGCAGCTTGTCGACACGCTGAAGTCTTGCGGCGTGACGGCCTTCCTGACGGGCACGATACCGGAGACCAGCGAGGCGCTCTCGGGGGGCGGCATCGTCGAATACATCGTCGACACCGTCATCAAGATGGAGTTCGTCCCCGTGGCGGAGGAGTTCAAGAGGACCGTGACCATAAGGAAGATGAGAAGGACGAACCACAGCACCCTGATCCACCCGTTCGAGATCAGCAAGAAGGGGCTCAGGGTCATAGAGATATGATTTCTTGCGGTGCCAGTGATGACCGAAGGATACTGCGTCAAGTGCAGGGAAAGGGTCGACGTCGACAAGGAGCAGGAGTTCGTCATGAAGAACGGGAAGAAGGCCATTAAGGGCGAGTGCAGCAGGTGCGGCACCGTCGTATATGTCATCAAGCGCTCTCCGAAGCCGAATTTCTGGTGAGCTCGCAAGTTCTATGCTCGACCACTGTCGGTTAAGCGTGAAAGTGCCTTGCTTTCGTCCGATTTCAGCCCGAATTTGATTTATATACCCTCCCGCGAATATTTACGCATAAATAAAATCGGAGGTTTTGAGATGACACAGGCTTATTGTGTAAAATGCAAGGCAAAGGTTGAGATGTCGAATGCACAGAAGGTCACGCTGAAGAACGGAAAGCCTGCAATGAAGGGCACTTGCCCCAAATGCGGCACAAAGGTCTTCAGGATCGGAGGTTAGCTTTCAGAACGGCCTCCAGCCTTTTTTTATTTTTTTAGTCATTTCTATTTCAAAAAATCATTGACCCGATTCGGATTCGCATACCGTTTTCCCGTTTATAAAGCTTATTTTAATAGCGTCTAGCACATAATTAAAGGAAGGTGGCGGAGATGACGCTGAGGCAGCCCATAGTGGCGGTGCTGGGCCATGTCGACCATGGCAAGACGACCTTGCTGGATTACGTCAGGGGCAGCCTTGTCGCGAAGGGCGAGGCGGGGCTCATAACGCAGCACATAGGGGCAAGCGAGATACCCATCGGCTACATCAAGGAACTGTGCGGGCCGCTCCTGAGGAAGATGAACGTGAGGGTGGAGATCCCCGGGCTCCTTTTCATCGACACGCCCGGCCATGAGGCATTCACTACCCTGAGGAAGAGGGGAGGGGCTATCGCGGACATAGCAGTCCTCGTCATAGACGTGAACGAGGGCATCCAGCCACAGACGCTGGAGTCGATCAGGTTCCTGCGCGATTTCAAGACGCCTTTCATCATCGCCCTGACGAAGATAGACAGGATCGCCGGCTGGGTTCGGAAGGAGGGGGCGAGCTTCGTGGAGGCATGGGCCAACCAGCCCAAGAGGGTCCAGGACGAGCTCGAGAAGAAGCTGTACTCGATCGCGGGACAGCTTGCGGTCCAAGGATTCGAGTCGGACAGGTACGACAGGGTGGAGGATTTCAGGCAGAAGCTGAGCATAATACCGGTCAGCGGCATAACCGGTGAGGGAATCCCTGACCTGCTGATGTTACTCACGGGCCTGGCCCAGAGGTTCCTGAAGGACAGGCTGAACGTGACTTCGGGCGAAGGCAAGGGGACGGTGCTCGAGGTCAACGAGTTCAAGGGCCTCGGCACGACCATTGACGTCATCCTCTATGACGGCGAGATAAAGAACGGGGACTGGCTCGTCATAGGCATCAAGGACATCGTCGTGACCAAGATAAGGGCCATGCTCAAGCCGAACCCGATGAAGGAGATGAGGGTCGAGAAGGTCTTCCTGCCTGTCAGGCATGTCACCGCGGCCTGCGGCGTGAAGATCGCGGCTCCGGAAATCGAGAAGGTGGTGGCTGGATCACCCCTCAGGGCCGTGAGCGACCAGAGAAGGATAGAAGAGGTCAGGCAGGAGATCTCGGAAGAGGTGAGCGAGGTCGAGATAGACACCGAGAACAGGGGGGTCATGCTCAAGGCCGACACTCTTGGATCCCTTGAAGCCCTTGTCAAGACCCTGAAGGCCATCGAGGTCCCCATCAGGAAGGCCGAGATAGGCGAGGTCACCAAGCAGGATGTCATGGAGATGAAGAGCCTGCCCAAGCCTTACATCTTCGCATTCAACGCCAGGCTGCCGCCCGACATCGCGAAGATTGCCGGCGACAACAAAGTGAAGGTGTTCTCAAGCGACGTGATCTACAGGCTCGTGGAGGGATACGAGAAATGGGAAAAGGACACGGCAAAGAGGCGCGAGGATGACATGCTGGCAAGCGTGAACAGGCCCGGCAGATTCAGGATAATGCCGGGCTACCTGTTCAGGCAGTCGAAGCCCGCGATAGTCGGCGTCGAGGTCATGAAGGGCATCATAAAGCCCGGCAACAAGCTCAAGAAGGAAGGGAACGTCGTGGGCGAGATAAAGGAGCTGCAGAGACAGGGAGAGAACGTGAGCGATGCCAAGGCGGGGGAGCAGGTCGCCGTGTCGATAGAAGGGGCGACGGTCGGCAGGAACATCGAGGAAGGGGACGAGCTCGACGTCTCGCTCAGCCATGAGGACGTCGCGGTCCTCAACAAGCTCAGGGGCAGGCTCAGGGGCGACGAGCTGGAGCTCATAGACGAGCTTGAAGGATAGCTTTCCGGGCCTTCGCTCATACCGTCCGATTCGAATCTTCCGGACCGTCCGGCCACGATTCGCTGGCACCGATTCTTGCGAAATATTTAAGGGTCATGCCGGACTAATAATATGCATGAGGAAAAAACATCATGCCAAAGCGAAACCCTTGGAGAGGTCAGCCAAGAACGCTTTGAAGAAGCAATCTATGAAGGCCCTGAAGAAGGCTGCGAAGAAGGCGACGGTCAAGGCCGTGAAGGGGCAATCGATGAAGGCGGCGCGGAAGGTGGAGGCGAAGCGGGCAGAATTCAAGATCAAGGTCCAGAACATAGTGGCCTTCACGACCCTGGGCAAGCCCATATCGCTCGAGCTGCTCCTCAAGAAGGTGGAGAACACCGAATGGCAGCCCGAGCAGTTCCCCGGCCTCGTTTACAAGATAACGGACCCGAGGGCGTCTGCGCTCATCTTTTCCCAGGGGAAGGTAGTCTGCACCGGGACGAAGTCCCTGGAAGACCTGGAGAGGGCGATGAAGAAGATAGTCGACAGGGTCAGGCAGGCCGGCATACCGATGCCGAGGAAGTACAAGACCAGGGTCGAGAACATAGTATCTTCGACCAAGATCAAGGCGGACCTGAACCTGGACGAGATCGCAAGCACGCTAGAGAACAGCGAATACGAGCCCGAGCAGTTCCCCGGCCTCGTTTACAGGATAAGCGACCCGAGGGTGGCTTTCCTCCTCTTCGGCAGCGGCCGGATCATCATCGCAGGCGCTCAGAACTTCGAGTCAATACGGAGGGCCTTGCAGAGGTTCAAGGAGAACCTCGAGGCAATAGGCGTCAAAGTGGAGCCGGCCGACGAGGCGTGACCAGCGATCGGCCAAACCGATGATAACCGGTGTTTTCATGTACGAGCAGCTTTGGGTAATGATAACCCTTCTGGGCTCCCCCCTGCTGTCGACAGCCTTCGTGATTTGCCTCACTGGGATATACTTCCTGCTCGGGATCAGGCATCCGATGGGGAAGGAAGCCGCCGGTTACAGGCGCCTGCTGAAGAAGTACCTCCTCCTGATAATCCCGGCCCTGGCGATATCCATGCTGGGTTCGGAGCTGCTGAAGCTCGCCTTCATGGTTCCGAGGCCATGCATCATGTGCCCGGCCCCGGGGTGCAACCCGTACTGCCCCATCACATTCTCTTTCCCGTCGGGCCACGCAGCGACGTCCACGGGGATCGTGACCGCGCTCTACCTGCTGCTGAGGAGGAGGAGATACCTGCCCCTTTTCATACTGCCCCTGCTCGTCGCGGCTTCGAGGATCATCCTGGATGTCCACACCGTCACGGACGTCGCGGCAGGATTGATCTTCGGATTCCTGATAACAATGCTTGTCTGGAGATACAGGAAGAGGCTCTACAAGTGGGAGGACGAGATACTGTGAAATTGGAGAGTGCACACATGGCATAGCCTCGCTAGGGCCGTATTTCAAGCGTCTCGTGCCGGACTTTCCGGGCGGTTTTTACCGCCTCTGCAGGACACTATTGCTCCCGCTTATATGGCTTATGTATAAAACTGTTACCATTTGGAATGCCCATATGTGTAATAAAATTGTAACATGTATTACAAAATTGTAGTACATTTTAAAAACCTCCTGAAAAGGATACTGGTGCGTTAACGAGTGGCAAGGCCCAACCCCTGATCTTGGTGCATTATCGATGGTCTGGAACGTTATCGATGGTTTAACCCTTATCTCAGTTGAATTTACGTAATATGTTTTCCATTCCCATCTTTTCAAGCATGACCCTCGGTTTCTTCGGCACTTCCGAAAGCACCCATTCGTTTCCCATCTTCAGCATGAACACCCTTGACAGGTGAAGCAGCACGTCCCTGGTCGGTGCCTCTCCGTCATTACTCCGTGGCTTCAGCGGCGGAAGCGGCCACGCGCGTCCGACCGAAAGCTTCAGCATCCCCGGCCCCGATGAGCTTGCGAAGGATATCGAGGAACTCGAAACTTGGGTGAAGACGATAAACAAGCGAAGGGAGAAGAAAAAGTAGATACTCCCGTGCTCGTGTGAACCTGGAGGATCCCTTTAATGAAATCGATAGGTTAAGGTGATGAAGAATCATACTGAACGTATCTACAATTATGTCCTTTTACTCTATGGACCAATGGGAGCAGGAAAGACCTCTACTGCTCAGCATCTGGCAAGTTTGCTTTGTGATTGTGGAATGAACGTTGGAGTCATTCGTGTCTTCGATGATATTTACCTTCCAATGCTGAAGATTAGGGAGCTTCCCCTTACGAGAGAGGGACTAAATCAACTGATTCGGGCGTTGTACGCTGAAAGGGGTAGAGGGGTCATATCGCAGCTAATCGCAGAGATAATTGTCAAGGAGGGGAACTCCGAGCGGGTCTATATAGTTGATAGTTGTAGGAGCCCAAGCGGACTTCGAAAGATTCGGGAAATGATGCCGAATACAATTGCAGTCGGTATTGCTGCTCCCACAGATGTTCGACTAAAACGGCTTATTACGCGCAGACGGAATATAGAATCTGAGTATGACAAGGATCAGTTGTTAAAATTGATGGCGGATGAGGAGCAGATATACCACTTGTCCGAGGCCATGCAACTCATGGATTTTGCTATAGACAACAGCGGTACAGATAACTCACTTAG
The DNA here is from genome assembly GCA_016934325.1 of Candidatus Aenigmatarchaeota archaeon. Lineage (GTDB taxonomy): Archaea > Aenigmatarchaeota > Aenigmatarchaeia > QMZP01 > JAFGSV01 > JAFGSV01. The sequence continues at coordinate 58,567 of JAFGSV010000004.1, read as the reverse complement.
ACAACAAGTAATTAACATTTTGGACCGGATCCGTGCTTTGTTTGGTAGCAAAACGAAGAATGGTGCCGTCGATGTGTAAGGTTTATATTTGTTTTCTCGCAAATTTTACAATATGAAGCCTATCGACGACCTGAAGACTCGTCTACCAAAGCTTTATTCCGAGAACTCGTGTGACCACAATTTGGCCCACATAAGAAGGGTGGTAAAGAGGGCACAGATCATCGGACAAGCAGAGCGAGCTCAACTATCAATTCTTTTGCCCGCCGCAATGCTACATGACATTAGTTTAGAAAAAGGAACACTCCATGTGACGAACAAGCACCATGCAACCTTGGGAGCGAAGAAGGCAAAAGTAATATTAGAAGACTGTGGCTTTGCAAACGTGCCACAAATCTGTCGTGTCATTCGCCAACACAGTATTGATAGTCCTACAAACGAACCTCGAACACTCGAAGGTGACTGTCTCTTTGATGCAGACAAGCTTGATGCCATCACGCCGTTAGGAGTGGCGCGGATCCTACAAGAATCTGCGTTGGACGAGAACCGCGGACCGGTTGAGACGGCAAAGAGGCTGTTGAAGTGGTTGAAAGCAGTTCGATTCAAAACGCGTACCGGACGTGCCATGGGGAGGGATAGGCAAGAAGCTATGGGCTTCTGTGAAGCAATAATCAGGTGCGCCAGAATCCAACCGGCCTCAGGTAAGCCCTTGAATGTTCTGATCCAGGATACCACTGCCAAACGGCCCAGAAACAAGATTGCTCGGTACTCTGAAGCCGCATGAGGGAGTGTTGGTGCCTTTGCTACTTGAACTCCTCACCATCGTTGCCGCCACAGGTTTATGAAAACTGTTCGCTTCATGGCAGGGAGGAGTGATCGGAATGGGTGTGAGTGTTTCGATGCGCGATACGTGCAAAAAGAAAATATTGTTGACATCGCCACAGAAAATATATATATTGCTTAAGCGCGGCTCAAAACGGGCTTTCGAGGCACAAGCTTACAGAGAGTAACGGTGAGGTGATTGGTTCGGAGGTAAGAAGATGTGTGCTCATGTTGATTTGAGTGAACTTCTGGGACTACCTGCCGACTTGAATCTGGAAACGGGCGGAATAAAGTTTGGTGTTTCAGTCGGCAGAGAAGTTATGAGAACTCTTCGTAAGGTGTCTGAAAAAGGTGTAATGCACAATGCCGACAGTATCCCACCTATGTATCTCGATAAGGTAGTTACAATAATATATCGCTTTATAAACGATGAAAAGCCAGAACATGATAACCTCAATGCCAACAAACAGACGAGTCAGTCCCAGGGGCGTCAGTTCCCCGTATCCAAGCGTACTGCCCGAAACAACGCTAAAATATACGTAGTCCCGGAATAGTTCTCGATCAATAGGGACACGGTTCGAAGTACACACAATTTCGCCGCCAAACCTCTCTGCTGCCAAGAACGCGCATGCGAAGATCATCACCAAGAGAACGTAGGTTGAGATCATGTACAAGCCCACAAAAAAAGCTGTTGGCGGTTCGTCAGCCTTTCGGCGAAAACTGGGCCCCGCGCACGTGACCCAGCACAACACCGCGCACGGTGCAGCAAGCAAGATTAATACGGACCAGATGAGGCTATCTGCCCAACAGCTCGCGAGAGCGAATAGGACGGAAGTAACCAGAATCAGGGGCCGCAACAGGTTAAACAGACGACAGAAGCCGCCCAAAATACGGATCCCGTGATCTAATATTCTCGAACGCACCTACCTCTCCTATTTAAGATATCTCCTAGCACAATCCCTGTATATGCTACGCTTGACCTTCTCGCTGACGTTGTCCCAGGTGACCACTCCCAATGTGCCGCTCATACACGCCATCCCGACGGAGTCCGCCAAAATCTCGTCCAATTCCCTCCGTCGCGCCGAACGCGTTCTCGTATACAGCCATTCAGCCACACGGTCCCAGGGCTTTTCTATGCCGCGGCGGCCGCACGTATGATAAAACTCTCTCCACAACTCCTTGAATTTAGCGGTACCAAACTGTGCCTCGCTCCCTTCCGTTCCCGCCTCCTCAATAAGAATATCCGCTGCCATTTCAGGATTATCCTCGACGTACCGACCGAACTTATTCCTGTCGTATCCGGAGTCTCTCCAATCCTGGCGAAGCAAATCAATCTCCACCATGTTTGTGTATACAGGGCTACCGTCTAATAAATGTTTCGCCAGCAGATTCTGTCGCTCTTCCTTTTTCCTCACCTCCGGCGCGGGTGTTGGCAAATCACGCTTCTCGGCAGACTCAAGAACCTCCCTTATTTTGTCCGTCCTGGTCTGGACCAGGGTCCGGACATCCTCCAAACGCATCTGTCCAAGGCATCCGCGAAAATCCTCAAGAACTCCGCCAAAGACAATCGACCGCTCCCGGCGTGCCAGTGGCAGGAAGTCTCGATTCCCAAACACTCCGGCCCACCGCAGGAATTCCTCCTGACCCGTTCAACGAGCCGATGCCCTGATACGGAGCCGTGAAATGTGGGAAAAAAGTCACCTATATAAAGGCGCCTGCTTACTATTAATCATGGGCGCCAATGAGGCTTTGACCTTCCTCGATTCCCTGCAGAGGCACGGGCTTCTTTCCAGGCGTACTGTCAGGCAGTACGTCATGCCTGCTCTCTACGGCAGCCGCGACACGAAAGTCGGGACCGATGGCTATGCCGAGCTTGAGGGGCCGCTGTTCCGGGAAGTTGTCCAGGAGATTCAGGGCAGGCGTCTGCATGCGGATGCCGATCCATCCGAAGATGCAGTGAGCAACGAAGGTGCCATGTACCTGCGGGGATTGCTTGAGATTGCGACCGGCGACAGGAGGCATCGCATGATCTGCATGGGGATGCGTTATGACGGATTCTCAAAGAGGGCATACGAGGAGGTAAAGGAAATTCTTGGGAGGACCGGCATGGATTACCTCGGCATCAAGGGACGGAACGAGAGCCTTGAGCCGAGCCGGGCGATGATAATGGACATAGTCCAGGAAGATGAGAGCGATGGATACGCGGATATTCCTGTAGGAAGCGGTCCCTTGCACGGCCCTTTTCCTCAGGACGAAGATCCATGGGAGACAATAAGACAGGAAATGGAACAGTATGCTGAATTGGAAGAGATGGAGAATCTGCTTGATATCGATATGGACGCTGTTCCCGGAGATCCAGGAGATTCTGATGAAATTACGTATCAGTCTGTTTATGGAATGGATTTGAGCGAAGAATAATATGGATTATGAACTCAGGACATACTCCACCGCAGAGATATCCGAGATGTTCGGACTGGGGGAATCGTACCTGAGGAAACTGCGCCAGTTGAGGAAAGGCCCGAAGTATTCTAAGCTTGGCCGGTTGGTCCGGTACAGGAAGGAGGACGTTGAGGAATGGCTCAGACTGGCGATGGTGGAGGTAAGTCCGCGTGAGCTGGTGTGATCACAACGCTACAGCCATTCGTCAACCGGCAGCATGTCCACCGCGTTGCGAAGAACCGGGTCCTGGACTTTCGTGTAGTAGTCCTCGGTTATCTGCGGTGAGGAATGCTCAAGCAGCCTCTGCCTGACGCTGGTCGATGCCCCTGCCTCGGCAAGGAGGGAGCTGAACGTGACACGCAGGTCCTGGTAACGCAGGTGCGGCAGCCCCGCCCGTGTCCTTATCTTCTTCCATTTCTTATGGGTGTGATTATCGGTAAAGAGTCTGACCTGCCCTGCTGGCAGGGAGCCGACGCAGACCGCAAGGTGGTCTGTCACCTTCGGGGGCAGCGGCCTGAAGAGCATGCTTTTCCTGGTCTTCTTGCTCCTGGTATCTATTGCATTGATCTCGAAGTCAATGTCCGCGACGCTGAGGGATTCTATGTCGTTCTTCCGCAGCCCCGTGGTGAGGGACAGCAGTATTCTCGTGTACCAGGTCGGGTATTGCTGCGAGGTGAGGAGGAGGTTCTTTACCTGCTTCCTGTTTAACGGTTTGACGTCTTTGTTATCGACCTTGACTTTATGGACGCTGACGTCTTCGCTGATGTATTTGTTCCTCTTTCCCCAGTTGAGGAACGCTTTCATGTTCGAGATGTCCTTGTTCAGCGTGAATCTGCCGACCTGCTTCCCCCGCTTGAGGATGAACTTGTCAAGGGAGGCCTGGGTGATCTGCTTTGAGTTAAGGGGGCCGCAGGCATGTCTGAAATGCTTCTTCAGGGTGAGCATCGCCTGGTAGATGCCTTCATCGGTGAGCCCCCGGACCCTCTTTGATTGCTCGTATTCCTCCATCAGTGTATCCCATGTCACCGAGACGACGCTGGTGAAGACATCGGAGTTGACCTGCTGGTACTTTATCTGGGCGAAATGCTCCGCAAGCGCCTTGTTCGGGAAGGCCTTGGACTTTCTCTTGCCTCCTTCGTACCATCCTACCCACCACCCGGGTATGTTTTTCCTCTTGTATGTCCATGTCTTTCTCATGCGTTACCACCGTGAATAAAGGCACTAGTTGCCCGGATGACGGTATCATAATGGAGTCATGTTTGCAAGGGGAATTTTTATTAAATCGTAAGTGCTTGTCATGTAAGAAGTTAAAAAGCCAACGGTCGGATTGGCTTTGTTCTATTGACCTTGAAAGACCGACTTTAGCAAAGTCTATGTCCTCTTCCATGAGTTCAGCTAAAACCTTGTTTTCTTTCGGTTTTTCCTTCTTTATTATTATGACAATCGGATAGACACTTGCCTTGAAAACAGGTATCCTTGAATAATCCCTTATGGCTATTATCTTGTAATTCTGCATGAGAACTCTTGTTTCGCAGGCGCTTATCTCTACCTTCTGAAGCAATATTTCCATGCGCAGTGTTCCAAAGAAAACATAGAAATTAAAAATCAGGGTTATGAGTTGACGGGATTCGAAAATAAAACCGTATAGCCCCGCCAGGGTTTGAACGTTTTTTGGTTATAGCCCCGGTTATTTATTATCCATAGATTTTATAAAGAAAGCGGTAGTAAGAGTTTCAATATAATAGACATTCTATGATGCAATCGCAGGACTTGGGCTTGTGATTCTCGGGACTGTGAGATTTACGGGAATTTGCTGTTCTTCCTTCATTACAAGTATGATTTTGATTAGCAAGAAATTGTTAATCATTTTAGATTGCACTTTACATGATAATAGATTGGCAAGAGCACTTTTGCTAACTTTATATCCAGAAATCAATGCCGACAGATATTTTGTTGCATTCATGATTTCTATTCCAGAAAGAGACTTTTTGCTATCGAAATCAAAAACTATATCTCCGAGTTCGACGCTTGCAGTCGATTTCTTTTTACCACTGTAAATAAACAGGTCGTTATTCTCTTTATCATAATCGAATTTAAACTCTTGCATGCTTCTCAACTCTCCTTTGCCATCTTCTGTTGATTTTTATCACTGTACATATTATAATTTTCTTGTTAAGTATTAAAACATACCTATGGCACAAATTTCCGCTATAAATGAAGTAACAATCGAATTTTTCCTCGTCAGGTCTGTCAGCTTTCTGTCTGATTACGGTGTCTAATTTGTCCGGCCTAATTATATTGTCGACAATATCTTCTAGATCGATACCTCTTTGAATTGCACGTATTCTTGCATGTGTTGTGAATATTATCTGTTCACGCGAATATCTTTTCAGTTTTTCTTTCAATTCGTCAACCAAATCCATAAGATTATTTTGTCATGTGTTTTATATTGTTATAGCCCTCGCTCTTGGACACAACAAAAACGACATCAAGCGTGCTTGGATAGCCCCGCCAGGATTCGAACCTGGGTCTGCAGGTCCAGAGCCTGCCATCCTTGACCACTAGACTACGGGGCTGTTTCTTTTAGGCGTTTTCTATGATTCGTCTCATGGTTCGCTTCTTTGTAAACTCTTATACAAATAAATAGCTTTAAATTTATCCTTTTATATGCATTCTGAGGACATGCTCAAGGACGAAGAGTCCCTCTTCACATCCCCCGGAATCCTGGACATAGATTATCTTCCCAGGCTCATGCCATTCAGGGAGGAGCAGCAGAAGTACCTGGCCAGCATCATCGAGCGCCTGCCTTCCCTCGGCACGAACATCCTCATCCATGGACCACCCGGGATAGGCAAGACGGCCTGCATCAGGTGGATCTTCAGGGAGCTCAGGGAATCTGAAAGCTCTGAAACGGTCCCGATTCTCATCAACTGCTGGAAGGACACGGACCTGCAGAAGATGGTCCTTTCCTTATGCGGGCAACTGGGTATAAACACCTCATACAGGAACCCGGACGAGCTGTTCTCATTGGTGATTCACATGCTCAAGTCTTTCGGGTCGGTTGTCCTGGCGTTCGATGAGATAGACCGGACGAGCGACCAGACATTCCTGTACCAGTTCGTCGAGGAGCTGCCTCACAAATGCCTATTCCTGATATCGACAAAGAGGGACTGGCTCGCCAGACTTGACACCAGGGTGCGGTCGAGGCTCATACCAGAGATGATAGAGTTCAGGCCGTACGATATGGAGCAGACCAGGCGGATACTTGAAGAGAGGAAGAAGCACGCCTTCGTCCAGAACGTCTGGGAGCGAGACGCCTTCGAGATCGTCGCGGCGAAATGCTACGGCAACGGCGACATAAGGACGGGGCTGGCCCTGCTCAAGGCGAGCGGGCTGGCGGCGGAGCATGCTGCCAGCAGGAAGATCAAGACGGAGCATGTGAAGGAGGCAATCAAGAAGCTCGACCTCAAGCCGTCAGGGCAGGATATCGCACCGGCCGGAAGGAAGCTCACCGATTTCAGCTGAATTTCTGATATTCATCGATATCGAAGCAAAGCTTATAAACGCCGCCACCTCAATAGATTATATGTCCCCGTTTGACGCGACAACAAGAAACACACAGACAATCACGACAGCTTAGGCTGTCTGCAATGGCTTGCGGGGATGGGACTGCTCCTTTTTCGATTCTCTTTTTTGAATCGCTTCGGTGCCTCTTCCCGCCTGCGGGGACTTTCAGGGGTGATCGGGAAATGTACCTGAGGATTGTGGCTGCCCGGATCGGCGTTTCGCTTTTAAGGGCATGGAGACAACTATATGTATACCGCTGTAAGGCAGTCGTTGTAAGGCTGCGGTGTGTGGCATGAAGATACTGCTTATACATTCCGATTTCATCAAGTACGAGCCCAAGAAGAAGGCCATCAAGGATGCCGAAGACACGAAGAAAGGCCCGGTCAGGGTGAACGAGGCCCTGGTCGTTTTCTCGAGCGTCGAGAAGAGCGATGAGTCCAAGCCAAGCAATATCATCGGTAACGCTGTCAAGGAGATAAAGGACGTCTACGAGCAGGTGAAGGCGAAGAACATCGTCCTTTACCCGTTCGTCCATCTGTCGCAGACTCCGTCCTCCCCCTCCGCGGCCCTGAACATCCTGAAGGGCATCGAGAAGCGGCTGCTGGCAGAGAAGCTGCAGGTGAAGAGGGCTCCGTTCGGCTGGTACAAGGGATTCGACATCAAGTGCAAGGGGCATCCCCTGTCGGAGCTTTCCAGGGATATAAACGCCGAGGGGAGGATAGGCAAGGAGACTGGCTTATCGGAGGCGCTCGAGAAGGAGAAGGAGCTCAAATCCAGCTGGTACATCGCGACCCCCGACGGCAGGATGCACGAGATAGCAGCGAAGGACGGGAAGATCTCGGGGTTCGATTTCAGCAAGCACGAGAAACTCGAGAAGCTTGTCAGGCACGAGCTGGCAAAATCGAGGGCCGTGAAGGAGGATCCCCCGCACATAAAGCTGATGAGGCGCCTCGAGCTGGTCGATTACGAGGAAGGCTCTGACCCCGGGCATTTCAGGTACTATCCGAAGGGCAAGATGATCAAGAGCCTGCTTGAGGAATGGGTTACCCTGAAGATGCTCGAGTATGGGGCCATGGAGGTCGAAACCCCCATCATGTACGACAGCGAGCACCCCGCGCTCAAGGACTACCTGAACAGGTTCCCGGCGAGGCAGTACAACATACAGACGCCCAACAAGAAGGTCTTCCTGCGCTTCTCCGCGTGCTTCGGGCAGTTCCTCATGACCCACGATTCCTCCATATCGTACAAGAACCTGCCCATGAGGCTGTACGAGCTGACCAGGTATTCCTTCAGGGTCGAGCAGAGGGGCGAGCTCGCCGGCCTTAGGAGGCTGAGGGCTTTCACCATGCCTGACTGCCATGCGATATGCAGTGATGTAAAGCAGGCGAAGCAGGAGATGATGACCAGGTTCGACGTCTCCCAAAGGGTGCAGCGGGGGTTCGGGCTCACAAGCGACGACCTCGAGCTTTCCGTCAGGCTGGTTGCCGATTTCGGCAAGGAGAACCCCGAGCACCTTCCGGCCATCGTCAGGAAGTGGGGCAAGCCCGCTCTCGTCGAGGTATGGGACAAGAGGTTCTTCTACTTCGTCTTCAAGCACGAGTGGAACTTCATCGACGCGCTCGACAAGGCGGCGTGCCTGACCACCGACCAGATAGACGTGGAGAACGCGGAGAGGTACGGCATCCTCTTCACCGACAAGGACAACAAGAGGAAGAGGCCTGTGATACTTCACCTTTCGCCGAGCGGCTCCATCGAGAGGGTCATGTACTCCGTCCTGGAGAAGGCCCACATGCAGCAGGCGGGGGGCAAGAACCCCGTGTTCCCGCTGTGGCTGGCCCCCACCCAGATCAGGCTGTGCCCCGTGTCGGACAGGTTCCTGCCGTCCGCCGTGAAGGTGGCGGAGCAGCTCGAAAAGGAAGGCATAAGGGTTGACATCGACGACAGGGTCGAATCCATAGGCAAGAAGATACGGGACGCGGAGACCGAGTGGGTCAACCTGATAGTGGTCATGGGAGAGAAGGAGAAGAAGAGCGGCAAGCTCGCGGTCAGGTTCAGGGAAACGGGCAAGGTCAAGGCCATGAAGGCGGCGGAGATCACCAATATCATAAAGAAGGCCATCAAGGGCTACCCGAACAGGCCGCTGCCGTTGCCGAAGCTGCTGAGCAAGAGGGTCGTCTTCTTCGGTTAATAGGAATTATATTTCTGAATACCCCGTCCGTATTAGAATCCCTATTTTCTTTTTATTGCCTTCATGCCGTTCATGTATGGCTGAAGCGCCGTCGGTATCTTCACAGAGCCGTCGGCCTGCTGATAGTTCTCAAGAATTGCTATGAGGGTCCTCTCGGTCGCCACGAGGGTGCTGTTGAGGGTGTGGGGATGCTGGGTCGGGTCGCTCGTGCTGTCCCTGAACCTGATGCCCGACCTCCTGGACTGGTAGTCCGTGCAGTCCGAGCAGGAGACCACCTCCCTGTACTGACGCTGGCCCGGGAGCCATGCGTCGAGGTCGTATTTCTTCGCTGCGACTGTGCCGAGGTCCCCGGTGCAAATGTTCACCACCCTGTACGGAATCCTCAGCTTCCTCATGAATTCCTCAGCGTTCCTGATCAGCTCCTCGTGCATCTTCCGGGAATCAGGCGGCTTGCAGAAGATGAACTGCTCCACCTTCTCGAACTGGTGGACCCGGAATATCCCCTTGGTGTCCCTGCCGTGGGCACCCGCCTCCTTCCTGTAGCATGGTGATATGGCGGCGTAGCGGAGCGGCAGCTTTGATCCTTCGATTATCTCGCCCATGTGGTAGGACAGCAGGGCGTGCTCGCTCGTGCCTATAAGGTACAGGTCCTCGCCCTCGACCTTGTAGATGACGTCCTCGAAATCGGACAGGGCCACAGCCCCGCCGATGGCCTGCTTCCTGAGCATGTATGGCGGCTGGAAAAGCCTGTATCCCTTCCCGCTGATGAAATCAAGGGCGAACTTAATAAGGGCCTGGTTCAGCAGGACGAGCTCGTTCTTCAGGTAATAGAACCTGGCACCCGCAACCTTGGCCGCCCTGTCGATGTCGGCAAGGTCGAGGTTCCTGACAATGTCGATGTGATCGAGCGGCTCGAACTTCATCTTGGGCTTCTCACCCCACTGCCTTATCCTGACGTTCTGACTCTCGTCCGCCCCTCTTGGTACGGACTTGTGCATTATGTTGGGCAGCCTCATGAGGTACCAGTCTATCTTCGACTTGAGCCGCTCGACCTCCCCTTCCTTCTTCTCTATCTGCCCGGGGATTGCTTTCATCTCGCGCAGGAGCAGCCCTATGTCCTTGCCCGCCCCCTTCATCTCCGCAATCTGCTGGCTCACCTTGTTCCTCTTCGCCCGCAGCTGCTGAACCTCGTAGACGAGCTTGCCGTATGATTTGTATTTCTTAACAACGTCATCTATCCAAGGCAGCTTCTCCAGGTCGTTCCTCTTCCTGAGGTCATCCTTGACTATCTCGGGATTCTCCGCGATGGACTTAATGTCAAGCATAAGAATCAATAGTCGACTTGATATAAAAACATTGGGATTCCGATTGAAAACTCATCTGCTGCTGAAATGGGTCCTGCGATACAATTTTGCCAGCATGCTGTCATTAATCTGCCTCAGATCCGTAACGATCTTATGGGCATGGCTGAAATCCATTTTCATATCGGCGGTGAACCCATTCGGGTACGCAATGGAGATGCAACCGGCCGCGTTCGCCGATTCGACTCCGCTGGGATTGTCCTCGACCACGAAGATCTCTCCGGGCGGCAGCTGAAGCAGCTCTGCGCCCTTTGCGTAAGGTTCCGGGTCCGGCTTGTGCCTTTCGGTCATCTCCGAAAAAACCAGGGCATCGAAACTTAGCGTCAGGCCGAACCTGTTCAGCTTGGCGTACATCTCATTCTCATCGGCAGAAGTCACAGCCCCCCGGCGCAACTTTCTCGTGCATTCCAGCAATTCTGCGGCCCCGTCTATCATCTTGAGCTCCTGCTGTATCATCCTTTCAACGATCTTGGCCTTTCTCTCCCTTACCTCTTCCAGGCTCACATCCAATCCATAATCCGCGATCACGCCGGGGGAATTCGTCCCTTCAATCATGTAGCGCCTGACGTATTCATCGACGGACATCTCCGGAACTTTGTAATGCGCGAACGTCTCGTTGACCGCCCTGCGATAGAGCTGCTCAGAGTCCACGAGGATGCCGTCTATATCGAGCAATGTCCCTTTGAACATATATAATAAATAGCATGAAAATTTTTATGGCAGATTCGATCAGCCGGGCATCATGGACGCGAACATGGTGGTGATGATGAAGGTCGCTCCCAGGAACACCAGGAGCGCTATGATCGACAGTATGGGCGCGAACTTCAGTCCCTCCTTTTCCCTGCCCGTGCCTATCAGGCCGAGGATCAGCCCCCCGAATATCGTGGTTATCAGGATCGCGCCTATGGAGAAATTGAAGAGGAAGTTGGGATCTATCTTGGCTCCCTCCAGGCTGATGAAGGCGACCTTGGATGATATACCGCTGCTCATCGACATGTCGGGCCCGAGATCGGACATGGTGTTCGTCAGGTAGTTGGAAAGGGCGTACAGGCCCGGGGCGCCGAGGCAGCCCGCGAAGGCTATGAATATGGCATACATCATCGTGTTGGCCTTTATCTCCTTCGTTATGGCCTGCCTGCGCCTTATGTCGTTAGCGTTCTCCTCAAGCAGGGCGACCAGCTGGCCTCCTCCCTTGATGCCCTGTATTATGAGGTCTATCGTCCTCTTGAGGTCCTTCGACCTGATGGATGACGGTATCATCCTCAGGCCCTCCTCCAGCGACTTTCCCGACATTATCTCCTTCCCCGCCCTCTTGATGGCTTCGGACAGGGGTCCGAACTCCTTCCTCGCCGACAGGATGAGCGCCCTGCTGGGTATGTAGCCGGCCCTTATGTTCGCCGACAGGAGGAGCAGCGCATCGGGCAGGATCTCGTCCACGAACCTCGACCTCCTGTCCACGGAAAGTATTAGCATCACGCTGAAGAAACCCATCACCAGGAAGAACGTTCCAGGGAAAACCATTAATACGTACCTCCTGAAGAAGACGCTGACAACCCCAGCGACGACCAGGCTGATGATGATTATCGTCCTTATGAACTTCCTGGTGTCCCTCTTGGAGCCGGCGTAATTCAGCTGGCCGTCGACCCATCTCTCGTAGAACTTTGGAACGATCTTTATCCTGGGCAGGAACCCCATGTGCTTCTTCTTCTCTTGCCCGGCCTCCCCGGCCGGCGCTGCGGCTGCCTTATCGCCCTTGCCCCCTTCCCCGGCGGCATACGCCTGCTCCTTCGCCTCTTCCGCGGGCTTCTTTCCCGGCTTGCCTTCCTTCTCAGCTTTCCTCTTCTCCTTCTCCGCCCTCTTCCTGGCCTCCTTCGCCTTCCGCTTCGCTTCCTTCTCGGCCCTCTTGCGCTCCTGTTCCTCCCTCTTCCTCATCTCCTTCGCTTTCCTCTTCTCCTTCTCCGCCCTCTTCCTGGCCTCCTTTTCCGCTCTCTTTCGCTCCTCTTCGGCTTTCTTCCTGGCAGCTTCCGCCTTCATCATCTTCTCCTTCTTCTTCCTTTCCTCGGCCAGCTTCCTGGCGGCCTTCGCCTTCGCGTCCTTGGAACCTCCGAAAAGGCTCATATGCCCAACGGCCTCTTCGATTTAATCATGCCTATCAGCATGAACTGGAAGAGCACCAGGAACCCGAGGATCCCCAAGAGCACGTATTCCAGGTTTATGCTCAGCCCCACGAGCGAGCCGAGGGCAAGCAGGAAGGTTATGCCCAGCGTGGGCATTATGACGCAGAACACCATGTACAGCATCGCTATGGGATTCAGCTGGGCGCCGTACTTCTTTATCGCCATCGTCTGGTCGACCGCGAGGTTCTCCACGATATCCTTGATGGTCGAGCTGACGTCCGCCCCCGACTTCAGGGCGTTCACTATCTGCCACAGCACCCTCCTGAAGTACAGGCTGGGGTTCTCCCTCGCCAGGGTCTCCATGGCCTCTATCTCCGACTTGCCCGTGTTTATCTCGTCGACGGTCCTCTCGAACACCTTGCTCAGCTGGCCGTAGTCCCCCTTTGAAACGGAGACCATGCAGTTGAAGAGGGGGACGCCGCTCCTGATCTGAATGAGCAGGTGGTGGAGCGCGTGGGGCAGGTTCTCGTCAAGGCTCCTTATCTTCTTCTTCGCGATGAGCTTCGGGTACATGGATATGTACAGGAACGCGGCTGCCCCTATGGATGCCCCCACGAGGAATGACAGGCCGAAAGCCTGGGTCGTGGACACCCTCGCCACCCTGGTTATGCTCATCATCAGGCCGAACAGCAGCACGAAGTAGAAGCCCGCCGAGAACAACGCGACAGAGCACCATTCCCTGGGCTCGAGGTCTATATCGGACTGGTCCAGGTCCCATCCTAGCGACGGGAAGAAATTCGAGACGGTCTCCCCGAACCCTATGAGAATCCTTGAGAAACGCCGGACCTTCTCGAGCGGGAACGGGACGAGGGGCACTCTCTTCATATAATAGATTATGCTTCCGATGTAATATATATTTGAGAGAAGGGCATCGGGTGTGCAAGTTATCAGCCGCGAAGCTTATATTATCCCGATGACGGGTATAAGTCATGAACAGGGCAGAAACGACCGGGGTCCTGCTCGTCTCGTTCGCCATCGTAATACTTGCCGGGTACGCGCTTTACTTGTTCGTCCAGGCGTCGGAGGTGCCGGCCGTCATAAGGCTGGGGGTGGTCGCGCTGGTGATCGGGTTCCTGGTGATACTTATTTCGGTGATCAGGGAAAGGCTGATCGACCTGCGAAAGGAGAAATCGCATAGATAAGGGAGGTGCTTTGGAATGCTGCTGACGACATCGGACACGATCGAGGGGAAGAGGATCGCCAGGACGCTGGGGATAGTCAAGGGTAACACAATCAGGGCGAAACACATCGGGAAGGACATAGTGGCAGGCCTGAGGAACATAGTGGGAGGCGAGATAAAGGAATACACGGAGATGCTCAACGACTCCAGGGAAGAGGCCCTCAGCAGAATGGTGGAGGACGCCAATAAGCTTGGCGCCGACGCCATCGTCACCGTCCGTTTCACGACTTCCAGCGTGATCGGCGGCGCCGCTGAGCTTCTTGCTTACGGGACCGCCGTCAAGCTGAGGTGAAGCCCGCGGCCTCGGCCACCGTCAGGTAGGTCGTGTCGTGCTCGCTCTCCAACGCAGAGAGTAGCCTGTCCAGCCTCGCGAGCTCATATCCGCCGAAGCCCTTCGGGTGGAAGAAAAGGACAGCCGGAATGCCGGCTGCCTGCATCCTGCTTATTATGCCCATCTGACCGGGCCGGAGGATGTCATCGCCCCTTGTCACCGGCACCTGCGTGACGCCTTCCCTCTCGTATATGCCTCTCAGCACCGAATCCGAGGATGAAAGGTCCTGCAGGATGCTGCTGTCCACCAGGATCCCCGACTGCAGCAAAGCGCCGAAATATTCAGGCCTGTCTCCCCAGCTCGCCACGAGGCATGGAGACCTGAACGAGATGATGCTCACGTCTCCCACAGCCCTTCTGATAGCCGCCCTGTTGGCTTCAAGGCTGCGCCTGAAGGCAGCCGGACTCTTGTAGCTCATCATCCACACGTAATCGAATGTGGTCCCGTACCTTGCCGCCACCTTCTCAGCCTTATCCTCGTCGAATACGGGGAACAGGTGCTCGTTCGTATGAAGCCCGATCTCGTGACCTGCCTGGTTGATCATCCTCACCATGCCGGGATTCCTGTCGGCGGCCTTCCCCGTTATGAAGAATGTCGCCTTAGCCCCGTGCTCTTCAAGTATCCTGAGTATCAGGGGCACGCTGATCGATTCGTTATCATCCACCGCGTCCTCGATGTCGAAGGAGAGAGAGACGGCAAGCCTCCGCGGCTGGCCCGGGGCTGCGATTAACCCCGCAATCCCGGACGCGTGATCAATCCTGGCCCCGGTTGCCAGGGCCGATAATATCACCGCTGCCAATAACAAGCATATCCACAATGCCCTGAAACCGGAAGCTTTGCCCGCGCTCATCCTATCCATTCCAGAATGCTATGCGGGGGCTGGGAGTATCGCGCTTCCGGACCGCTTGGAACGGAAGCGATTCGAACCCAGGAAGGCACTAAGCCACTAGGCCCTGAACCTAGCCCCTTTGACCGCTCGGGGACCCCCGCAATCATTTTATTGCTAATATTTACGCTGTTGATTTTTAAAAATGGCGAAAGTGCCGGAGCGGAAATGACGGATGGTTTTAATGCTGTGTAAGATATTCGAACCAGCATTCGAACCCGCTATATACTAATGCTGTTTAATTCATCTCTGATTTAAATGTATGTTGTTCCATCAGAACTTTGGCAATGTAATGCACTATTGCTTCATCATTGCCTTTATCCCCTTCTTCAACCGCATCATAATACTTGATTTTATCTCTTAATTCTATAAAGAACATAGGGAAGTTGTTTTTCATTGATATCCAGTTCATTATAACTCTTGATGTTCTCCCATTACCATCAGCAAATGGGTGAATCCTGACTAATTTATTATGCAAGATCGCACCCAATTCAACAGGATGCAGTTTCTTTCTATTAGAATAGTACCACTGGAAAATTCTTCTCATTTCTTCTTTAACCTTTTCGTGAGTTGGAGGGATCCATTCTGAACCAGAAATCCTGACTTCATGGTCCCTATAGTTACCTACAATCTTGCAGTTAGTGTTTTTAGTGAGAAGTTCATGAATTTTCAGTAAAAACTTCTGATTAAACTCGCCATTATATTCTTTCATGAATTCATAACAGTCCTTTGAGTTTATGGCTTCATTGTAATCGTTGGGGGTAGCACCAGCGGGAATTATATTTTCCGTTAAAATCATACTTGTTTCACGAAGGCTTAAACGGTTGCCTTCAATGGCATTTGAGTTGTATGTGAATCTCACAACAAAATCTTCTTCATATTTCTTCTTTCCAACGGCACCTAATTTTTCGTACCACTCCTTAAAGACCTCTTTCAAATCCTGCAATTTCTCTGCTTCTTCATCGCTCAAATAAGTATATTTAGACGCGGGTTTCATGAAACCTTTTTTCAACGCTTCTTTTTCAATCTCTACAATCGCTTTCTTTGTCTGCTCTTTTGTGGGGGGCTTGTCGCCAACATACTTCCTTATTTTCTTCCATTTTTTATCGCTAATCCTAAAGTTCTTCGTGACATAGTAATATGTTTTGCCCACTCTTTCGATTTTCTCCAAATAAACCATATATAGTGTATGGGCACATGGACATATAAAATTATCGTCTTTTGTTATATTTTGTGCCCTTATATGACGGTAGCTCTTATTTGTATGAGCACATGGAGATACACATATTATTAATTTTGTTTATTGTTGTGCCCATAAGCAGGGAGAATTTCCTCACTAAATAGGCAGTATTAGTAAATATCTAGTTTCCTGCCTTCTTTCCGGCTATAAAGCCCCTACCTTCCTCAATAGACCGTAATTCTCATTGCGCACCATGCGGGGGCTGGGATTCGAACCCAGGAAGGCACTGAGCCACAGGGTCCTAAGCCCTGCCCCTTTGACCGCTCGGGGACCCCCGCATCCTAGCTGTCTTTTTATTGGCGGTGATATTAAAATCTGCGGTGCCCTGCATTGAGCCAATTTTTCAGTTATACTGTATGATTATGGAATGATAATCCATAATTATATGATTATCGTGTCATATTTTTCCTATTATTCCCACCTTTGGGAAAAATATGCATAAGCTTAAAAAAGCTTCTCACCGATTATAAACAAGTGGAATGTCATGAGCACGCCCACACACATACAGCTGCTGGCGGAATTTAATGGCAGCATCATCCCTGCGCTTACGCTGAGCGGGGACTTCGTAGTGACGGGAAACGTTAACGAACCAGGCGAATATCAGATCAGGGCATTTACCGGGAGAGGTCTTTCGACGTATCCGGTCGCCGACGTCACCGTGGGCAATCCCCACATACATGTAAAATACGTCTCCGGGGCAACGGACAGGAAGCTGGAGGGCATCCTCTCAGGCTTCTCCGACGTCGTCTTCTGACCGCTCCACGGCTCCTTCCGTATCCTCTCCCCCGTCTTCGTCGCCGCCGTTCCCGCTGTCCTGTATCAGCTCCATGTCCTCTAGCCTGTCACCCTCATCGAGGCGCATGACCCTGACGCCCTGGGTGGACCTGCCTATGAGCGAGATGCCGTTCGTGGCGACCCGGATGGCGGTGCCCTGGCTGCTAATAAGCATCAGCTGCTCGCCCTCTTCCCCGGTCACCTTCTTGATCGCCTTGACGGGGCCGTTCTTGTCGACCACCTTCATGTTTATGAGGCCCTTGCCCCCCCTCCTCTGCACCTTGTAGAATGACCCTTCAGTCCTCTTCCCGTAGCCCAGCTCGGAAACCGTCAGTATCTGCTCGCCGTCCTCGAGTATCTCCATGCCTATCACCTCGTCGCCGCGCCTCAGCCTGATGCCCCTGACGCCGCTTGCGGACCTGCCCATCCCCCTTACGTCGCGCTCGCTGAACCTTATCGCCTTCCCATTCTTCGTGGCCAGGAATATCCTCTTCTTTCCATCCGTCAGCTCGACGTCGATGAGCCTGTCGCCTTTCCTGAGGTTTATCGCTATTATGCCCCCCTTCCTGGGCCTGCTGTAGGCCTTGACGGCCGTCTTCTTGACCTGCCCGAGCCTCGTGCTGAACAACAGGAACTTCCCCTGGTCGAAATCCCTCAGCGGTATTGTGGTCGATATGCTCTCGTCCTCGTCGAGATGGACATAGTTCACTATTGCCTTGCCCCTGGAATAGCGGCTGCCCGTCGGCAGCTGGAAGGTCCTCAGCCAGTGGACCCTCCCCTTGTTCGAGAAGAAAAGCAGATAGTCGTGGTTGTTGGCGATGAACATTTCCTTGACGAACCCGTCCTCGCCGGTGCCTGTCGCGGTGATCCCCTTGCCGCCCCTCTTCTGCATCCTGTACTCCTCCACGGGTATCCTCTTGACGTATCCCCTGCTGGTCATGGTCACGACCATGTCGTCTTCAGGCACAAGGTCAAGCTCGCAGAGGTCGGAGATGTCATCGGAAATCCTGGTCCTCCTCGCATCGGCATACTTGTCCTTGACCTCTATCGTCTCCTCCCTGACGATGGCGAGCACCTCATGCTCTGACCTGAGTATCTTCTTGTACTTCTCGATGTCCTGGATGAGCCTGTCATACTCCTCCTTTATCTTCCCCTGCTCCAGTCCCGTAAGGGTCTGCAGCCTCATCTGCAGGATCGCATCGGCCTGCTTTCCGCTCAGCTTGAAAGAGCTCATCAGGCCCTTCTTCGCTACCACCGGGTCCTTGCTCCTCTTGATGAGCGACACAACCCTGTCGATGTTCGCCAGCGCTATCTTCAGGCCCTCCAGTATGTGGGCCCTGTCCTTCGCCTTCTGGAGCAGGAACCTCGTCCGGCGGACGATTATGTCCTTCCTGTGCTCGATGAAATGATGAAGAAGCTCCTTCAGGTTCATGACCTTCGGCCGGTTGTCGACGATCGCAAGGTTTATGATGCCGAAGGTCGACTCGAGCTCGGTGTGCTGGTATAGCTTGTTCAGTATGAGGTCCGCGCTCACACCGCTCTGCAGCTCGATGACTATCCTCATGCCATCCTTGTCGGACTCGTCCCTTATAGTCCTTATGCCATCGACCTGCTTGTTCTTGACCAGCTCCGCCATGTGCTCGATGAGGCTTGACTTGTTCACCATGTAAGGGATCTCCTTGATTATGATAGTCTTGTCATCTTCCGTCTCGACCAGCGCCCTCACCTTGAGTGACCCCCTGCCTGTCTTGTATGCCCTGAGAATCCCGTCCTTTCCGCATATGATCCCCCCAGTAGGGAAGTCCGGTCCCCTGACGACCGTCATCAGCCGGTCCGCCTCCGCTTGCGGGTCGTCGACCAGCATGACCACGGCATCGCATATCTCGCCCAGGTTATGGGGCGGCATGCTGGTCGACATCCCGACTGCTATCCCGCTGCTCCCGTTCACCAACAGGTTCGGGAAGCGGTTTGGCAGCAGCACCGGCTCCTTCATGCTGCCGTCGAAGTTGGGAACGAAGTCGACCGTGTCCATGTCGATGTCCCTGAGCAGCTCCTCGGCTATCCTGGTGAACCTCGCCTCGGTGTACCTCATGGCCGCCGGGGGGTCCCCGTCGATGGAACCGAAGTTCCCCTGACCGTCTATAAGCAGGTACCGCAAGCTGAACCACTGCGCCATCCTGACCAGGGTATCGTAGGCCGCCTGGTCGCCGTGGGGGTGGTACTTGCCCAGGACATCACCGACTATCCTCGCGCTCTTCCTGAAGGGCCGGTTGTGCAGCAGGCCCAGCTCCTGCATGGCAAACAGCACCCTCCTGTGAACGGGCTTCAGTCCGTCCCTGACGTCGGGCAGGGCCCTTCCTATGATGACGGACATGGCGTAGTCTATGTAGTTCTCCTTCATCTCGTCCTCGATGGGCTTCTTTATCGTCCTCTCGTCTTCCTGCTTCTTTTCCATGTCGAAAACCTCATATGTCCAGGTTCCTGGCCAGCTTGGCGTGCTTGACTATGAACTCCTTCCTTGGTATCACTTCCTTCCCCATGAGCGTCGAGAACACCTCGTCCGCAATCATGGCGTCCTCTATGGTTATCTGCTTGAGACGCCTCGTCTCCGGGTCCAGGGTCGTCTCCCACAACTGGGAGGGGTTCATCTCCCCCAGGCCCTTGAACCTCTGTATGAGCACCCCGGTGTCCCCGAGCTTCTGCAGCAGCGCGTTCTTCTCCTTCTCGTCGAACACGTAATGGACGGTTCCCTTGTGTTTCACCCTGTAAAGCGGCGCGTTGGCAACGTAGATCTTGCCCGCCTTGATCATCGGCAGCATGTACCTGTAGAAGAAGGTGAGTATGAGCGTCACTATGTGGTTCCCGTCGACGTCGCTGTCCGCGAGTATCAGCACCTTGCCGTACCTGGACTTCTTGGGGTCGCACTCGTCGTTTATCCCCGTGCCAATGGCCGTCATCATGGCCGATATCTCGTTGTTCTGGTATATCCTGTCTATCCTGGCCTTCTCCGTGTTAAGTATCTTGCCCCTGAGCGGCAGTATCGCCTGGAAGCGCCTGTCCCTTCCTTGTTTCGATGAGCCTCCGGCGCTGTCGCCCTCCACGATGAACAGCTCGGCCTGCTTCGGGTCCCTGACCTGGCAGTCGGCCAGCTTCCCGGGCAGCGAGCCCGTGCTGAAAGCGCTCTTCCTCCTCACGAGCTCCTTGGCGTTCCTGGCCGCCTCCCTGGCCTTGGCCGCCTCGAGCACCTTTGTGAGGATGGTGTCCCTGACCTTGGGGTTCTCCTCAAGGAAGTCGACCAGCTTCTCGTAGGTTATGCTGGCAACGATCCCTCTGATATCGCTGTTTCCGAGCTTGGTCTTGGTCTGCCCCTCGAACTGGGGGTTCTGCAGCCGCAGGGATATGACGGCCGTCAGGCCCTCCCTGACGTCCTCGCCCTTCAGCTGCATGGATTCCTTCTCCTCCATGTACTTGTTCAGCGCCCTGGTCAGCGCGCTGCGCCACCCCTCCTCGTGGGTCCCCCCCTCGATGGTGTTTATGCCGTTCACGAACGAGAAGACCGTCCTGAGATAGGCGTCGGTGTACTGCATGGCGACCTCGATCTCGAACTTCTGGTTCTGCTGCGAGAAGTATATGGGATCCGGGTGTATGGGAGTCTTCGTCTTGTTCAGGTGCTTCACGAAGGAGCTTATCCCGCCATCATGCAAGAAAGACTTGTGCTTGCCCGACCTCTCGTCGGTTATCTCTATGCGCAGTCCCGCGTTGAGGAACGACAGCTCCTCGAGCCGGCTGGCGAGCAGCTCGAAGTCGAAATCCATCTCCGAGAAGATCTTGGAGTCCGGCTTGAACGATATGGTGGTGCCCGTGCCATCGGCCTTCCTGCCGGGCTTCATCGCCCCCGCAGCGGCGCCCCTCCTGTAGGTCTGCGAGTACTCCCTGCCATCCCTCCTCACATCCGCCTTCAGCCACTCCGAGAGGGCGTTCGTTACGGAGACCCCGACCCCGTGGAGCCCGCCTGAAATCCTGTAGCTCTTGGAGTCGAACTTCCCGCCGGCGTGCAGCGTCGTCATTACAAGCTCGAGGGCAGGCTTCTTTGAATCGGGATGCATGTCCACGGGTATGCCCCTGCCGTCGTCGGTCACGGTGGCCGACCCGTCCTTGTGCAGTATGACCTGTATGCTCTTGCAGAACCCGGCGAGGTGCTCGTCTATCGCGTTGTCCACGACCTCCTCGAGGATGTGGTGCAGCCCCCTCTTCCCGGTATCGCCTATGTACATCGCGGGCCTCTTGCGAACCCCGTCCAGCCCCTTCAGGACCTTTATGGAGCGGGCATCGTACCACTGCTTCTCCGGCTTCCCGTCACCTGCCTTCGCATCCTTCCCGGCCGTCATGAAACCACCATGAACGCCCGCACTGGGCGAGCTTATACCAGTTAAACAGTTAACAGTTTAACAGTATATATATGAATTAAGAATCGAAAGCTTAAATATGTTATTTCTTCGTAAATTCGCTGAAAAACAGGGCTATCTCAGTCATCCCGGCCGCATCAGGAAATGCCGACGCAGATATCCGAAGCCACGAAATAATACGGCTTCAGGTCCAGCTCCACGGACAGGTGATTGATGATGAACGTATCGCCGCCCTGCTCGAGCGTGCCTGCTATGATATCGCTGAATGACGGGCTCTCGCATGACAGGGACTCCCCCGGGTCTATGATGCCGCTGCACGTCGAGTTGAGGCCAATACCCTTGAATGTGGGGGCTGACCTGCTATCGGCCGCTATCCTCTCCAGGCCCCTGTCGTAAACGACTTGCACCTCCCTGATGTTGATGGCGAAAATGGAATCGTCGTGCAGGTTCTCGAGTTCCAGGGTGACCTTGCCGTCCCTGCCAGCGCTCGCGCTGAGCCTCGCATATTCCATGCCGCTCGCGCCCTTCAGGACGGGATCGGTGCATGCGATCTTGGGTTTGTCCCCGAGCCCCGCGTCGTCGTCCCTGAGGCCGCCCAGTGCGGCCTCCAGCGAGCTTATGCGGCTCGCCTGGTTATAGTTCGAGCTCGCGAGCATCAGGTTTATGAGCAGCGATATGACGGCGATTACCGAAGCGAAGAAGATAGTGCGCCTGACCATGAAGAGTGATTGGCGACGGGAATTAAATGCTTTATTTGCCGATGTCGGTCGGGGGGGCGGTGAGCTGGAAGCCCTTCTCCGTGATGTCGTACAGGTGGGATTCCTTGTTTATCTTGCATGACCTCATCTTCTCGACCCTCAGCAGGTTCTTGTGCTCCCCCGCGGCTTCGGTGCTCGACAGGATTATCAATCCGTCGCTCACGAACTCGGATACACCGTCCCTCGAATACCCCTTGTCCCCGGAGAGCAGCTCCGATGTCAGGATAGCGGTGAGACCAGTCTTCTTCAGCTTCTCTATCATCTTGTGGAAGGCCTCCCTGTTCTCCTTCATGCTGTAGGTCACGGAAGTCACGGAATCCACCACCAGCCTCTTGGGCTTGAAGTAAAGGCACTTGAATATCTTGGTCATCACCTCGTCGAAGGACGAGGGCCACATGCTGACGATCCTAATCAGGTTCTTCTTCTCCATGGCCTCCAGGTCCCAGCCGAACCGCGCGGCCTGCTGTATTATGTCGCTCTTCTCCTGCTCGAAGGATATGAGGATGCCCATCTCCTTCTTCTTTGTCCCCTCGACCAGGTACTGGATCCCCAGGATGGTCTTCCCGGTTCCGGGCGTACCGGCCACCAGAACCACGCTGCCTTCGGGAAAACCGCCCTCCACGAGCGCGTCTATCCCCTCGACGCCGGTCTTGACCCTCTTGAGACCTGCCATAAGAATCTTATTCATTTCTGATATTTAAATGACGTGCCAAGGGGACTGAATTCCCGCGTCATTTCGTCAGCTCGTTGTACAGCGATTCGTAGCCGATCATGATCAGCTCTTCCCTGTCCCTCAGCATCTCCAGGGTGACCTTCCCTTCCTCGTTGAGGCGCTTGACCTCGGCGAGTATGTCGTCGGCAGAAAGCAGCCTCGCGACCACCTCCCTGTCCCCGGTGAGCCTTATGTCGGGGTCGCTTGCCCTGCCCGCCCTTGCCGTGGCGATACCATTCTGGACTGTGACGGTGAAATAGCTGTTCGCCGGAATCACCAGCATCTCCATCTCAGGGGATCGGCCCGATCCAGGGACGATCAGCAGCCTGCCTGCGCCAAGCCTCTTTACCAGATAGTCGATGTGCCTGGCTTCAACGGGCATGCCCTCTGCCAGCGTCGGCTTCGGGATCTCCTCGGGGGGTATCACAAGATAGGGAATCACGAAGACCGAGATGAAGATGACGGACGCGATCAGGATCCCGATGAATGCCAGCTTCTTCGTATTTTCTTCGGGCATATTCATATTAAGCATCCCGGTAGCTTTTATTCTTTTCAAAGCACAAGCCGCACCCTGGCCTGGTGATGCGGCTCTGCGCACGTTAGCGGCAGCATGTGCCTGTTTCATCTGTTTTATAAATGATGAAAGCGTTATTTCAGATTTGGTGGTCATTCTGGGCTACAGGATTTACGAAGACATCGGGGACGTGCCCGTGGATCTCACGGGCAGGGTCGCCATAAAGCTGCACATGGGCGAGCTCGGCAATCCCAATCACATCCAGCCGGACGAGGTCGGCAAGATGGCCGACAAGATAAGGGAGAACGGGGGGGAACCGTTCCTGGTCGACACGACCACCCTGTACAAGAAGGGCAGGTTCACGAAGAGGGGCTACGAGGAGCTTGCGAAGAGGCACGGGTTCGGCAGGTTCGAGGTGGTCATAGCCAGCGATGACGAATGGAAGGATGTGGATGGGATACGAATCGCCAAGCCCATCGCCGAAGCCGACGCGCTCCTTCTCCTTTCCCACGTCACGGGCCACATCCTGACCGGCTTGGGGGCGGCCATCAAGAACCTCGCCATGGGGTGCGTCGTGAAGGAGAGCAAGAGGATGATACATTCGCACATGCGCCCGGTCTATGACGAGCGGCTGTGCACGGGCTGCGGGTCATGCGTTCACGCGTGCCCGAACGGGTGCCTCATGTTCGGCAGGAAGGTTATACTCGACACGCGCGATTGCCCCGCTTGCGGGAGGTGCATAGGGGCGTGCACGACAGGGGCGATGAGAAGGCCTCCGAAGGCGGAAATCCACGGCTTCAGGGCGTTCGCGCTGGCCGCCAGGGCAGTCGCCGGGCAGTTCCGCAACGGGAACATGCTGTGCGTCAATTCGCTCAACAAGGTCACAGAGAGATGCGACTGCTCTTCGAACAGCCCCCGCGTATCCAAGGACATGGGATACATATGCGGCAGCGATCCGCTTTCCATAGATTTGGAAACTGCCAGGCTGCTCAGGGAGGCCAAGGCCAGGATAAAGTGGGACACTTGGGACAAGTTCTCCAGGATATCCCGGGCGGTCTTCTCGCAGCACCCGACGTAGGCACGGTCGGAAAATGGAAAGAAGGGGGGATTGGGGAACGGAATTCAGCCGCCCGCATCGGCCGCCAGGGCTCCTGTCCTCGCGGACTTCACCGTGTCGGCAAGCGTCCTGTATTTCGTCTCCGCATCCCTGAGGCTCTGGTATCTGCTGAGAAGCCAGTTCTGGTACCTCAGTATTATCTGGGATTCCTCGCTGACAAGCCTCTGGTACATGAGCCATGCGCCTTCGTGGTCCCCGTTCTCAAGGTCCTCGAGCATCTCGTCCCTGATGCCATTCAGCTGGTTCATTATCATTGTCTTGTTTATTCCGCCAACCTTGCTCAAGGAGGCGTCGATCCTGTCGATCACCTGCTGGCTCTTCTCCCCGACATCAGTGGCATTCACCTTCAGGGAGAAGGTCCTCCTCAGGGCCGTCTTGGCTGCCTGGGCGATCCTCCTGATGGTCTCTTTCTCGTTCTGCACCATCTGCTTCGCCACCTCGGCTACCCTGCCCGAGACGTGAGTCACGCTGATGCCCGCTGCCGTTAGCCCGTCGTAGACGATCCTGGCAAGCTCCGGCTTGCCCACCACGTATATCCTGCTGTAGTTCAGCTCGCTTATCTCTGCTATGAGGTCATCGATCTGTTCCTCGCTGCTTATGTGCCTGCTGGTTCCGTTCGGCATGCAAGGGGCCATTATGGTGTCGCTCCAGTTGCCCACCGCTATGACGACCAAGGGCCTCTTCCCGTGGTTGCGAACCATGGTCCTTATCCTCTCCCTGAGCCTCTCCTTCAGCATTTCCCTGGTCTGTTCGGGCGTTGCGCCCTTTATCTGCTCGTCTATCGCTATGCCGAGGTCGTCGAGGGAAGAGGTCACGTCCGGGCCCACATTCCCGATGACCGTCACCGACTGCACGGACAGGTTCTGCAGAGCGCCCAGGACCTGGTCGGGGATGAAGTTCTTGTTGATCAGCAGCAGAGGCACCCCTAGCTCGGAGGCTATCTCCTTTGCCTGGGACACCATCTCGCTGTTGCCCGATTCGGGCCTGGCGAGGCTGTCCCACACCAGCACGGCATGCTCCGACTCCTCCCAGAAGTACTCGGCCACCTTGACCGCGGTGCCGTACCTTGTCATGCCCCAGATCCTGACGACGCTGTAGCTCTCGCCGAGCTGTTCCTGTACGTCCTCCGCTATCACCGCCGGGCCCCCGATGACGTATATCGTGCTCACGCCCAGTGCCTCTATCTCTGCCTTCGTCTCCGGCGACAGGGCGCCCGGGTCCGTGAGGAGAAGCGGCGCGCCTATCTTCTCGGCAACAACGCTGGCGACGATGGTGTCCGGATAGTTGGAGTTCGTTGCCAGAATCACTGAATCGATGTCCGTGTCAGCGGATATGGGCGAAATGAGCATGTCCTCTGCGCTTACGGCCACTGAAAGTGCCAGAAGCACGATCAGGAAGCACGGAATTGAATATCGTACTGCTTTCATGCAAATCCTCCTTATTTGAAACGATAATGTAAACGATTCGAAACCAATTAATTATATATCCCCCTTCGCATTTATAACTATAGCAGCATTTCGCTGGTGAAGCGCTCTGCAAGCCCGGAAGATGCCGGGGGCATCGTCTTGAAATCTGCTGGGTAAGGAAAGGTGAATTTGAATGCCGTGCGGGAGGAAGAGGAAAAGGGGCAAGATGAAGAAGCACAAGCTCAAGAAGAGGCAGAAGAAGATGAGGTATAAGAAGAAGTGATGATATGGCCGGCAGTAAGCTGAAGAGGGTGCTGGACAAGACGTCCATCGACGACAAGCTGGTCTCGGGCGCCAGGAAAGTGGTAGCCAGGACGACCGTCGATAACAAGCTCATATCCGGCGTCAAGAAGGTGAAGCACGAGATAAGGGGAAACATCGCGAAGGCAGTTCTCGCCGCTTTCGGTTTCCTGATAGCCCTGGTGTGGAGGGACGTCGTCAAGGACGGCGTAGACAAGCTCATCGCATACGCCAACCTGACCGGTGACGGATACGTCTTCACCCTCATAACCGCGCTGGTGACGACGCTGATATGCGTGATCGGCATCATCTACTTCAGCCGTTGGAGCGAGAAGAGCTGAGCGCCTTTTCGTCCTTCGGCAGCGATAGCTGGGTCCGGACGGATTGAAAAAGCGGTTCTTTTTAGAAGGCATTTTTAAGTCAGCATGCGCATGATTTCAAATGGAAGATGAACTTAAGGCGTCGAGGACATCGTTGATCATGCATATGGCGGCGGGAGCATTGCTCGGGCTCGTCTCGCCGTTCATGGGGAGGGCGCTGTACGCCATAGGCCTTGGCCTGGTGGCGGCCTTCGTCCTGGGCCACTTGATGGAGAGGGCGCTCGGCAAGAGGAAGTTCAGCTGGTGGCTGGGGAACGGGCTCTTCATCTACCTCTTCGTATGGTTCGACACCTGGATCGTGGCGGTGAACTCGTTCTGATCCCCGGCCGCGATGACAAAGCCCGGATTTTCCATCGTGTTTTTTAAAGACTCGGGTTATAGGATTATTTTGAATATCATGGGCCTGATGTCAAAGGACATAATAACCACCGTGGACCTTCCGAAGGAAGACGTTGAAGAGATCATGAAGCAGTCGGAAGCCATGCTGCTCTTTCTGCGCGACGGCAGGGTGCCGAGGCTGCTCAAGGGGAAGATCCTCGCCACCATGTTCTTCGAGCCGAGCACCAGGACCAGGCTCTCGTTCACCTCCGCCATGCTAAGGCTGGGGGGGTCAGTCCTCGGCTTCTCGGGCACCGAGGGCACCAGCATCAAGAAGGGCGAGTCCCTGGAAGACACGGTCAGGATGGTGGACAGCTACTCCGACATAATCGTCATGAGGCACCCCGACATGGGCTCCAGCGCCCTGGCTGCGAGAATCGCGAAGAACCCTGTCATCAGCGGCGGGGACGGGCACAACCATCACCCGACACAGGGGCTCATGGACCTGTTCACCATAATGAAGGAGAAGGGGCTCAGGGGGGTCAACGTCGCCCTGTGCGGAGACCTCAAGTACGGCAGGACCACCCATTCGCTGATCTATCTGCTGGCGATGTACGGCCTGGGCATCAACCTGGTTTCGCCCGCGAGCCTGAGGATGCCGGCCGAGATAGTCAAGGAGATAAAGCGCTCCAACGGCTGCGAGATACGCGAGTTCAGGAGCATGTCAGAGGTGGTGTCCGACGTGGATGTCCTGTACGTAACCAGGATACAGAAGGAGAGGTTCCTGAACATAAGCGAGTACGGGAAGCTGGAAGGTTCGTACAGGGTGGACAGGAAGCTGCTCGGGAAGGCGAAGAAGGGGCTCATAGTGATGCATCCGCTGCCGAGGGTTAGCGAGATAAGCACGGAGGTGGACGGCACCCCGTTCGCCAAGTACTTCGACCACGCGGCCTACGGGGTCCCCGTCAGGATGGCCCTGCTGTCGCTGCTGCTGGGGAAGGTCTGATCCAGGGTGGCATATTGAGATCGTGTTTGGCGTGATGATATGGAAAGGGAGATAGCGGAGATCCTGCTCGGAATAAAGGCGGTCAAGGTGAGGCCCGATCCCCCGTTCGAATGGGCCTCCGGCATGCTCGCCCCGATATACACCGACAACAGGCTCGTGATGTCTTACCCCGCCGAGAGGCGCACCATTGTGAAATCCCTGTCGAGCGTAATCATGAACATGGGGCTCAAGCCGGATGTCATCGCGGGGGTGGCCACCAGCGGCATTCCGTGGGCGGCGTGGGTGGCCGCGGAGCTCGAGAAGCCGCTGATATACGTCAGGGAGGAGAGCAAGGACCACGGACTGAAGAACCGCATAGAAGGGAAGCTCGAGCGGGGGCAGCGCGTGGTCGTTATCGAGGACCTCGTGAGCACGGGCGGCAGCTCGATATCCGTTGTGGAAGCGATAAGGGAGGCTGGGGGCGTAGTCGACCATTGCGTGGCCATATTCTACTACGAGTTCAGGTCGGCGGCGGAGAACTTCGCGCGGGCAGGATGCAGGCTCGTCCCGCTGACCAGGTTCAGCACGCTCATACAGGTGGCCACCGAAATGGGATACATGGACAGGAAGAGCAAGGAAAAGGTCATCTCCTGGTCGAAGGATCCCGGGAACTGGGGCAGGGCGTGATGCCGTTTCCGTAGCTCGCGTCAAGGCCTGCTGAAACCGGGGGAAGGGAGTTCGTTTTTGGGATTCGCCCTGAGGCGCTCTTTTTAAAAGCCGGGCATCCATTATAAATCCCTAGATACTGAAAAGAGGGGAACATGGAAGGCAAGAGGAAATCCGGGAAGGCGAAGGGGGGGAAAGATGACCACCTGCCGGAGGTGAACATCGGGCTGGTCGGTCACGTGGACCACGGAAAGACCACCCTTACCGAGGCGCTGAGCGGCAAATGGACGGACACGCACAGCGAGGAGATGAAGAGGGGCATAACCATCAAGCTCGGATACGCCGACATATCGTTCTACTTATGCAAGAAGTGCGGCCATCCGCACGGCTTCTCGACCACCCCGAAATGCATGAAATGCTTCTCGGACTGCGAATACCTCAGAACCGTATCTCTCGTCGATGCGCCCGGGCACGAGACGCTGATGGCCACCGTACTTGCCGGGGCCGCCCTCATGGACGGCGCCCTGCTCGTGATATCGGCCAACGAGCCGTGCCCGCAGCCGCAGACCAGCGAGCACCTGGTGGCGCTGAACATCGCGGGGATAAAGAACATCGTTGTGGTGCAGAACAAGATAGACAGGGTCACGAAGGAGGAGGCCGAGAGGAATTACGGGCAGATCAAGGGGTTCCTCAAGGGCACCGTCGCCGAGGACGCTCCCGTGATCCCGGTATCGGCCCAGTACAGGGTCAACATCGACGCCCTCATTCAGGCCATTCAGGAAAACATACCCACCCCCAAGAGGGACGGCGGGAAGGTGCCGAAGATGCTCGTGGCAAGGAGCTTCGACGTGAACAAGCCGGGAACTCCCATAGAAAAGCTGCACGGCGGCGTGCTCGGTGGGTCTTTGGTCCAGGGAAAGCTGCGTGTCGGCGACAAGATAGAGATATGCCCGGGCATAATGGTCAAGGACAAGGTCAGTCCCCTGATCACCGAGGTCACGGGCCTGCAGAAGGCGAAGCTCGACCAGCAGAGCGTCCTCCCGGGCGGGCTGCTGGGAGTATCAACGAAGCTGGACCCGTACCTTGCGAAGGCCGACGCCCTGTCGGGGTCCGTCGCAGGGGCTCCGGGTAAGCTGCCCCCCGTATGGTCGGAAATAAGCATGAAGGTGGAGATGCTCAACAGGGTTGTCGGGACCAGGGAAGAGATAAAGGTCGAGCCTCTGAAGCCGGGCGTCCCTCTGATGCTGACTTCCGGGACCAGCAGGACCGTGGGGGCCATCATCGATATGGGGAAGCTGACGAAGATCAAGCTCAAGATGCCGATATGCGCCGAGAAGGGGGAAAGGGTCGCCATTTCAAGGCAGGTCGCGGGCCGCTGGCGCCTGGTCGGCTGGGGCGAAATAAGTTAAGGGCTCCTTTGCCGGTTTCATTTCCTTAGGATACGGGCGTGCATTGGTTTTATTTGCTATGGGAGGAGGTCAGCGTCCCCGGAAGCTGTAGGATTTCTTGTCGTTCCTGTATATCCTGCTGCGATATCTCTTCCATTTGTTCTTGCCCCGGTGGCTTCCATACAAGGCCATACTCTCCAGATTGACCTGGAAATTCTCCCTGAAGAAGAAGTTCATTATCACCGGGGAAATCGCGTTTATGATCAGGTACGAGACGATGAGGCTTATGAATATCCCGGGCTCGAGGTTCGAGACGGACAGCGCCAGGATCACGATCGTCAGTTCCGACAGCGTGATGAGCCCCGTGGATATCTTGATCGACTGGGTGGCCGTGAAGTTGAAGAGCCTCAGGGACACGAAAGACGTGAAGACCTTGACCGAGACGATGATGATTATGAGCCCTGCCATGAAGAGCAGGTTCCCCGTCCCGGACATCAGGTTTATCGTCAGGCCGACGGACGCGAAGAATATGGGTATGAAGAAGCTTTCTCCTATATCCTTCACCTTCCTGACGATCACGGGCAGCTGCGCGCTCTTGCTCAGTATCATGCCGGCGATGAAGACCCCCAGGATAGACTCAAGCCTGAGGCTCTCCGTCAAGCTCCCGAGCAGGAATGCGAGGAGCAGCGTGAAGCCCAGCAGCGCCTCCTCCACGCCGTACTTCTGGATCGAGCTCGTGAGCCTGTTCACCATCTTGAATCCGACCTTCCCCATGACCACGAAAAGGCCCACGACTATCAAGACCGTCGTGAGGATGGGCTCGATGACTATCGTCTCGCCGCCGAGCAGGTTGGCAAGGACGGCGATGCATATGATGCCGAACACGGTATCGACGACCTCGATGCCCATCAGGTTCTGGCCTTCTGCGCTGTCTATCTGCTTCATGTCGGCCAGCGTCCGCGACACGATGGCGGTGCTTGAGAGTATGATCGTGAAGGCCAGGGCCAGGAAGGTGTATATGTTCCATGAGAACATGGTCGATATCACGTAGACCAGTATGATCGTGAACAGGGCCCTGGTTATCTCTATCCAGACGTATTTCTCCGTGCTTACCTCCAGGTTCTTCCAGTCGATCGTAAGGCTGATCAGGAGTATTATGAAAAGGAGACCCAGGTCAGCGACAGAGGTCACCAGGCTCGAGGGATTCACCAGGGCCAGCAGGGACGGCCCCAGTATTATGCCGGCGACCAGCTCGCCGACTATGCCGGGCTGCTTTATCTTCGTGAACAGTATTCCGCACAGCTTTGCGCCGAACAGCAGCAGCGCGAGGTCTATCAGCGGGCTCAAGTCAGTCACCCAGCAGTTTCTCGAAAACGTCGCAGAGCCTCATGACGCCCAAGAGCCTTCCGTCGGAGTCCACGACGTGGATGAAGCGGTAGCCCGCAGAGCTCATGACCTTGAGCGCGGTCCTGACGTCGTCGTCCGGTCTGGCCGTGGTTATGTTCGTCGTCATTATGGCTTCCACCGGCTTCTTGCCTTCATCCGGCTCCAGGGAATCGTACCATACCGGCTCCTCGAGGGGGGAGTTCGGGGTGTGCTTCACCAGCCTCATGAAGCTGCTCTCGCATACCGCGCCTATGAGCTTCCCGTTTTCGTCGATAACCGAAAGGAAGCCGAGCTCGGTTTTCTTCAGGAGAGGCAGGGCCTCGGATATGGGCATGTCACTGCTTATCGTACGGGCTGGCTTCATCAGGTCCTTCACGAACACTTCGCCAGTCTTCATCATGACGATCACAGGCCTTCAGCCCCGGCACGACTTCCGCTCATGAACCAGACGCGCATCCAAGCGGTCCCGGACACTCCACCGTTACGCCTTCCTGAGGTCGCGGCGGCTATGCCAGAACCTTTATCCCCATTTCCGCGAACTGGTTGTATACCTTCCTTGCGACGATCTTCTCCTCTTCGCGCCTGTTGCACAGTATGTACGGGGAGTTCACCCCCGTTATTATGGTGATCACCTGCATGTTGTTGCCGAACCCCGGAACGATGCGGGCCCCCCACATCACGGTGGCTTCCGGGGACATCTTTTCGGAAATCACCGTGCCGACGGAGTTGATCTCCTCGAGCGTCATGTCCTCGCCGCCTATTATCTGTATCAGGGCCCCCGTCGCCCCCTCGTAATCCACGTTCAGCAGGGGATTCCTGAGGGCCTTGTCCGTGGCCTCCCTCGCCCTGTTGTTCGTGTTCGAAGACCCGACCCCTATGGTCGCGACGCCCCCGGAGTGCATTATGGCTCTCACGTCCGCGTAGTCGAGGTTGACGAGCGACGGCTGGGATATCAGTTCCGTGACCCCCTTTATCATCGTCGCAATAAGCTCGTCGGCGATCCCGAAAGCCTCCTTTATGGGCTTGTTGCCGGCTATCTCGACAAGCCGCTGGTTCTCTATAATGATGGCCGTGTCGGCGGATTCCCTCAGCCGCATGAGGCCCTCCTCCGCCTTCCTTATCCGGGATCCTTCCATCCTGAACGGCACGGTGACCGGCGCTATCACTATCGCCCCCATTTCCTTGGCTATCTTCGAGATCACCGGGATGCTCCCCGTTCCGGTGCCGCCGCCAAGGCCGCAGGATATGAAGAGGAGGTCGCACCCGCTCAGCACGTCCCTTATGTCCTCCTTGGACTCCTCGGCCGCCTTCCTGCCGATGTCCGGGTACCCTCCGGCTCCGAGTCCCCTGGTCAGGTCCTCGCCGATCAGCAATTTCCTGTGGGCCCTGGAAACCGAAAGGTGCCTGGCATCCGTGTTGATGGCCACCGTGGACGCCCCCTTTATCCCCATGTCCGTAAGCCTCGTTATCGTATTGCATCCGCCTCCGCCGCATCCGATCACCATTATCCTGGCTTCGTAAGCGTCGAAATCCTTCAATCCTTCAATATCGTCCGCCATTCTCACACCTCCTAAAAAATCCATATGTTCTAGACATTCTAGCATGACCGGGGCAGGAAGCCGCCTGAAGCCGGCGTGCGATCGAGGCGAGGGGAAGGGCTGCCCCGGCAGGGAACGCACATGAGAACCCTGCCGCCGACAGGGACCCGTCCTCTGCCGCTTCGCCGGCTACGTCAATGAAATTCATATGAATATATTAATATATTTTCATATTTAAATATTTACATATTATAATATACAAACATTTAAAAAGCGTTCAAGTAAAAATATGTCATGGCTGAAAACGAACCCAAGTCAGAAACGATAACGACCACCATCGAAATCGAGAAAGACGTATTTCTGAAGTTCAAGGCGCTCTGCGTCCTGGGTGAAACGACGCTATCGAAGGAGATAGAAAAGCTGATCAGGAAGAGCGTTGAGGACCAGGCAGGGAAGGTCGAGGGCATAATGACGGGCTGACCGCCTGTCCTGTTTCAGCTGTGTTCCATTCCATGACAGCGCCGCTTGGGCCGCCGGCGCTGAACCGCATGAAAATCGCATGATATTCCTGGAAGTGGTAGTCAGGTTTATAATTTTTGGGCCATATTATTCTCTTCATGATAGAATTGGTGGAAAAGGCCTTCTCGAGCGAATTGCTGTCCGTTTCCTCGAAGGCGAGCAAGCTGATGGATTTCATCTGGACTGTGTACAAGATCGGAGGAAGCGTCCCCATGAACACGCTGCAGGAGCAGTTCGACAAGGCGGACGAGTACGTCGAGGTCCTTTCCAAGGCGGGGATAATGCGGTATTCCCTCGGCGGCTTCATCAACAAGAGCCAACGGAAGGAATCCATATCCGTCTACGTGAGCGAGGATTTCTCGGGCATACTGCCGAAAGGCATAAGAAGGAGGGAATTCGAAGAGAAGCTGTTCGGCAAGTACGGCGAGAGGCTCATAGGATCCTGCAGGACTGACCTCACCGAGCCCCTGGCGGTCATGCTCACCAGCATCATCTTCTTCGCTGCCCCCAACAAGCCTGTGTTCGTGAACATGGTCGTCAGAAAGGGCGCGAAGGTTTGCCTCAAGACATATGTCGAATGCAAGGACCTGCTCGATTACTATCTGCACAGGTTCCTCGGCCTGGTCATGTTCGAATCCGGCTCGACGATAAACCTGACAGTCAGGTCCAAGCAGAGGGTGAGGGCCTACCCGAAGATATGGGAGATGTACATCCGGGAGTACAAGGAGAAGCCGAAGGTGGAGGAGCTGAAGAGCCCCATGGTGGAGCGCAGGCCCGTCCCCGGCAAGGTGAGCGAGCAGGAGAAGAAGCTGAGGGGATACTTCCCCTGGCTGAAGCTCTGACGGGCAAAGGCATCTTCATAGCAGGCCGAGCTCCCCGGCTTTCCTGCGCAGCAGGTCGCAGGAAGAGCTGAAAGCCCGCTTCTCTTCATCCGTTATGTCGATCTCCACGATGCCCTCGAGGCCGTCCCTGCCTATCCTTGCCGGCACCCCGGCGCAGATGCCGGAAACGCCGTACTCCCCCTGCAGGTAGACAGAAGCCGGCAAGACGGCCTTCTTGTCTCTCGCGACCGCCTCCGCCATCAAGGCTATTGCCCTCGCTGGCGCGTAGAAGGTGCTGCCCTTGAGCTCTATGACCTCAGCGCCCGCTTTCCTGGTCATGTCTATCAGCCTTCCGATATCTCCTTGATCCGCGATCTCCGAAAGGGGCCTCCCGTCAACCTTGGCATGGGAGACCAGAGGCACCATGCTGTCCCCGTGCTCGCCTATTACCAGCGCCTCCACCTTGCTGGGCGGGACGGAGAAGCGCCGGGAGATGAAATAGCTGAACCTCTGGGAATCGAGCACGCCGCCCATTCCGATCACCTTCTCCCTTTCGAATCCGGTCTCCCGCAGCTGCACGAGGGACATGACGTCCATGGGGTTTGCGACCTGTATAACGATGGAGCCCGGGGCGAACCGCTTTATCTTGCCGGCGACAGAACTGGTTATCTCCTTGTTCCTGCTCATTAGCCCGAGCCTGTCCATGCCCGGCTTCCTGGCAAGGCCGGCGGCGTTTATGACTATGTCAGAGCCTCGCATGTCCCCGAAATCTTCGGATCCCGATACATTTACGTCGAACACGCAGGACTGCGATATGTCGAGGGCCTCGCCCCTCGCCAGGCCTTCGACGATATCCAGCAATAGGACGTCGTCCAGGCCCATTTCCGCGATCCTCATCGCGGTGCTGGAGCCGACCCTTCCGGAGCCGATTATCGTTATCATCGTCTTCCCGCTCGCATCCACCTCAAGTCGGAGCAGTCCACCAGACTACTTCTTCTTTTTCTTGGCATTCTTGCTTCCGCAACCGCTTATCGCACCGATGGGCACTGGATACATACTTGACTTCTTCTTTTTCTTGGCATTCTTGCTTCCGCAACCGCCGCATCCCATTTGAATCCCTCCGTCAGCCCTCAAGAATCCAGTGCTCCTCCCCGGCGAAAAAGGAATCGGGGTTTTCCATGTATTCGAAAGCGTTCCTTATGAGCATGTAATGGGCCTTCTCCTGCTCCATGAGCCACCTGAAGAACCTCTCGAGCTGCTTGTCCTTGGTGGTCTCGGCCCCCTTCTTGTAATACTCGTATCCGGCCCGCTCTATCTTCATCGCGACCTCCCTGGACTTGCTGTCGTCGTCGCTGGGCCTGACCTGCTCCCGCAGGCCCTCCATGAGCCTGCCGAAGAATTCCTTGGTGTGGTCGAGGGAGCCGGGCTTAATCATCCTGTCCACATCGACCCCCGGCCCCAGGGAGAAAGACTTGATGAATGCCTTTATGTCCTCGATGTGGGCCAGCTCCTCGTTGGCCAGGTGCACGAAGACCCGCTTGGCGAGGTCGCTTGTCAAGGACCTGGCGTAGGTCATATAGAGCCTCCTTCCTTTCATCTCGTTCTCTAGGGCGACCTGCAGCACCTTCCTCTCGTTGCTGAAATCCCCCGGATTCGGATTGAAGTCCGGCTCCACTTCCATGAGGTCCTTGTCATCGAGCGCCATGTCAGCACCTCCCGCGCTGGGCTGAATAAATAATGGGATTCGTCCCTTTAATTACTATTCCTCTGAACCGCTATTCCACGACTTCCGGGGCGGTGTCATCCGCCAGTTCCCCCTTCCCATTGGTCACGCACACGCCCAGGTTGCAGTACTGGCCGCTCTCCGCTTCCTTCTCAGCGGCTTCCTTCTTCAGCTGATCCTTCTCCTGCTCCATCTTCTTCTCGAGCTCCCCCGCCGCCTCGCTGAGCTTGATGACGTGGCCCTCTTCCTCGGAAATCATGCCCTTGAGCCTCGACACGACCTTCGTCTCCTTCTCCCGGTAGGCCTCATCGAGCATGTCGCGCATGATCGTTATCTTGTCCTTCTCCCTCTGGATGGACATCCTGAGGTTCGTCATGGTCTCCCTGCCCTCGTTGAGCTTCCTCTCGTGCTCCTTCTCCTGCTCGAGTATCTGCCTGAAGACGCCCGCCACCTTCTTCAGGCCCTCACGGTCAGCGATCCTCGCGAACTCGTCGTAGCTCGCCTTCTCCGTCGATTCCAGGCTTGACAGGTACCTCATCCTGTACTCTATGTTGACGGGGGCGCCGGGTGAGCTCGACTTCAGGAAAGGCCTGTAATCCGGGGCCTCGTCCTTGTTCGACTCTATAGCGTCGAGGTCTATCTGCTCGTACATGGGTAATCACCAGTCCCTTATTGTATTGTACTTATAAATGCTTGCTGACAGCAGGCTTTGCTAATATAATCGATTCTGCTAATAAAAGACGAGTTTTGCTAATAAAATGACCACTCATGCCGATTTCGATTCGAGCAGTTCCTTTACAGTAATCAGCTTTATCTCGATTCCATCATTCTTCGCCCTTGCCGCCTCCTCATAAGCTCCCTTTCCGAATGAGAACGCCACGAATATTCCCTTCTTCTTGCTCCCCCTTCTTATGGCAGTCTGGAAGTTGTCTATGGGGTTCCTGCCGACATCCGGTGACTGTTTGACCTGTATCGGTGTCATATCAAGCGTCCAGCCATCTATACCCATATCTCCTGTTTTCCTGTGGCTTATCCTCCCGCCGAGCTTCTCACAGACCCAGTTCTGGAACTCGAAAGGGGGAAATTTCAGCAGTTCCTTCTCTGTGAGGTCTCCCATGAGGATGTGAGGACTGATGCCTGAAGAGGAACGCAATCGTTTAGCCATGAGAGCGCTTACTGATATCGAATTATCTCATTTTTTCATTTATAAATCCATTGTACCCATAAATATATTAGGTAGTGACATCTTGATGGGAGGGCAAGATGTGGTGACACATTAAGCTTTTATTTCTTCCGAAGAACAAACAGGAGGAGGTTGGACATGGCTTTACCAAATGAAGTGGTTGTGGAGTTCATGAGGAAACACAGATTCGAAAAAATCAGGGATAAAATAGAATCTATTGCACCAGAGGCAGAGGCAATTATCAACTCTGCCAAAAGTGAGGAGATATTAGAACTTACAATGACTTTTACCAACCCAAAAGTTATAAATGCTGACATAATTGACGAAAGAAAATTCATAGAGCTCGCATTTTGATAAAGGCTTTAACAATGACGTCAATTGCTATAGTTCCAGGATTAGATATAATTGAGACGGCCTTCTTAGCTAGAGAGAGGGGTTCTATCGACCACCCTTGCCATAAAATTTTTTATAATGGCTTTATTTACAACGTAGATTGCAGAGAAAGAATTATTCATATCACACAGAATGTAGACCAATATTTATATGAAAAAAGATACAAGGACGCACATCAAAAGAGATTCGGTTTTTTGGCGGCGGTAAGGGTACGTGAACATTTATTTAATTGCGATGCGTTTCAATCGCAATTGGAATTGGCATCTCAGTTGGCGGTGAGTGAAGATAAATTAGTACATTATGTAACAGATAATAAATCATTAACAGATTTATTGACGAAGAACGGAAAAGTTCCCTTTCAAGTTATCGATTCTGCAAAGGCGGTTAAATTAATTGAAGAAGAACATGCAAAAAATAAAATTCCGCTAAGAAGAAAATAAAACTTTTAGTTTAACAATTTTGCTCTTATTCTCCTTCATTTGCTAATAAAATCGCCGAAAATCAGCCTTTTATTAGCAAAGCCCTGACAGCAGCGGTTGGAAATTAAACCATAGCTTTAGGAATATCCGCATATTCCACCGATAGCATCGGATTTTTAATGATCATCCCCAAATAATTATCATGAGACCAAGATTGAGGATCTATTTCAAACCAGGTACCGATTTTGGATCCATTGATGAGGAAAGCCTGGCTAAAGATCTTGGTTTATCTGGTCCTTTGTGGTGCGGTACTGACAGTAGAGAAGGGTGGGGAACCTATTGGACGGCTAATCCTATCGGTGATAAATATATCAAGGCGGGTCTCTAAAAGCACCCGGAGGTATCACGGGTGGTACCCAACACACGCTGATTGCCTGCGAATCCGTCCTAGCCGAAATTCCATGGGAAGAATATATTTTCGGGCGGGCAACAAATATTATATTCGGATACCATTTAATGTCATGGTGCATTGATGCCGCTCTCACTTTTCAACACGCTTACTAGGAGGAAGGAGGCCTTCAGGCCGCTGGACGGCAAGCTGGTCAGGATGTATTCCTGCGGCCCGACCGTCTACGACTACGCCCACATCGGCAACTTCAGGGCGTACATGGTGTCGGACCTGCTCAGGAGATACCTGGAATACAAGGGCTACAGGGTCAAGGCCGTCATGAACCTGACCGACGTCGACGACAAGACCATCAAGGGCTCGCAGCAGGCCGGGATTTCCCTGGCCAGGTTCACAGAAAAATACAAGCGGGCTTTCTTCGACGACCTCAAGCAGCTCAACATCAGGCCCGCTTCCGCCTACCCCGAGGCCACCCGGCATGTCGGGGAGATGGTCACGCTGATCAAGTCCCTGATCAGGAAAGGCTACGCCTACAAGAGCGATGACGGCTCGGTTTACTACGATATATCAAAAAAGAAGGGTTACGGAAAACTTGCGCATCTCAAAGTCAAGGACCTGAAGGCCGGCGCAAGGGTCAGCCAGGACCAGTACGAGAAGGGGCAGGCCCAGGACTTCGCCTTGTGGAAGGCCTGGACGGAGCAGGACGGCGACGTCGGTTGGGAGGCCGGCATAGGCAAGGGCAGGCCCGGCTGGCACATAGAGTGCAGCGCCATGAGCATGAAGTACCTCGGGGAGACATTCGACATACACACGGGCGGCGTCGACCTCATATTCCCCCACCACGAGAACGAGATCGCCCAGTCCGAGGGCGGTACCGGAAGGCCTTTCGCAAGGTATTGGGTACATAACGAGCACCTGCTCGTGGATGGCAGGAAGATGTCCAAGTCCCTGGGCAACTTCTACACGCTGAGGGACCTGCTTGGCAAGGGGCACAGCCCCAGGGCGATAAGGTACCTGCTGCTCGGCACCCATTACAGGCAGAAGCTCAACTTCACCCTGGAGGGCCTCGGGGCCGCAGCGAACTCCACAGAAAGGCTGCTCGACTTCATGGACATGCTCGACGGCGCGAAGGGTGGCAAGAGCGACCCGAGGATCAAGAAGCTGGTCAGCAAGGCAAAGCGGGATTTCGAATCTTCCATGGACAACGACCTGAACATCGCCGAGGCGCTGGCGGCCGTCTTCGACCTGGTGAAGGAAGTCAACAGGATCGCGGAAAAGGGCGGCCTGGGCAGGGCCGATGCGAAGGCCGTCAAGGGCCTGATGCTCGGCTTCGACAAGGTCCTCGGCGTCCTTCATGCCGGGAAGAAGGGCATAAGCGCCCAGGTCGAGCGGCTCATAAGCCAGAGGGAGGCCGCCAGGAAGAAAAAGGACTTCGGCAAGTCCGACGAGATCAGGTCGAAGCTGGCAGAGCTGGGTGTCATACTGGAGGACACCCCCGGCGGCGTGAAGTGGAAGCTCAGGAAGGGATGAGATGGACGAGGGCGGCAGGGACGACCTTAGGAAGCAGCTGATCGGCTTATTCTCGGCTTACGCCAAGGACCCGACCGACTTCGCCATGAAGAAGAGGGCACGTCTCCTGCACACCGCATGCGGCAACTCGGGGCAGGAGGTCGACAGGATGATGAGGCATGCCATAAGCCTGCTCGTCAACATAGGATGGGACTTACCGCTGCCACCAAAGCCGTCGAGGGAAGAGGCGGAGAAGCTGGTCTATGCGCTGGCCGCCAGGAAGCCTTAATAACCTTTCCATTCCGTTTGTCATCGGCCCGGGAATAAGCAGGGAGAAAGCCTTAAATACTTTTTTCAAGGTAAATATATATTTCTTAGCATGCAACATATTAACAGGCATCACAGCGGGGTCGGGGCATGATAAGGAAAATCGGTGACATAACCGTCATTGGCCTTTCGGAGGCCGATTCAAACATCTACGTCATAGGCAATTCCGTGATCGATGCCGGCACCGGCTTCAATTTCACCAGGCTCATGTCCATGTTCAGCGCGATGAAGAGGGACATGGGTTCCATCGAATGGGTGATAAACACCCACGGGCATTTCGACCACGTCGGAGGCAACGGGTATTTCCTCAACGCCAAGGTTGCGATCCACGAGCTGGACGCGCCCATCCTGGAGAGGGGCGACCCTGAGCTCAGCTTCTCGGACTTCTTCAACGGCAGGATGCACGCCAGGCACGTTGACAGGAAGCTGCATGACGGCGACGAGATAAGCGGCCTGAGGGTCGTACACACCCCCGGACACAGCCCGGGGTCGATCTGCCTGTACGACGAGAAGAGCAGGGTGCTGTTCTCGGGCGACACCATATTCGCGGAGGGGATCGGCAGGACAGACCTGCCGGGAGGCAGCGAACTCGACCTGAAGAATTCTATCGAGAAGCTGCGGGGGCTGAAGATAGACAAGCTGCTGCCCGGCCACGGCAACCCCGTGCTGCAGAACGTCAAGCTCGTAATCGACAGCGTATCGGATTCCTTCTACTAGCTTCTCTTGTGCTTATTACGGCATCATGCCGGGCGCGAGGTCAAGGCTCCCAGCCCGCGAGCATCGCCAGCATGACCCAGAACGCCTTCGCCTTGACCCTGCAGAGGAAGCCGTGCGCATGGGGGCAGCCGGTCATCACCCCGGACTCGAGCCTGGGCAGCAGGTTCTGGCAGTCGGCCGGGTGGTTGCTGCACCAGTTCTCGCACCAGACGCAGGTCCCGTCCTCGTTGGGGTAATAGTTGCCGTCAGGGTCGTAGTGCTCTATATCAGCGAAATCGAAGAAGAGCTTGTTGTTTGATATTGCGTAATCCCTGATCATGGCGTT
The DNA here is from genome assembly GCA_016934325.1 of Candidatus Aenigmatarchaeota archaeon. Lineage (GTDB taxonomy): Archaea > Aenigmatarchaeota > Aenigmatarchaeia > QMZP01 > JAFGSV01 > JAFGSV01. The sequence goes on along the minus strand of JAFGSV010000004.1, from coordinate 17,389 downwards.
GTTGGCCGGGACAGACAGGGAAAGCGCCGAATGCCCCGTCGCGTATATGAACCCCACTTCAGGGTGCTGCTGCTCAAACAGGGTCATGTTGCCGAGATAAGCCTGTATGTACTCCGGGGGTCCGTTATGCTCCCCGCAGAAGAAGAATATGGAATAGTTGTACCATCCCGTTTCCATGTATGCCGCCACCTGGTCCCTTCCCTCCTGGGTCTCCCAGTAGTTCTCCGGCCTGCCCCCGTGAATGAACACCCTGAGGGCGGACGGCGTCTCTGCGGGCGGCAGGCACGGGTCCACGAAGAGGAATCCGGAACAGTATGCGACGCTGTATTCGGGGTTTATCACGCTCTCCATGTTCACCATGTCGTTGATGGACTGGCTCCCGTGGGACTGTGTCGTGTATTCCACCCTAAGCTCCTTCGCTTTCTCGAGCCAGTAGTCAGGTATCTGCTCGAAAAGAGCGACATGGGTGTGGTTTATCACCAGCCCCTCCGACACGACGGCGCCCTGTTCCACATTGTCTTGCAGGCTGTAGCAGTCCGGGTCGTCGGGGAAATCGACAAAGGTGTCGCTGTCATCGTCCAGCCCGTTCTGGCATTCGGCCATGAAGCTGTCCTCGTCAGGTCCTCCCTGCTGGCATGAGAAATCAGCGGCGTCCGTAGCTCCGTCCGCGTCGTTGTCAACCAGGTCGCCGCATTCGCCGACGTTAACGCAACCGCTGGTGTCGAAGCCCGAGCAGTCAGCCAGGCAGGCGAGGGCTCCTATCCATCCGGTGCCAAGATGGCTCAGGCAATCGGTGTATGTATCCAAATCCGTCCCGTCGCACGTCTCGCTCAGGCCGTCGTCATTCGGCGCCTGCATGGTATCATCGCCGCAATGGGTGCAGTCCGGGTCCGTGGGATAATGGCAGCCGTCCGGGCAAGTGCCGTCAGACGGCCCGCAAGGTGGTCCCACCGCCACGCAAGGCAGGGCGCCGATGTGCTCACCTGAGGACAGGTTGGCGTTTCCGCCAGGGCAGGCGGGGCCGGTCGGAAGGGGGGTGTAATTCCCGCCGGCGAAATCGGTGAAAAGGGATTCGAAGGCCGCCTGGCTCTGGCCGAGGTCCAGCGAATGCCCTCCCGCATCCGCAAGCGGCCTGGATCCGGCCCCCCATGCGAGGCTGTAGCCGATGTTGTAGTCCTCGTAATAGACGGGGGTGCCGCTATCGATGTGCAGCTTGTGCACGATGTTGCGGGAGATGTCGGTAACATAGCACGTGTCATCGATCACGACGTCCCCGACATCGTTCATGACGGTGTTGTTCCTGAAGACCAGGCCGATCGTCTGAGTCGATCGGATGGTCGTGCTTCTGGTCCCGTGCACGACGTTGCCTTCGACCGTCACGTTGATGCATTCCGATCCGTCTCCGCATGTCATGCTTATCCCGTGCCTGCATCCGCTGCCGACATTGACGGTATTCCCGCTTATCGTCACGTTCATGGGCTGGCTGCCTGTAACCGGGCTGCTGTGAACCTCGATGCCGTCGCCCTGCCATGAGAGGTTCTGCGCTCCCCTGAAATCGTGCATGTCATTTTCCGAGATCATGCTGTCATGAACATCCGCCTTGATCCCGTCCCAGAGATCGTAAAACTCGTTGTCCCCGACCGCCCAGTCATCCCCATGCGCGATGACTGCCCATGTGGCATCATTGAACGTGCAATCGCTTATGACGACATTGTTGACCCTGGCGGCATCAGGGGTCGCCCTCACAAGGCTGTAGAATCCATGTATGGCGCTGCCGCTGATGGCGACATGGCCGGCCCTGCTCAAAGAAACGCCCCTGCTGTACGGGTTATGGCCATCTATCCCTTCGATGGCCATGCCCGCAAGCCTGACGTGGCTGGCCCCGTCGATATCCACGGCGTGGTTGGGGTTCCCTCCGGGGTTCGGCCCTTCACTCACCTTGATGCCATCGAAAGCGAGATAGAGGTCGGGATTGTCAGGATAGTCGCCCAATGCTATGCTGTTGAAAATCACTTCCGGGCTGTCCGCCATCCACGCAGCCCATTCTGTGCGGTCCTGGGCGTCTTCTGTGAAGGAGCCGTAATCGCCTCCGAGCAGCGTGAAGGTCAGAGCATCGTCCGGCCTGGAGTTCGCCAGCGCCTGGGCCTCTGCCAGGGTGTATTCATGGTAGAATGAGCCGTCATGGGGGGGCTCCCCGCCATAGACGGACACGTAATAGCAATCCGACGCCTGGTAGCATTCTGTGCATGGCCCGCAATCGTAAGGGCAGCTGGAGCATGCCTCGTCCTCTCCAGTATCGCAGCTGGCGTCCCCGCAGAATGGGATGCCGTAGAATCCCTGTATGGCATCGAAGAGGTCGGGGGTGCAGTCGGAGCATATGAACCACGCGCCGATGTGGGAGTTCATCTCCTGTATGCTTATGGCGCCGTCGCAGTTGGCGTCTGCGGTTGTCCGGCAGGGTTGCGCTGAAGCCGGGATTCCGACAAGCGCTAACAAAAAGAATAACGATGCTAGCAACCGAAGGAATCCTCCCATGTACAAATAATATGGATTCGAGCAAATAAAAAATAATATTATTTATGGGGGCATGGCTGGAAACCAAGCAGACTTCGCTGTCTGCTGAACATCGGCATGGGGCTTGAAGATGCGAAAGGGGAATAGCTTTAAATGCATCTGATTTCATTTATAACGACATGCTCGGAATGGGATTCGCATTGCTCAAGGAAGGGAACGGCTACACTGCCAAGAGCCATACGACACCGGATGAGCTCGAGGCCAACGGCTTCGAGCATGTCCCTGAAGCGAGCAGCCTTGACTTTCACGATGTTTACCGCGATCCCGACGGTTTATATGTAATGATCGGCACAAGGGACGGTCCGTTCGGAAGGCCTGTCATATGCACCTACAGCCATAGAGACTGACCTTCCGGACATTCTTCTCCCCTCTTGCATAACCTTTAAAAAACATCGCGGCCAAAAGACACAGAATAGGCCATTGCGGGGGCGCGGGGCGCGTAATAAATTAATATATTAAAGAATCGCAAATATAAGGAACATATAAATCAGAGGGTGAAAATAGGTAAGGAGTGGGAAAATGCTCGTCGAAAGGACAGATTACCTGTCGGCCGGGGTCCACATAGGGATGAAGTCGTGCACCAAGTACCTGAAGCAGTTCGTCTACAAGGTGAGGGATGACGGGCTGGCGGTCTTCAACCTGAGGAAGGTCGACGCCAGGATAGTCACAGCGGCGGCTTTCCTGTCCAGGTTCGACAACATGCTCATCATAAGCAGGAAGACGAACGCCGCCGAGGCGATAAGGAAGTTCGCCGAGGTCGTCGGATGCAAGCACATAAGCGGCAGGTTCTCCCCCGGGACGCTGACGAACCCGTCCTACAGGGACTTCTTCGAGCCGGATGTCGTCTTCCTAATAGACCCGCTCGTCGACGAGCAGGCGGTCAAGGAGGCCAAGAAGAAGAGGATACCCGTCGTCACGCTGTGCGACACCTTCAACGAGGCTGCGGACATGGACCTGATAATACCTACCAACAACAACGGCAAGAAGGCCATCGCCCTCGTCATGCTGCTGCTCGCCAGGGAGATCCTGAGGAAGAGGGGCAAGCTGAAGAAGGATTCGGATTTCAAGTACACCATTGTCGATTTCGGCGCCGAACTTACCCCGCAGGAAGGCGCCTACCCGGGTAAGCCGGAGGCCCAGCCGGCCAAGGCGCCGGTCAAAGAGGCCGCGAAAGGCAAGAGGTTGAAGGGATGAACACGTCATACCAGAAGAGGCTTGCAGCGAAGATACTGAAGTGCGGCCCGGGAAGGGTGCGCGTGTCCGGCGACAAGGACGTCGGGGAGGCCCTGACCAGGAACGACATAAGGGGACTCATCAAGAAGAACCTGATAACGAAGAAGGAAAAGAAGGGCGTAAGCAGGGTCAAGGCCAATTACATCGCGAGCCAGAAGAAGAAGGGCAGGCGGAAGGGCAGGGGCAAGGCCAGCGGCACGAAATTCGCGAAGGGCCCTAAGAAGCAGAGCTGGATGAGGACTACGAGGGCCCTGAGGAAGCTCATCAAGGAGCTCAGGGACGGGGGCCAGATCGACAAGGACGTCAGCAGGAAGATGTACCTCAGGGTCAAGGGAGGCGAGTTCAGGAACAAGAAGCACATGCTCTCTTACCTGCGGGACAACAAGATGATCAGGGGCACCAAGAAGGGGGGTGGCATGGATGCCAAGGGCTAAGAAGACCATTGTCCCTCACAGGAGAAGGAGGGAGCTCAAGACAGACTACCAGAAGAGGTTCGCCTTGCTGAAATCGGGCAAGTGCAGGCTGGTGGTGAGGAAATCCCTTTCGAACGTGAACTGCCATATCGTCAAGTATGAGCCCACCGGGGACAGGTGCCTCGTTTCAGCGGGTACCCCCGAGCTAAAGAAGCTCGGGTGGAAAGCGAACACGGGGAACATACCGGCCGCCTATCTTGCAGGCCTGCTCTGCGGCGTCAGGGCGAAGAAGAGCAAGATCTCGCAGGCCGTCCTCGACATGGGCCTCTACAAGCCCACCCCCGGCAGCAGGATATTCGCGGCGCTGCGGGGAGCCGTCGACGCGGGCCTCAGCGTGGCGCATTCCGACAAGATTCTGCCAAGCGACGACAGGACTAAGGGTGCTCACGTGGCGTCCTACGCCGGGTGGCTCAAGAGGGAGAACTCATCGGAGTACAAGAAGAGGTTCTCGTCCTACCTTAAGGTCAAGCTCGCCCCGGAATCCCTGCCCGCCCACTTCGAGGAAGTCAAGGCGAAGATACTGAAGGGTTGACCAGCCAAGCCGTTTTCTCATGCCTTGGTAGTTGCTGTTAAACATATTAGGGGCTCATGACAAGATTATATCATGTGGTTGTGGAATTTCTTCCTGTTCTCCAACTTCATACTGAGCGTCTGGTTCATCCTGATCTTCTTCCTGATCCTCAAGCGCACCAGGAGCTTCTACGGGAACAGGGAGAAGCCGAAGTCCTGGATAACCATCTCCCTCGGCATAATCTTCCTCGGGCTCGCCACCTTCACCTTCACCGCCGTCTCGTACGTCGAGCCCTTCATATCGGGGCCGACCGTGGGCACGACCTCCACCTACGGAGTCATGACCTACCTCATATTCGAATACGCCGCCCTGAGCAGCCTTTTCTACGGGTTCATGAGGCTCCTGAAGGAGCCGGCAGGCTGATGCCCCGCCTGGCAAGCATTAAAATGGAAGAGGGCAATTAATTCTATTATGTTCGGGATACTGAAGAAGAGGATCAAGGAGTCGGTGAAGCAGCTCGCGGGCATCGCCAGGGAGAAGGACGAGGAAGACGCCAAGCGGGAAGCTGCGGCGCCGCCTGCCGCAAAGGAGGCGAAGCCGAAACCCGCCAGGAAAGAGATCATCACGAAGAAGGAGGGGATCGCCCGGAAGGCCGAGGAGATGCCTGAGGCGCCGCATGAGCAAGAGGAGCAGAAGAGGCGTCTGCCCAGGTTCGGGCTGGTCAAGAAGATCAGGGAAAAGGAGTTCACCGGGCGGGAGATCGACGATTTGTTCGCGTCCATGGAGCCGGGATTGCTGCAGGCCAACATCGCCCTGGAGGTACTTGACTTCTTCCGGTCGAGGCTGAAGGAGATGCTCGTTGGCAAGCCGGTGAAGAGGAAGGATGCGGAGCAGGTGATAATAGGATCGTTCAGGCGGCTGCTGCTGGAGACTGTCAGCCAGGGGAAGATAGAGATAGGCGACGTCATCAGGGCGGCGAAGAAGGACAAGAGGCCTGCTTGCCTGCTGTTCCTCGGCTACAACGGAAGCGGGAAGACGACAACGATCGCGAAGGTCGCCAAGAAGCTGCTGAGCGAGAAGCGGAAGCCCGTACTGGCTGCCGGGGACACGTTCAGGGCCGCCAGCATCGAGCAGCTCCAGTTCCACGCCGACAAGCTGGGAATAAACGTAATCAAGCACAAATACGGCGCCGACCCAGCGGCGGTGGTCTTCGATGCCAGGAAGCATGCCGAGAGCAGGGGCCTCGACGCTGTCCTCGCCGACACCGCGGGCAGGATGCACACCAACGTGAACCTCATGGACGAGCTGAAGAAGGTCGTGAGGGTCAACAAGCCCGACCTGAAGATACTGGTCGTGGATTCCCTGACCGGCAACGATGTCGTCCACCAGGTCAGCAAGTTCGACGAGGGCGTGGGGATCGACTGCATGATCCTCACCAAGATGGACGTGAACGAGAAGGGAGGTTCCATAATCTCCGCCTGCTTCACCGCCAAGAAGCCCGTTCTCTTCCTGGGTACTGGACAGGGCTACGATGACCTGCAGGAATTCGATCCGGAGCGGTTCGTAGAGCAGATTCTGGAATGATCCCGATAGCCGGTTGATATTTCTTGGTGATTGTTACAAATCCCGATCAGAGCATGAATTTGTGGAAGAAGCCGTCATCCTCGAGCTCAAGCTCCCTCTGATATTCCTTTATCAGCTTCAGAGCCTGTGCCGCCTGCATAATCAGAAGATTCTCGGCAGTATTTAAATATCTTTCTGTATTGTTTCCCACCAGTGGAATTTATTATATGAAATTTTTCACAATATGGATTTTCTTTCCACAAATGGGCTTCATTCACGCAGGAATAATATGAAGAATGACGCAAATGCCCGGGATCGATAAACCCTATCCGCCATCGTGCCTGTAGCAGCCCGATGCTATGCTGAACTCGGTTGCCCTGGGAGGGATACGCGTCTTCCTGAATCCCGCTTCTTGCGGGACAGCTTCGGCGCCCGTGTCAAGCGTCTGATGCATGAAATACTGTATCTGGGGGAATCCCTCGTAATCCCGGAGCACCTTGATTGTGCAACCTTTTCCGACTCTTTCCATGTCAATACCTCCCTAAGTCAATCCCACGCTTCCCACATTTTATCACTCATTGGTCATTAACCTAACATTCTATTAATGCAGGCATCGCATATTTAAATTTTTCCGTCAGAAGTGGGAAAGCGCCAGCAGAGGGAGATATGGAACGGCGCTAGGCCTTCCAGAACCTCTTGGTCCTGGCGAACTTCCTCTCCGCCTCCAGCATGAGCAGCATCAACTCCTCATCGTCCCTGGCCTTGTTGAGTATCCTCTTGGCCGTGGTCCAGCCCACGCCCCTTCCCGCGAGGGCCTTCAGCGAGGGCCTGCCGTAGTTCATGACCATCGTGCCCGTGTTCATGAGGTCGTCAAGCTCCTTTTCCTCCTCTGCCGTAAGCTTCTTGCCCGCGATATGCTTCTGCAGTATCTTCTCCTTCTGCAGGTCCCATGACGGCGTGACCCCTATGGTCCTTGCCCCGCATTTCGGGCATTGCAGTTCAAGTTCCTCACTGACCCTGCCGGTCTGGGCCCATCTCCCGCAGTTCGTGCAGAGCAGCCTTATCTTCGTGTTCAGAATCCTGGACCTGAAAGCCTCCAGGATCTCGCGCTCGGGCTTGTCCGGGGCCACGATCTCGTATTTCCTGGCGAGCCCCGTCTCGGCCAGGGGCGAAAGTCCCGGCTCGATGACCAGCTTGACTTCATTCTTCTGGACGGATCTGAGCAGCTTCTCGGTCAGGCCTATGTCGAGCTTCTCCTTCTTTATCTCATGCAGGGCCTCCGTGTAGGCCGGGGTCCCTACGTAAGCATCCACGACCTTGTTCAGGTACCCCTTCCCGTAATCCGCGTCCCTCTCGATTATGCCCAGCCGCTTGGCCACGTGGATGAACCTCCACGTGAAGAGCTCAGTCCGCACCATGGTCAGGTCTATTATGCCCTCGATGCTCTTTGGCTCTATGTAGCGGAAGGTGTCGATGACGTCCTTCCACCTGGGGACCTGCAGCTTGAGCATTATCCTGTAGGGGTCTGTCTGCAGCCCTATTGATCCCAGCCTGCTTGTCAGCATTATGGTAAGGACCCGGCCGATCGTCTCGTTCACCAGCGACCCGAAGCAGGTGTGCAGAATGACCCAGTAGCCCTCGTCGGCCTTCGCGAACTCGATGACAATCTCCCTGTCGGTAGGCACGTGCCAGGCGCTGAGCTGCTTCTTGACGGTCCTCGCCATCTTCCTGGCCACGTCGAGCGTCACGGGATACTTCGAGACGACATGGTCGCAGGCGGCCTTCAGGCCCCCCTTCCTCACCTTCTCGGCTATCTCCCTCCTGAGGGCCCCGACTCCCTGCGCGACCTCGTAAGGGACCGGTATCAGCTCGCCCTCCCAGGCGGGTATGCTCGCCTCTATCCCCTTTTCCGGCTCCACGACCACGCTGCCCTTCTTGACCTCGAGGATCCTCCATGCCTGCCCCTTGCATATGAAGGAGGTGCCGGGGGTCCCGTGCATCGCGATGAACTCGGCGTCCAGGGAGCCGACGGGCTTGTTGGTGACGATATCGATTATCCTGTAGTTCTTGACGTCCGGGATCGTGCTGAGGTTCCTGTAATAGTATTCGAACGCGCCCCTCCTCCTCTTGATCACGGGGACGTCGCTGTACTTCTCGTCTATCCATACCGCCCCGATCCTCTGCATGAACCTGCACACCTGCGTGAATTCCTCGAAGGACAGCTGGCGGAAAGGCATCGACCTGCGCACAATCTCATAGGCCTTCTTAACCGGGATCTTGTATTCCTCCAGGCTCAGCCCGACAATCTGATGCCCGAGGATGTCAAGGGACTGGTCATAGACGTCCGAGGGCTCTATCCTGCCCTTGATGCCGAGGCCCGCTATGACCGACGCCTCGAAGCAGTCGTCGGGGTCGGATGCCATGATTATGCCCCTGGATATCCTCCCCACGCCATGACCCGACCTTCCTATCCTCTGCATCAGCTTGGTGACCTGCCTGGGAGACATGTACTGCAGAGCCAGGTCTATCTCGCCTATGTCTATTCCGAGCTCCAGGGAGCTCGTGCACACCAGCGCCTTCAGCTTCCCGTCCTTCAGGCTCGACTCGGCATCCACCCGGATGTCCTTCGACAGGGACGAGTGGTGGGTGTCCAGGGCGAGGTCCGGGTCCAGCGCCTTCAGCCTGGACGACAGTATCTCAGCGAACTCCCTCGTGTTGGTGAATATCAGAGAGGCCCTCTTCTGCCCGACCAAGTCCATTATCCTCCTTAACCTTGCCATGACCTGGGGCGACACCAGCATGTCGCTGCTCTGCTCGGCGTCCTTGGGCGTCGGCTCCGGGGATTCCACCATGATGTCGAAGCCCTTGGCCTCCGTCGTGTCGATTATCCTGCATTTGCCGCCGGTCAGGAATTCTGCCACCTTCTCCGGAGTCCCCACGGTCGCCGAGAGGCCGATGAACTGGGGAACCGTATTGCCAGCAGACCTGATCAGTTCCTTAAGCCTCTCAATTCCCACGGAAAGTTGTATGCCTCTCTTGTTGTCAACCAACTCATGAATCTCGTCCACCACAACGAACTTCACATTGGCCATATGCTTTCTCATGACCTTGCCTGTAAGCATGGCCTGCAGGGTCTCTGGGGTCGATATCAAAAGATCCGGTGGGTTTGCCGCCTGCATGCTTCTCTCGTACTGGCTGGTGTCGCCGTGCCTAACAGAAGCGTCCATATCCAGGTAACTGGCCCACCAGAGTATCCTTCTTAAGAGGTCTCTATTCAACGACCTGAGAGGACTGATGTAAAGAACCGAAATAGATTTTGGGTGTGTCTGTATCCATCTGCTAAAAATTGGGAGCAAACAACTTTCGGTTTTACCGCTTCCTGTCCCTGAAATAACGAGTATATTTTCACCATTTAAAACTTCCGGAATAACACTTTTCTGAATGGGTGTTGGTTCATTGAACCTTTTGGTGACGATTCTCCTCACGTCTGGATTCAGTAAGTTGAACGTTTTCATTCTTTCAACCTCCATAGAACAGGTCCCCCCTTACCCCTGCCCTTTCCCATTCTTTCGATGATACCTTCATTTTCCGCAGGATATAGGTAATTTTTTCTCAGGTTTTTAGACGTAATAACACACGCCAAGGATAAATCAGCTGCTGTCAAAACACCTCTTTCTTTGAGTTGGGCAAGAATCGTGGATCTGATCTTATCACTGTTCGGATGTCTAGGGCGCAATCTTATTTTCATGATTAAATCTAATCGTTTCTTTTTTTTCGGATGTGAAAATCCGATTTTTCTTGAGAATTTGGGGATTGACCTTGAAAATATATTAAAATAAGCAACCTTACTGATACTTCCATCGACACGCTCATAATCTTTGTATTTCTTGAGATTGCTGGATTCTATTTCCAATGATTTGAGCATGAGTTTTATCATGTTCAGCATCTCAATGTCCAATGAGCATATCTGAATGTTCGAATCATGCACATATCCCTCATCGTCAAAAAAGGACCTCAACATTCGAGCTTTTGTTTTCGGGGGTAAGCTTATTACACTTTTCGGTAATCCGTTTATGCCTGAAAACTTGAATGGTAAATGTGAACTTATTATATACATGACTGCTGAAGGAAATATTATGTGCGGAACGTGATTCCTAGCAAAACTCTCATAAATTTCAACATCACCGAAAACCCGTTTTAAATCATCTACGAATTCTCTTCTCAGCGCATCAGAAGAATTTATGTATTTTGAACAACAACCTTCACTCCAAGTTCCATCGGCAATCATGTGGGCAATTATGCTATAGAGTCTACAAGAATTCTTTATGGGTAGTCGTGGTTTTAAGATTTTTGTACCAGAGTGTGCTCTGTAAGAATGAATGTGCCTCTCAATGTCATGTAATACGCAGTTCAAATCAAGACCCATCACATCTGAATAAATATGACATATTTTCTTTAATGCCCAAACAGGGCAATATTGGTCTTCTCTCCGATCGGGTGTTCTGAATCTCCAACCATATTGCCAGTGTTTTGTTGTCGTGTATCCAACCCCCAATCTTTTCATCAACTCCCATCTACTCCCAAGCCTATTGATTAGAGCATCGAAAAAATCTTTTTGAAATCCTTCCTCAAGTTTCACGTATATCTTTCTTTCCGGAAATTGCCAGAAATGGATTTCTTTCATATAACCCCACTTTGATAGATATTTAGAGACTTTAAATTCATGAGAACGGCAGCAATGCAAACAGTATGATATATAAACTCTTAAAAGGTAAAAGCAAATAAATAAACAGTGCTTTATATGTTCAACCCTCTTTCTCTCATCTTCGGCTGGGGTTACAGGATAAGGCGTCTCAGGAAGCGCTGGGACAGGCTGAGGGAGAAGACGCTGAAGAAGGACGCCAGCGTCAGGTCAAGGCTCCTGCAGAGGGAGGACCAGATCGAGCAGAACCTCAGGATCCTCGAGGAGCGCAGGCTGAACAGGAGGGAGAGGGCAAGGCTGGCGAAGGAGCTCGAGATAGACCTCGCGGAGATAAAGGCCATGCTGGGGGCCAGCCCCGAGGAGCTGCAGGCCGCGGCGGCGGGGCGGGCGCAGCCCACGGCGAGCACGCAGAAGGCAAAGGAAGAGGAGCAGCAGTCCTATTAGCGGCTGGGTCTTCAGCTAGATCTTGAACTTCTTGAAGAGCGGTGCGGGCTTCTGGATCGTATGCCCGGCCTTCACCGAAAGCTCCTTCGCGGACTCCCATCTCTGCTTGTGGACCGATCCCGGCATACGCAGGAAGGCCCATATCCTCTCGGCAGAAGACGGCATGAACGGCTCGAGCATCACGGCAATGCACTTGACGAGGTTCGCTCCCAGGTACAGGCAGTTGGCGGGATCGCCGCCCCAGGGCTCCTTGGCCTGGAAGTACTCGTTGCCGAACTTGGCCAGCATCATCAACTGGTCGAGGGCTTCCTGCAGCTGCAGGTCGTCCATGAGCTTCCCAACATTGTCGGTGTAAACCTTGAGGTTCTGGATGAGCTGCCTGTCGAGGTCGTCATACCTGGAAGGCTTGGGGACCTTCTTGGCGCTCTTGTTATGGATGAAGGTCAGCACCCTGTTTATAAGGTTTCCAAGGTTGTCGGCGAGCTCGTTGTTGTTCCTCGTTATGAGGGACCCGACCGAGAAGTCGCCATCCTCCCCGAAGGGGATCTCGCTTATGAGGAAGTATCTCAGCGGGTCGGTGCCGTAAGCATCGGCCAGCTCGAGGGGGTCGACCACGGCTCCTCTGGACTTGCTCATCTTCTCTCCCTTTATGTTGACGAATCCGTGAACGTACACGGTCTTCGGCAAGGCCACCCCGGCAGCCATCAGTATGCTTCCCCAGATGACGGTGTGGTGCCACACTATGTCCTTCCCTATCAGGTGTATGTCGGCCGGCCAGAACTTGCCCGACTTGCCGGCGGGCCAGCCGACCGTGGAAAGATAGTTAATAAGAGCGTCCATCCAGACGTACTGGACGTGCTTCTTGTCTATTGGGACCGGGATGCCCCAGTCGAAGCTCGTCCTGCTCACGCACAGGTCCTTCAGGGGCTCATGCAGCCTGTTCAGTATCTCGTTCCTCTTCGACTCCGGCCTGATGAAATCAGGATGCTTCTTTATGTGTTCCACGAGCCTGTCCCTGTACTTGCCCATCTGGAAGAAGTAGCTCTCCTCGCTCACTTCCTCGGGCTCGTTCCCGTGCACCGGGCACTTGCCGTCGACCAGGTCCTTCGCCGTGTAGTAGGTCTCGCACTCGACGCAGTACAGTCCATCGTACATGCCCTTGTAAATCTCCCCCTTTTCGTATATCCTCCTGAAGATCTCCTGGGCGACCTTGGCGTGCCTCGGCTCGGTCGTCCTTATGAAGTCGTCATATGAGATGTCCAGCGCCTCGCACAGCCGCCTGAAGAAGACTGCCATTTCGTCGACGAACCGCTGGGGGGTCTTCCCGGCCTTCTTCGCTTTCCTCTCTATCTTCATCCCGTGCTCGTCCGTCCCCGTCGAGAAGTGGACGTCGAAGCCCCGCAGCCTCTTGAACCTCGCTATCGCGTCGGCGCATATCTTCTCGTAAGCGTGCCCCATGTGGGGCATGCCACTGGGATAATCTATCGCCGTCGTTATGAAAAATGACTTAATCTTGACCACCTTCCAGCTGAATTTTTAAAATGTTTGGCGGTATCATTTAAAAGGTTTCATCGCCCCGGCATCCTTCACGGGATGAGAAATCGGTTGCTATTCCCCCACGCCCTTTATCTTCAGTATCACCTTGTTCTCCCTGCCCGAGATGGGCACCGTATCTACGACGCCCCTCTCCTTGAGGTTCTTGATGAGCCTGGATACCTTGGCCTTGCTGAAGTCGGTTTGCTTCACAAGCAGCCTCTGCCTTGCCTCCCCGCCTTCCTTCGCGACGATATCGACTATCCTCTTCTCATCCTTGTTGAGCAGCGGCAGCACCTTGACCTCCTTCTGCACGGGGCCTGCGCCCCTCCTCATGTAGACGGCGATAAGCACCATGGCTATGATCACCAAGGCTGTCAGTCCGAAGATCAAGAAGTCCCACATGATTCCGCCGGCGCCGACGACCTCGAACAATACTGAGAAGCTGAGCGAATCATCGACCGTCAGGTTCTTCTTCTCCCATGAAACGATCATGTGCTTCCCGTCCGTGAGCACATTCCCGTCCGGCGGGAAGAAGGACTCGTTGGCGACCTCGGCCGCAAGGACTCCCTTGGGCGGCAGCTTTATGATGCTGAACATCCTGTCCGTTTTCATGGATATGGGGTACGTGGCCCTGAACTCATAGTCGTCGCCCACCCTCTTGACAGCGTTCGTAGTGGCGAAGCTCAGCTTGATGGTGGTGTCTTCGGGGGACATGCTGAAGAAGTCGCATTTTATGACGCTCCCGCCGCCGACGTTCTCGAAGCTGCATCTGTTGGTGCCGGAGAGCGTTCTTACCGACAAGTTATCGATGTTGAAATCCAGGTTGTAGTCAAGGTGGTTTATCGGCGTGTCGAATATCAGTATGGTCGTGGTGGATACCATGAAGTTCTGGTTCACTACCGTCTCGATCCCGTAATAGTCCAGCTCGGCGGCTTCGGCTGAAATCCCCATGATGCATATCGATATGAAGAAGAATGCCGCCGCCAAGGGGAAGCTGAATTCTTTCATGAATTAAATTCACACATCAGGTTTATAAAAGGGCTCGTGAAACGGTTCGACGGTTCGGAAGGGATGGCTGAAACGATCCGGTGAAACAATCGTGGAAAATCTGTTGATTGTTTCACACGCTATTTATAGATATTATGAATTTCATCCCTTTCTCGCAGCTATGGCAAGCAAATGCAAAGCGTGCCCAATCACAAGCCTGTCCCTCCTGCGTGCAGGAAAGCTCGCAATGCTTGGGGGAGGATAGGATGGTCTCATGTCATTGTTGTAGACAAGCATGTCACCCCCAACCATATAGCCTTGCTCTCTTAGGAGGTCTACAAGCTCTGTCATTCTGCTATCATGCCTGTAGAGATACAAGAAATTTTTAGAATCGGGTGCTCTTCTATATACCAGATATCTGAAAGGGTCCACCTTTTCTCTCCAGTCTTCCGGCCATTCTTTCCCTTCCCTATACCAAGATTCGGGGTCCTTTGCCTCCATATGACCAAGATCTATCATCTTCTGAACCATCTGATGGCCGACGCTGTTTCTCTTGAAGAGAGGAACGTCCAGAAGAAGTATCCCTCCGGGTTTTATTACCCTTCTTATTTCAGCCAAAGCATGGGGAACCTCTTCTCTTCTTACATGGGATAATCCGGTATACATGATAGATGCAATATCGAATAATCCGCTGTCATAATCGAGATGTTTCATGTCACAAACCTTGGCATCTACGGGGCCCTTTCCGTATTCTATATCGGTTTTGCGAGCTATCTCTACCATATGCGGCGATACATCACATCCGTTGGCCCAGAATTCGGGATTGTGCTTTCTCATCTCCTTTTGAAACCTGTCGGTTCGATGCCCCGTTCCGCAGCCGATATCCAGCAAGCATGCAGCTCTGTTCTCTTTCACTTCCCTCACTCCCCAGGGGAAATAGAAGAAATCATCCGTAAGTTCGATTGCCCTCATTTCATTGGGATTGTTCGTCACTTCATTCCAGTAGTATTTTGCTCGTCCAGCATAAGCTTGTTCGTTGCTAACGGTTTGCACCTTATCTGGTGATTCAACTAAGAAAATTCTCTGTCCTCTATATTTTCTCTTTTCACTACTCATAAATAATTAATATTATATACGATTTATAAAACTATTTGCAAAGAAAAAAAGAATTATGCGCCGGCCGAGATTCCCACGTCCGCCTCCTTCCAGCGGGAACGCTTTGAACTCGGGTCACAGGCTTGGAAGGCCTAACCCAATCATCCTGGCGTCATATCTTCCAAGACATCCCGATGACTGTCTGGGTCCTGCCAGACTAGACTACCGGCGCATTTTTAGGATTTTTGTCAGGGCAGCTTATTAAGCTTTGAGCCTCATCAAAAATCGAACTTCGGCTCCCCTGACGAGCCTGCCGAAGACCCGATCTTGGCCTTTATCGCTGTCACCATCTTGTCCAGGACTTCCTCGGGCATCTTCTTCACGGACATGACGCCCTCCAGGGAAATCGGCCCCTCTGACATGTACCTCGGGATGATGTGCACGTGGACGTGCGTGACCACCTGGCCGGCCGCCTTGCCGTTCGACTGGACTATTGACAGGCCGTCGGCGCTCGAGCCGTTCTTGACCGCGCTCGCCACCATCCTGACGCCCTCGAATAGCTTGCCTACCTCCCTTCCAGGCATGTCCAGGATGGTCGTATAATGCTTCTTCGGTATGACAAGGGCGTGCCCGGGATTCCTGGGATTGATATCAAGGAACGAGAATATGTTCTCGTCCGAATATACCTTCTTGGACGGTATCTCGCCTGAGATGATCTTGCAGAACAGGCAGCCGCCCCCCTGTCCTTCTCCATGCGTCTCTTCGCTCATTCCATTACCTCCTTATCAACATCATGGGCCCGAGGAGATTTGAATTCAGGAATTGCTCTTTATGCAATCTCTCCTGTCTGAAGCTCCCAAAGCTCCGATGCTAGACCAAGCTACACCACGGGCCCCTGCGTATTTAACTCGGTTAACATATTTACATATAAATAATTTATTAAAGTTTGGGAAAGCGTGGGTGCAAGGTGTGAGAAAGGGAATCGTGCTCTATGTTCTGCTCTTGGCAGCGATTATAGCTGCTTTCGGGCCTTATTTCGCGAGGAACATGTCATGGCTGCTCAGCGAGAGGGCGTTCTCGGGCATGATAGAGGGCAGGATCGACTTCGTCCTGCTCTACGTCGTCATCTTCTCTTCTTTCGCTCTGTTCCTCGTGTTCCCTTTCAGGCGCAGCAAGTGGCAGCGATGCAACATCGGCTATGTTGCTTTCATAGTCGCATTATTCACCGAGATGTTCGGGTTCCCACTGACCATATACCTCCTTTCCTCCCTCGTTCCTCTTCCGAACCCGTCTTATGAGCCTGCGGCGGCTCTTGTTGTCGATATGTCCGGGCTGCAGTTCCGACTCCTGACAACCAGCCTGATAGCAGGGGTCATATCGATCATCTCAGCGGCGCTCATCATCCTTGGATGGCACGAGATATTCGGAAAGAGGAACGAAGGCAAGCTCGTTACCAGCGGGATATACAGGTACATGAGGCATCCCCAGTACACGGGGATCATCATGGTCATCACGGCATGGCTCTTTGCGTGGCCCACCCTTCCGATTATGATCCTCTGGCCTGTTCTTGTTGTGGTCTATTACAGGCTGGCCAGGAGGGAGGAGAGGGACATGCTCTCAAAGTTCGGGAAGAAATATGACGGGTACATGAAAGACGTCCCGATGTTCCTTCCCGGATGGAACTGGTGACGGTGCCGGAGACTGCGTCTCTGGGATGGCAATCGGGGGATTGATCCTCAGGGGAATCCTCCAATAAATAAGAGCAGGAAAATGCAATAAAATATAATGGCTGAAGAATTGTGGCTGGTCGACGAGAAGTCAAACTCCCGCCTTCTTAGGAAGCTCAAGGCGCTGCACGGGGAATACAGCAGAAAGAAAAGGCGCTCCAGGAAGCTTTTCGCCGAAGCGAAGAAGCACATGCCGGGCGGGGTCGCCAGCAACCTCAGGTACTTCCCCCCGTTCCCGCTGTTCTTCACAGGCGCCCGCGGGAGCAGGGCCAGGGATGCCGACGGCATGGAATACGTGGACTACAACCTTTCCTACGGCGCTATGCTTCTCGGCCACAACCACCCTTACGTAGCGAGGAAGGCCGCCAGGACCATCGCTAAGTACGGGAGCACGAACTTCGGTGCCCCCATTGAGCTGGCATCCGAAATGGCCGGAAGGCTTGCGTCTATTTTTCCATGCGCCGAGATGTCAAGGTTCTGCCAGAGCGGGACCGAGGCGGTAATGCATTCCGTAAGGATTGCCAGGGGTTACACGGGGAAGCCG